>JAFGCD010000030.1 GCA_016932835.1 Sedimentisphaerales bacterium
AATTGCATACTCCTAAAATCTGTAATTGCTTTACAGACAAAGAGTAACATAACCAAAAACAGCGCGCCAGTTTATTTTCACAGGCACCCGACGGACCCCTCTATTCGCAGAAATTGAGCCAGTAGTGGGCCAGTATCGCTAAATCGAGGGCGTCGATATCGCCGTCGATTTCAATGTCGGCGGCGAGATCCGGTTCCGGGGCGAGCCACTGCAACGCCAGAAGTGCAAAATCACCGAAGTCAACGGGGCCTATTGCGTTGAGGTTTGCAGCGTGACATGGTGCCGCGGGTGTTGTGATGGTGACTTGCAGAGGGGCGGCGGTGTCGAGACTGTGCGTATTCGCTGCGACAGTGTAGAGTCTCGCTTCCTCAGCGACAGCACCGACTGTGTGGACCTGGAAAGTGGCCCGGCAATCGTCTCCTGCGTCCATGTCGGAGCAGGCTCGGGGATTGTCGGTGCTTGTGTACAGCGGCGCCCGCCCCGCGATCATAGGCAGGACGCCGGAATAAGTCCCGGGGGTCGAGACCTCCGCGCGTATCATGATGTTGCCGCAGTAGGTCGCGTCGAGCGAGCAGAGGTAGTTTTGTGGAAGCCAGCCGAGAATCCAGCCGCCGTAAACCCAGCCATGATCGTAGGTATCGCTTCCGTTCATGTCGAGGCCGACCTGATTGTTCTTTCCTTCTTCGAGCTGCTTCCACCCTATGTAGAAGCCTCCGTCGTCAATGACGATGTCGTGGGCCGACAGGTCGATATCGAACCAGGCGATGTTCGGGTCCATATCCGGGCTGGCTCCCGATGGGACAACGGGGTCGACTACGAATGGGCTGATCAGTTCGGTGCCCGGCAGACCATCGTCCCCGGTGTCATCCCAGATGTGCAGTTCGAAGGGGTAGGTGGTCGTGTCCCAGACATAGAAGCGAGCCGTGCTCAAAGTGGCCGGGTATGCGTCGGGAGTGAACTGCACCGCAATATACACCTCACCGAGCAATTCGGACCAGCCTATGTCGGCATAACTTTCGGGAGTCGAGTCGTCATACTTGATCTCTATCGGTTCGTTTATCTTGAGACTGAGGTTTGCAGCGGGGCACTCGGCATCGAGACATCTGAGTTGGGTCTGGACATCGAAGGTGCTGCTCTTGGGAACGGCGATGTCCGACGTTGGGGCCAGAAGATCGGCTGCCAGCACGCCCCACGGGATGTTCCAGGTTATCGTTTTGACTGCGGTGTTGGTGTCCGAATCGGTGCAGAGGACTTTGATGAGCCATTGGCCCGAGTCGGCTATCTCGATATTGGCCTCATGCGTGAAATACCCTTCGCTATAGGCCAATTGCTCATCCACGAAGTTATGGTCGTCCGGTACGTTTCGCAGTGTCAGGCGGACCTGTGGAGTTTCCTGCGGATCGTCGGCGTCGATTCTTATCTTCTGGATAGTGTCGCCGTATTCAGCAACTCTGCAGTCCTGCCATGCGGAATCTATCATGCATTCGACCGAATGTATTACCGGCAGGTTGGGGTCGTAGATATTAACCACACGCGTATCTGACAGGCCTTCTACTCCGATATCGTTGGACGCTCGTACCCGGAGCTTGAAATCGCCGTGTTCGCCGCCCACAAGTCTCCATTTGACGCGCCCCGCACTGGTTCCTGATTTGACATAAACATCCAGAGCCGGCGGATTGTCGCCGTTATTGGCATCGATAGCGAAGAGTGCGTCTTCGTTCTGCTCGGTGATGAGAAATGCTATCTCGGACCGACCGCTCTCTATAGCGTCTTCGAGAGCTGCCTTGACATTGGCCTGTTTCAGGCCGGCGGTGTCGCATGCGAATGTCTTGATCGGGTTGACAAGGCTCGAATAGTCCGCGTCCTCTGCTGCGTAAAACGCGTACGCCGTATTAAAGAACGGATCATATACTTTCACGAGGTTGATTTGAGCGATTGCATCGAGAGCGGGGGCCGTGACGTGGAAATTCAATGTAGCCGAGTCGATGGGCGTCTCACTCGAAAAATCGGAAATGTCGAACTTCAGGTAGTACCTTCCGACGTTGTCGTTATTCGGGTCGATCGCATATTCTGTAATCACCTCTATATCGTTGAAAGTGAGGAAATCCTGCCCGAAGCCGTCGTCATCAACGTCGTGGGAGACGAGTTTGATATAGTTGGTTGCTCCCGGGGTCAGGTCGGCCAGGACATCGGGGTCGGAGGAGACGAACCAGCAGTCCGGAGACGGGGCCTCTCCGCCTCCGCCCTCGGCCGGGATGCAGTCGCCGACGAGGTGCAGGTTATCGCCTGAGGCGTTTGACGTATAGACATACCAACCCGCGTAGGGCGGATAGACCCAGTGCGAGACGATGTAATTCTCCAACCGGACCTTGAGCGTCTTGACTATGCCTTCGGGAATCGTGAACTCGTAGTGTTCTTCTGCGTCTATCCCGATGGCCCCGATACCGTCGTTCGGCTCGAGGTCGCCGGTGTTGTATTCCGATGCGAATGCGGCGCCAATGCCGGCCGAGGCGGGGGCTTCGTGCATCGTATATGTGTCTTCCGAGATATCTCTGGTGATGATCGTGTCGAAATTGAGTGGTCGCGGGCCATTGTTTGCGTCTTCGGGCGACCCGCCGCCGTCAGGCAGGTCGCAAGGGTCGAGTTGAACCTTCTGCGAGACCGTCAGCACAGGGGGATTGCCTGAACCGGCTGCCGCGAGGCAGACTAATTGGTCGCTGTTGCGTTCGGTGATTTGGAAAGCGATTGTGGCTTCGTCTGCCAGCAGCGCTTCTTCCACAGCAGCCTTGAGATTCACGACGATCGGCCCGGTGTTTTCACAGGTGAAGGTCTTGATTGGGTTTGTGAGCGTCGAATAATACGCCTCGGCGGCTTCGTGCATAGCCTGTGCCGAATCGCCCGGCACCAGGCTGTTGTCAACGAGACGAACCTCGGCGACGGCCTCGGTCGCAGGCTGCGTGACCTCTAACTGCAGGCGGGCGCCGGTCAATTCGGCTGCCGGGTCAATGTCGTTTATATCGAACTGAAGATAATACCTATAGATCGAATCATTTTCAGGGTCAGGCTGGTATTCGACGATCACTTCAATGTCGTTGAATGTCAGGAAATCCATTCCGAAACCGTCCTCATCAACGTCATGCGAGACGAGTTTTATGTAGTTGGTCGCTCCGCCCTCGAAATCGCCGATGACGTTCGCATCTTCCGAGATGAACCAGCAGTCCGGAGATGGCGTCTCTCCGCCTCCTCCTTCTGCCGGAATGCAGTCGCCGATCAGGTGCAGGTTGTCCCCGGTCTCGTTGGATGTATAGACGTACCATCCTGCGAACGGAGGATAAACCCAGTGTGAGACAATATAGTTCTCCAGCCTTACCTTAACGTTCTTTATCGTCCCTGCCGGAAGATGGAAATCGTAGTGTACGGCCACGTCTTCACCGATTGCCCCGACGCCGTCGGCGCTCTCAAGATCGCCGGTGCTGTATTGTCCGGGAATGGTCGAGCCTACAAAGGACGCCGTTGGATTAAGAGATTTCGTGAACGCAGCCTCGGAGATATCCAGCATTGTCTGGGCATCGAAGATCAACGGAGCGTTGGTATCGACGGAGTAGCCGGTGAGTATTCCGAGGCTGTTTGGATTGTTGTCGAGTGTCGATATCGGCGTCAGCGGGGCGATGTCATTATAATCGTTGCAGTCACGCCCGCGGCAAAACTCGGCGTACACAAGGACATCACCGCACCCGTCGCCGCCGAAGCAATCGATATTCGCAGCGAGGTCGAACTCTTCGCCTACCGCAAATGACGCCGATGCGTTCGGCTCGGTAATCTCTGCAATCAGTTCCCCGGTTTCGGGCGGAATGTTGTCCAGGGCCTTTTCGAGGTTGATCCTTCCCCATCCATATACGTTGTCCCAGCCTGCCGGTCCCAAATCGTCGGCGTTCTGTTCGAGTACGTTCTTCACCTGAACGGGGGTGAGGCTCTTGTTTGCTTCGATCAGAAGCGCTGCAGCGGCGGCGACATGCGGGGCAGCCATGGACGTTCCCACCGCGCGGATATAACGGTTGCCGTCAACACTGAAGTGCTGGTCCCAGCATTCATCAGCAATCAGATACATGCAATAGAAGGGGTTATTTGCGATTTCAGTACTGAATGTCGATACTATTTCGGGGAAGTGCGTGCCGCCGAACTGGTCTCCGCCCGGTGCTACCAGGTCCAGTTCGATTCCGCCGTCGGAATAGGATGCGATATTGTCGATCTTGTCCACCGCTCCGACTGCTATGGCTTTGGATGCGCAGGCCGGCGAGACCATATGTGCCGAATCGCCGTCGTTCCCGGCCGCGCATGCCACTACCACCCCGGCGTCAACCGCGCTGTTGACGGCCTGGGCCATCTCGTCCTCGTCGCATGTCCCGCTGTACAGTCCTTCTCCCAGGCTCAGGCTGATAACATCCGCTTCCTGCTCAACGCACCATTGCACACCCAGCACCACATCTGAGGCGAATCCGGAACCGCTGTAATCGAGCACTTTTGCCGCCATGAGGGATACGTCGTGACTGACACCCCGGTATTGTACGCCCTCCGAGGCGATGATTCCCGCGCAGTGAGTTCCGTGCCCGTTATCGTCCATCGAGTTATCCGAGCCGTCCAGCGAGTTGTACCGCTCAACAACCTTGCCGAGGAGGTCGGGGTGGGTGTGATCAATGCCCGTATCCACCACGCAAACCTTCACCCCCTGGCCCGTGATTGCGTTATCCCATGCGTAGTCCGCCCTGATCTGATAGACCGAGTCTTCGAGAAGGGCCTTTACCCGGCGGTCCTCCTTGAACCGTTTGAACCTGGGAAGTTGGCGAAGGCCGGCGGCGTCTTCCGGTGGTATTTCGACTACGATTCTGTTCTCGATTTTTCCATAATCGTGAATCACCCGCGCCCCGATCTTGCCGGCGGCGTTGCGAAAGAGTTTGCGACGAGCCTTCAGTGCGGCTTTTGAGAGCTTCTTTGAGAAGCCCGGTTTTTCGTCGAGTTCCACGATGTATCGCACAGCCTGCCGGGATTGCTTGCGCGGGTCCTTGTCGAATCGGTCGGCTGCGCGAAGTCCGGCTCTTGGCTTGTCGGGATAGACCGGACGCTCGCCGGCGATCAGGCGCCGGGCGATGCCCTCATTGAAACTGCCTTTGTACTGGATCAGGCCTGTTCCGTCGATGAATACGCATGTTGGGATTCGCTTGATGTCAAGACGACGGGTTACTTGACCTTGGGGGTCGAGCAATATCGAATATGAGGGGATATCTTCGCCGAAAAAATCCGTTATCTCAGTGGCGTCCTGCCCTGCGGCGACAAAAAATATCAGAACCTCGGCGCCGGAAGTGTTGTATATCCTTTCGAGTGTATCGAGAGAGACCCGGCAGTGCGGACAATCGGTCGAGCCGAAAAGCAGCAGGGCGGTGTTGCCCCTCAGAAGGCTCAGAGGCATACTCTGGCCGTCGAGCGTAAAGAGGGCATGATCCCCGATAGGGTTTAGTGCATCGGTAAGGGTCATTGCGGATGAAAAAGACACCGGCAGTGACAATACCAGCGCCGCCGCCAGCACTGGCAGGGGGATTGTACTATATCGGACTGCCATTATACTGCGCACCTTCTATAAATACCCTTACGCCAATCATTATACAGCATTTTCGCTTGAATTTCAAGTTAGGCGCCCTTTGCGGGTCCTGTTAGAGCATACCGGCGGAATTAGGCCGTTGTTCTTGATTTATCGACCATTTCAGCAGGACAGAATACGATTTGAACCTTGATTTTAGCTCGCAAAGCTGGAGCGAACAGGGATTTTATACAGTGGGTTCAGGCATAGCCTAATCTCAAGGTTCGATATCATGCCCGAATGCCTCCTCCGCGTGTTTTTTGATATGCTCCATTATGGTCGCGTAATGAACAGCCGGTTCGATCAGCTTAGGAGTTTTCTTTCTGCCGGGATACACAATCTTAAGAATTCTTCGACCGGCGGCCTCTCTGGGTTCGATCTGCAGTCTCACTGAAAAACCGTAGTCTGCGAGAAAATCCGGATTCGGAACCGGGCAATCGCTTGGTTTCGCATCGGGACACTCACCCAGAGAAGGAACAAGCCACGGTGTAACGTAGCCGTCGTCAAGTCCCATGTCCAGATTGCGCCCTTGGACTTTGATGAGGAAAAGAATCTCGCCCGAGTACCATTGGCCACGCATCTTCTCTGAGGCGAATATCGCCGTCTTCTTCGGCTGCACACCCAGATCCCTGAGTTCGTCGGACAGGGCTAACGTCATTGCCTCGTCGTAATCGCGATCCGTATCTCGAAGCGCTTTTACAGCGAGGTGTGTGCCCAGTAGATTGGAGTACGTATCCTCCCAGGAGAAAGACGACGGAAACTCCGGATACAGTGCAAACGACCTGTATCCGAACCATGTCAGAATTTCGTGCCACGTGCATCCGGTGAAGGCGAAGTATTGCCCCAGCCGGATGGCAATATCCCGAGCAGTTTCCTGCCTCTGCTCTTCAGAAATCGCGTGCCAATTCTCCGGATACGTAACCTCCACGAAATACCTCGATGGCTCGTAGAATTTGAATGAGAATTTTGTCATATTGCGCTTGAGTTGTTCCAGCGTACGTTCGGCAAAAAACTTCGTCCAGTCCGCGCCCTTGCGCAAATGTGCCAGATCGATATGGCCCCCTCTGCAGGTGTATAGTATGCCGCTCTTTTCGGATTTGCCCCCGCTGTAAGAGTGTGTACCCAGGCGATACGGATCGGCGAAAGTTGTGCCGATAGTGGCCGTGGCATAACAGGAAGGCCGACCGCGGGGCAGTTTGCCGGCTTCGCCGGGGCCGGAAAAACCAGGCCTGTGGCCGCACGAACAGAGCAAAATTGTGCACAGCCAAAATGCCGAAATTGTAATAATATCTCTTGTTGTTAACGAAAAACAGGTTTTTACCATTGTGTACTCGGCCTCAAAAAAACTGACGGCGGATTCTACCATTTTCAGCCGGGCCGCGCAAAGCTGAAATCCGGAGGACATCCGTATTTTCAGACACTCACCCGGAACATCCTCAGCCGGAATGAAGCCTGATGACCGGCTTTGCGGAGAATTTGCAGAACGCCG
The DNA here is from genome assembly GCA_016932835.1 of Sedimentisphaerales bacterium. Classification (GTDB taxonomy): domain Bacteria; phylum Planctomycetota; class Phycisphaerae; order Sedimentisphaerales; family Anaerobacaceae; genus JAFGCD01. The sequence continues at coordinate 7,122 of JAFGCD010000030.1, forward strand.
GTTGCAGTAATGTGCATATGCACTTATAATACTCAAGGTTGCGAAATCTCGTCCCCGTAGCTCAATTGGACAGAGTGCTGGCCTCCGGAGCCAGAGGTTGAAGGTTCGAATCCTTCCGGGGATATTCGTTAAGACCTGATCAGTTAAGCAGTTCCGTTTTGCCTCGCTCAAAATCAACCTCACCCCGCGTAAGATTAAGCAATTCACGCAGCTGCATCACTGTTTCACTCTCTGCAATGTTGACGTCGCAGTGGACCTTTTGGGGCTTGCGGTCGAGTCCTGTTTGTGGCATCATCCGGGGAATATCTGGTCAACAAAAAATCGCAGCCGCAGGCTTAGTTGCTGAAAGGAGGTGGTACGATAAAAGTGATTTGCAGTTGAGGCAATATTTTTCTTTCTTTTGCCCCGTATTTTAGTGAGGGCAAAAGGAAA
>JAFGCD010000003.1 GCA_016932835.1 Sedimentisphaerales bacterium
AGGAGACAGACCATGAAGGGTGAAATACGTAAGGCGGTTTTGGCGGTATTGGCGGGGTTGCTGGCGCTGGAATGCTGGGCCGGCGAAGAGAGCACAAAGGATAAATCGCCCTTGGACGAGCTACCGGGGCATATCAGGCGGGTGACTCACTTCGGGCAGAGGGCGGATTGGTCGCACGACGGCAAAAGGATTTTGTTTATCGAGAAGACGTTCGGTGACGTTTACGAAGTCGATCTGGAAACGAACATTATCCGCCCGATGACGCATCGCTATTTCCACGAAGGCTATACGCGGGCGCTCTATCTGAGCAACGGGGACATCCTGCTTAGCGGCGCCCGTCAATTTGACGCGACGAATCCCTGGGCGAGCAGGAGCGAGCGAAATGCCGAGCTCTGGGTGTTGAAGAAGGACCTTTCGAGTCCGCCGACGCCCCTGGGTGCGAAATGCTCGGAAGGGCCTGCTGTCTCGCGCAGGCGGATGCGTATCGTCTGGACGCAGGGCGAGGCATTCCACTGCGGTGATATCGTTTATGAAGACGGCGTGCCCAAGCTGACCAAGAATGAGGTCGTCCTGAAGAAGGAGGATCTGCCTTTCGAATGCGGCCTGGAGACACAGAACCTTCGCCCGCCGGACGAGAAAGAGTTGATTTTCAGCGCGTACGGTTACCAGGGCACTGAGGTTTGCGGGGTCAATCTCAAGACGGGCAAAGTCGTGAATTATTCGATGGCGCCGGATCAGTACGACGAGCCGGAGGGCATCTTCCCGGACGGCAAACATACGCTGGTCGAGTGCGATAAGCACAACCGAAAGGGCGTGCAGCATATCGACCTGTATAAGCTGGCTCTGGACGGGTCTGGAAAGACGGAGCGGGTGACATTTTTTTCCGACTATCCCGGGTATAAAGCGTCGAATCCGGTAGTAAGCGACGACGGGCGATACATCGCGTTTCAAGTAGCGAGGGAGGGCGATCCAGCCGGGGTCGGCAGGGGGATTTTGATATTCGATATAGAAAAGGCCGGGCAGCAATCCGGAACCGAGGGGCAGAATTCTGAGGCCGCTGAGGAAGCCGAAGAGCCTGAGGACGAAGATGTATCCGGTTTTGAGATTAAGGAGGAACGTGAAAGGCAGACGGCAGATGAGCCGGCAATCGAGGCGCCGCAGACGCTCGAAGAGCGTATCGCAAGAATCGAAGCGGATTACGGAATCAAAATCCATCACAAGTACGATGCGAAGACGTTCTTCCCGGCGGAGTGGCTTGGCGAACCTATAAACGCCGAAGGCCTGCAAATGCCCAAAGAGGAAGCGGACAGGGTGGTCGGCGTTGTAGAGAAATTTGTCGGGGTCTATCCGAAGGAAATGCTCACGAGCAATCTGACGGACATATACCTGATAAGCGATATGAAATTTTTCGGGAAGGTTTTCGGGGCGGCGTACGGCCGGTCTGCGATTTATGTTAACAGCGAGGGGCAGACAAGGGGATATACGGAGGAATATCTGCTGGGCCAGATGCACTCGGAATTGTCGAGCCTGTTACTGATAAACCACAGAACCGAATTTCCGGAAGACGACTGGAGAAGCGTCAACGCGCAGAACTGGGAGTACGGGGGCACGGCTGGGGAGATGTCGGGGCGAAGAGATGTCTTCAGGCAGACGGACAGGCTGCTCAGCGCCGGGTTTCTGGCGGAGTATTCGCAGCGCAGCCTTGAGGACGATCTGAACATGTTCGCAGCCTGGGCGTTTACGAAGACCGAAGCGCTGGAGAAATTAGTGTCGAGGTACGTTCGGATAAGCGAGAAGTACCGTCTTGTGGTTCAATTCTACAAGACGATCGACCCGAATATAAATATCGGAGCCGAGCCCGAAGGTTCGAGTCTCGTTAACTGGACACCGGACAGGACGCTGAGTTTAACCGGTGGCTGAGACTAAGAGCGTCTAAGAGTGTCTGAAGCGTGCTTTGAAAATAGCGATTGCAATTTTGGCGATGGGGATGTAGATTAGCAGTATGGGGTCCCTGAAGGCGATTGAGGGCGTTTGGGCGGCCCTTGTTTTATTGACGTAGAATCGAGAATCGTATCTTTTGAACGAGGCGGATTATGTCTGAAGCCGGGCCGAGCCGCGAACAAGCATTTGCGCTTCTGAAAGAATATAACCGTAACGAGGGCTTAATCAAGCATGCTCTGGCTGTCGAAGCTGTTATGCGTTATTGTGCGAACAAGCGCGGGGCAGACGAGGAGAAATGGGGCGTGATCGGGCTGGTTCACGACTTGGATTACGAGCAGTTTCCCGATGAACATTGCCAGAAGAGCGAAGAGATTCTGACCGAACGTGGCTGGCCCGGCGAGTATATCCGCGCGGTGGTCTCGCATGGCTGGGGCATCTGCACCGACGTCGAGCCGCAGAGCGAGCTTGAGAAGGTGCTGTATGCAATCGACGAGTTGACGGGGCTCGTTGCGGCGACGGCCCTGGTTCGACCGAGCAAGAGCGTGATGGATGTTAAGGTCAAATCGGTCAAGAAGAAATGGAAGGATAAGGCATTCGCGGCGGGCGTGAACCGCGAGGTAATCGCCAAAGGCGCCGAGATGCTCGGCGTGGAGGTCGGCGAGCTTATCGATGATACGATAACGGGGATGCAGCAGGTTGCCGGCGAGATAGGGCTGCTGGGCGACGGCGAGGCATCCGAAAGTTCATAACACCTCAAACCGGCCAAGGGCCAGTTCGAGAATGCAAAGATCAAATTTCAAAAAGCAAAACTGTGGAATCCCGACATAGTCGGGATGGTTTTTGATAAGGCCTTGCTTTCCTTAATTGATAGCCAGGCAGTGTGTTGTATCGGCTCCTCATCAGGAGACCGGTCAGTTCGAGATAACAAAGAACCGGCAGGACAGCCGGGAGGTCGAGCCTGTATGGATATAAAAGCCAAGTTTTCGCAAGTGAAACTGTGGATTCTGTTCTTTGCTGCGGCGCTGGTTGCGAGCGGCTGCGGCGACGAGAGTTCCTCGCCGTCAGAGGCGGAGAAGGAACGGGTTGCAATCACAGAGAAGATTCAACTCGTCGAGAAGGCGGGAGGACTTGTCATGGTAGTGGGGGGCGAGACTATAACGAGCGACGAGATAATCGAGTCGCCGGCGGGCCGGGACGAGGCAGAAGGCAAAACCCTCGCCGAGCTTCTCAAGCCGCTGGCGGAAAACACCGGCGAGGAGGTGTTCAAAGAGCAGGCGAAGACGCCGGTCAAAGACGTTGTGACGGGGAAGATTTCCGGCATTCTGCTTTATCAGTACGCCAAGAGAGAAATCGGGCAGAATGCGAACGAGGCTCTGGATAAAATGGCGGAGAAGGAGTTGAGGAAGTTTGTGCTTCGATACGGCGGCGACGAGGCCAAGGCGGATGCGGTTCTCAAGGAGAAGGGGCTCGACCGGAGGAAGTTCAAGGAAGAACACAAGAAGATGATTATCACGCAGTCATATCTCTCGACGAAGCTGCAGTATCGCAGGCCGGTGACATACGGCGAACTGGCCGAGTATTACGAGACGCACAGGGACGAGTTTTTTTTCAAGCCCGGCATGGTTCAGTTCCGGCTGATCGATATAGACATGTCTAAAGTGAAGGTCGCCGACGCCCAGAGCAACCGCACCGAAGAGGCTCGCAAGCTCGGGGCGGAACTGGCAAAACGAATCGATGAGGGGGAGGATTTCGCGAAGCTGGCCGAGGAGTACTCTAACGGCCACAGGCAGGCGTTCGGCGGGCTGTGGCCCGAGATTCAGCCCGATTCGCTGGCCGCACCTTATGTGGTTCTCGCCGAGCGGGCCGAGGATATGAAGCCGGGCGATATAGCCGGGCCTATCGAAACGGTCGGGCATATCTTCATAATGAAGCTGGAGGCCAAAGAGACGGCAGGTTATGAGCCTTTGGAAAAGGCGCAGGGCCGGGTGCGTGAGATGATACTGACGGACCGCCGCAACAAGGCCATCGACGAACTCAATGCCAGGCTTCTGCGTGAGGCGGCAATCGGGCAGATGGATGAGTTCGTGGATTTCTGCGTTGAGAAGATATACAAGATGAACACGAAAGCCGTCGAGACGGTCGAAGGGACAAAGTGACGTATGACCGGCGACGGATTCACCGGAGTAATCGGATGCAAATCGTAGCGCACGGCATCGATCTTGTTGACTGCCCTCGGATAGAGCAGATGGCGGAACGACACGGGAAGCGTTTTATCGACCGCGTTTTCACGGCTTCGGAACAGGCGTACGCGAAATCGACCAAGAACGAGATTGAGAAACTGGCCGGTCGCTTTGCGGGCAAGGAGGCGGTTCTCAAGCTGATAGGAACCGGCTGGCGAGGCAAGATTGCGTGGACCGATATAGAAATACTGAACAACGCCGCAGGCCAGCCGGAGGTCAGTCTCAACGGTGAAGTGGCAAGAATCGCCGGGCGGCTGGGTATCAATCATGTCAGCATCAGCATTACGCACACGGCGAATTTTGCAATAGCCTCGGCGGTCGCGCTGGCGGGAAAAGAGGAATGAGGGCGTGTGATTTCGATTGTATAGTCGTCGGGGCGGGTCATGCGGGGGCCGAGGCGGCGTATGCGGCGGCGAAGTTGGGGGCGAAGACGTGCCTTATCACCATCAGCGCCGAGACTATTGTGAAAATGAGCTGCAATCCCGCGATAGGCGGGCTTGGGAAGGGGCAGATGGTGCGGGAGATCGATGCGCTCGGCGGACTGATGGGCGAGGCGATAGACGCAACGGGAATCCAGTTTCGCCTTCTGAACCGCTCAAAAGGCCCTGCCGTGCGCGCGCCTCGCGCACAAGCGGATAAGCACAAGTACAAGGACTATGTTCGCCGGCGCCTCGAAGCAACCGAAAATCTGACTATCATCGAAGCAACCGTCACGCGGATTATCACCGAATCCGGCAGAGCTGCCGGCGTCGTATGCAGTGACGGCAAGGAATATCGCGCCGGCGCCGTAATCCTGACGACTGGGACATTTCTCCGCGGCCTGATGCACGTTGGCGCCGAACAGCAAAGCGGAGGGCGGCTGGGCGAACCGGCGGCAGAGGAATTATCGAAGAGCCTCGAAGAGGTCGGCTTGAAACTGGGCCGGCTCAAAACCGGCACACCGGCCAGGATAGAGGGGGCCACGGTGGATTTCGACAAGCTCGAAGTGCAGGCCGGGGACGAGGCGCCGGTACCGTTTTCGTTCATGACGGACAAAATCGACAGGACGCAGATTCCCTGCTGGATTACTTACACAAACGAGAAAATACATCGCCTGATTCTGGACAACCTGGACCGCGCGCCGCTTTACTCGGGGCAAATCACTTCCACGGGGCCGCGTTACTGCCCGAGTATCGAGACGAAGGTGGTTCGGTTTTCCGACAAGGACCGGCACCAGGTATTCCTGGAGCCGGAAGATGCGGAGCAATCGACAATCTACTGCAACGGCATAAGCACTTCTCTGCCTAAAGACGTGCAGGCGGAGATGCTTCGCCTGCTGCCCGGCACGGAACAGGCCCGCATAATCCATTACGGGTACGCGATTGAATACGATTTTTGTCCTCCTATTCAGTTGAAGAGCAGCCTTGAGACGAAAGCCATTAAGGGCTTTTACTTAGCCGGGCAGATTAACGGCACGAGCGGCTACGAGGAAGCCGCAGGGCAGGGTCTTATGGCCGGGCTTAATGCCGTAAGAAATCTGGGCGGGTCAGAGGCGATTGTATTAGGCAGGGACCAGGCATATATCGGCGTAATGATCGACGACCTGCTCACCAGGGGAATCGCCGGAGAAACAAACAGCGACGAGCACCTGGGCAGCCTTAGCGAGCCTTACCGGATGTTCACTTCAAGGGCCGAATACAGGCTGGCGCTGCGGGCGGACAATGCGGACAGGAGGCTGACGCCAATCGGCGATTCAGCCGGTCTCATAAGCGACAAACGCCGGGGCAAGTTCGGCAAGAAACTCGATGATATCGCAAGGCTCAAAGGCTACCTGACAAGTCAGCGAGCAGGCGGAGCGAGTCTATGGGAGCAGCTTCGCCGGCCCCAGAATACGCTCGCCGAGAAGCTGAGCGAGGATGAAATCGTCAGGAATATGGACATAAGCGTCGAGGCAATCGAAGCTGTTGTTATCGACGCAAAATATGAGGGCTACCTGGAAAAGCAGAATCGCCTGGCGGCGGCCTTGCGGACTCTCGACAGCAAGAAGATACCGGCCAACCTCGATTACCGGGGCATCTCACATTTGCGAGCGGAGGCGAAAGAGAAACTGTCGGCCTTCAGGCCTGAAACGCTCGGACAGGCCTCTCGTATAAACGGCGTAACGCCTGCGGATATTACCGTTATACAAATTCACCTGAAAAAATCTGCAGCGGCTGAAGGCGAAGCGCTATGACCGACTTGTCGGAAAATATTTACAACAGGCAGCTTTCGCGTGATGAGCCGAAGCTGAAGCTGTGGCGGTCGGCGGGGCTGCTGCTGACTTATAAATGCAACTGCGCCTGCGCGTTCTGCTACTATAACTGCGGGCCCGACAAGGGCGGTCTGATGGCGGTGAAGACGGCGATCGGCGCATGGCGGTCGCTGAAAGTGCTTGCGGGCGATTCGGCGAGGATTCATCTTACCGGCGGCGAACCGTTTCTTTACTGGGAGCGATTAGTCGAGATACTGGAAGAGGCGAAGCAGGAAGGATTGGGCGGCTGTGATATGGTCGAGACCAACGGCTTCTGGGCGGCGAGTGAAAAGACCGCGGTGGAACGACTGAACACCCTTGACGAACTCGGCGTTCGCAGACTGAAGATCAGCACGGACCCTTTTCACCAGGAGTATGTCGATGTCGAATTGGTGCGGCAGTTGGCGCAGATTGCACGCGAGATATTGGGGCCGGAGCGGGTGCTGGTCCGCTGGGAGAAGTACCTGAAAGACCCGGTTGGAACGACAGGCCTTTCGACCGATCAGCGCAGCAGCAAACTCGCCGATGCAATGCAAGACTACCACTGCCGATTCACCGGTCGCGCAGCGTCGGAATTGGGCCCGGCGGCGGAGAGCGAGTCGATAGAATCGATAGCGTCTATGAATTGCAGCAGCGATTTTCTTTCAGCCAAGGGCGTGCATATAGACCCTTACGGCAACGTATTCAGCGGCACGTGCAGCGGAATTATCATAGGGAATGTGAAGGCCAAGCCATTGGAGGAAATCTGGAAACAATTCGAGCCGGCAGGGAACGGGGTGATCGCCGCGCTGTTCCGTCATGGGCCGGCCGGTCTGCTCGATAAGGCTGTGTCCCTGGGATATGAAAAAAGAGAACGCTATGCAAGCAAGTGCCATTTGTGTACGAGTATTCGACAGTTTCTATTTGACAACGGAGTCGAAGATTCAGTGGTCGGGCCGGGCGAATGTTATTCGCAGGACAGAGACTGAGAAACGACGGCGGGAGGCGACGGCTCGAATCGGCCGGTCTCAGGCATCCTTTGCTACTGCGGCTGTAGCTTCTATCTCGAAGAGCAGGTCGTCGCGGCAGACATCGCAGATCGGGACTATCCAGGGCCAGTCGTAATCACCTTTTATCGAATCGAAGACCTTTTCAACCTCGGTAGTCTTGCAGTAGGCGATGATGTGGACGACATCGTCGTCGGCGACATTCATATCTCTCAAGACTGCGCGGACGTTTTCGATGGTTGCTTTGATCTGCTTTTCCGGGTCGCCGATATGTGTTGTCGCGCCGGATGCGTCGATTGAAGCGGTGCCGGAAACAAATACGGTTTCACCCGCCGGGGTCGGTGTTCTCGAGGCCCTCGAAAAGGCCGAGCCGTATTCAAAGGCCGACTGCTGTTTTCCTCCGGCCTCAAGGAGTTGAATTGCCCCGGCCGGTTCGAGAACGGCAAAGACATCCATCGCGCAGTGGCTTTGGTCGGCGGCGCCCAGACCGATACCTGTGCTTGCGGGCATTAACTGGCGAGTTCCGTTTCCGATTATGCCGCGCTCGGTAAAGAACTTGTTCCTGACGCCGTTGAAATCATCATACCAGGAAAGAATGTTCTTCAGCCACATCCAGGTGCGAGCGACGGAGAGGAAATCCGTACCTGCATCAAGCAGTGCGGCTTCTGCCTTCTCCAAACAAATCCTGGCCTGTTCATTTGCACACGATAATTGAGGGACGGAGAGGCCTGAGAGTGTAATCAGCTTGTGGTTTGGCGTTTTAAGGAGTCTTCCTTTAGGGCTCTGGTCGAGTTCGACAAGCTCTATTTCCATATCGCCGCTGATCGCGTGGACCTGTACGCCTGCGACCGGCCCGGCCAACCCTTCGGCCTCGACCAGCAGACTCGGCGGGACGCCGTCGTCAAGATTCGCGGCCGCATAAGCCTGCGAACGCGCTTTTGTAAGAATATCCATCACCTGCCCGGTGGCGAAAACTCGCTCCTGCAGAATGCGTGCATTGGCAGAGGTCAGAATATCACTTATGCCTGAAAATATCTGCTCCGCCGCCTGCGCGGGGGTCGTATTGTGCTGCGGCGCGGCTGAGACGAATATCTCTTTTGCGCCGGATGATTCAATGGTTCGCGTGTTTATATTTGCCGTCATTAAGAATCTCTGTCAAAAGCTGCTATCCATGGGCGGTTTTGAGCCGAGCTTTCGCCGGGCCAACAACCGGCAATTGAACTCGTGGGGCAACCACCCCTTTTGCGGCGACAAGAGCCGATTTTCCTGCAATACTACCGAAGGCTGCAATCAAATGCAAGGCCATTCTCAGTATGTAGATTTGATATCGACACGCCGGAAACGGCCCTGTAATTATTGTGAAGATTCTATATAATTATTCAAATGACAGGCTTTAGAATGTCATTTTTTGACAGAAGCAGGGATGCATCGACGTTTCGAAGAAATCATAAGAGACGGATTTGCTCCATATTATAGGATGTAGATTTCACAGGGTATTGTTTCAAGGAAGAGATATGTCGAGAAGAAAACTTGTGCGGCGATGGCTATGCGGATTGGTTAATGTCACCTTACTGGTTTCGCTCTGCCCGAAGCCGCGCGCCGCTGCGGCGTCGGTCGGCCCGGCGAAGGCCCTCACTTCGAGGCTCGAAAGGATACTGAATGAGAATATCGTTCCTTTCTGGCAGAGCAAGGGTCTCGACCTCGAGCACGGCGGCTATACGATCAGCTTCGATGCGAACGGGAAGCTCAGGGCAGGCGGGACCAAAATGATTGTCACGCAGGCGCGGACCGTCTGGCTTTTTTCAAGACTGGCTCGCGCCGGCTACGGGGACAAAAACCGCCTTGAAGCGGCGGAGTTGGGCTATCGCTTCCTTAAAGAGAAGATGTGGGACGAGAAGAACGGGGGATTCTACTGGGAAGTTGATGTCACAGGGGACAAAAAGCTAAAGACCGGCAAGCATCTTTACGGGCAGGCATTCGGGCTTTATGCGATCTCCGAGTACTATCTCGCAAGCAAGAGGCCGGACGTGCTGGCCTTTGCGAATCGTCTTTTCGAACTGCTGGAGGCGAAGTGTCACGACAAGGAGTTCGGCGGGTATATCGAATTCTTCAACGCAGACTGGACATCTCCGAGCGGCGATGAGATTTCCTACATGGGCGCACCGAGCGAACTGAAGCTGATGAATACTCATCTGCATCTGCTCGAAGCGATGACGACATTTTATCGCGCCGGGAATCTGCCTTTGGCTCGCGAGAGACTAATCGAACTAATCAACATCCAGAGCAACTCCGTCGTGCGAAAACATATCGGCGCATGCACCGACAAATATGACCGCGACTGGAAACCACGGCTCGAAGGCGATTATGCCAGAGTCTCTTACGGGCATGATATCGAGAATATCTGGCTTCTCGCGGATGCCTGTAAGGCGGCGGGGATTTCAAACCAGCCTTTTGTCGATTTGTATCGCGAACTGTTCGAGTACTCCCTGAAGTACGGCTATGACAGCGACTCAGGCGGTTTTTACGACAGCGGACCATTCAACGCTCCGGCGGACAAGTGCGAGAAGGTCTGGTGGGTCCAGGCTGAAGCCGTGGTCAGCGCCTTGTATATGCACCGTCTTACCGGGGATAAAAAGTACCTGCCGGTATTCGAGAAGACGCTCGAATTCATCGAGAAACATTTGGCGGACTGGGAAACCGGCGAATGGCATGGGTCCGTCAGCGCCGAAGGGCGGGCTGGCGGCGACAAGGCCAACGCATGGAAGGCAGGCTACCACAACGGCAGGGCAATGATCGAATGCCTGCAGATACTGAAGCTGTCGAACAACTGACGGCGTTTCTGTGCTATCTGTCCTGCGGCGCCGAGGCGCTCTTTTGCTTGTATATCTCGATTTTTCGGGCTATTTCATGGGCGAAAGAATTGTCGCCGTAAGTCATCGCGAGCCTGAGCGCCTTCTCGGCTTCGATTACCGCTTCACTGAACCGGGTGTCTTTGGCATAATTCATCGCGATCAAATCGTGGAGCTGCGCCGACGTATCGATCTGCGGGTTCAAAGAGACGGCTCTGCTCAAGCAGGTCAGAGCCTGATCGAGCTTCCAATTGGCCGCCGAGGCCATTGCCAGTTTGTATTGAAAATCGGCATTGCCGGGGTCGAGCCTAACTGCTTCAAAGAAATGAGATTCGGCGCTTCCGGAATCGCCGCCGTAAAACAGGGCCTGAGCGAGACTGCTGTGCATTCTTGCGGCATCGTACTGCTTATCCAGCCCGTTCGGCATTCGTCGCAGGGCTTCGGCAAGATAGCCGGCGGCCTGGTCGAATTTTCGCTGATGCAGCAGAGCCATACCTAAGTCGTGAAGGTTGCGGGGGTTGTTGGGGTCGCAGGCCATTGCTCTGCTAAGATGCTGCATGCCCCGCTCGTGCATCTGTTTGACATTGTAGTAAAGGAAACCCAACTGGCGATGGGCGTCGGCATTGTTGGGATTCAGTTCGAGGGCATTTTCGTATTCTGCTATGGCGTTATCGGTATCTCCGGCCTTGAAGAACTCGTTTCCGGCCCGGACATAAGAGTAATCGTCGAGGAATTCGCCGCGGATTTTGCGTATTGCGGATGTATCTGCATTGACGAACTCCGGTATATTGGCGGCCTTGTCGTGAGCGGTGAAATGCTCCAGACACACGGCCGGGGTGCTGAGGCCCTGTTCGTCGATATGAGTCAGGAAAAGCTGGGTATAAGGCGAATTCGCTTTGGAAGAGAACACAAGCCATTTGCCGTTCGGCGAGAAGCTGTGCCATGAATTCATACGCGCGGTGTTGGCGCGGAGTTTTCTGGCCCGTCCTCCCTGTGCCGGTATTATGTAAAGTTCACTGTCGGCCTGAAGGAGCATGTAACTTCGAGCTTTGCAGAAGACTATCCACTTGCCGTCAGGGGAATACTTCGGGAAGTAGTTGCTCATTCCATTGTTGGATGCTCCTTCGATTGGTTCGGCCTTTCCGCCTCTGCCGTCGTTGAACGGGACCCTGTATAAATCGAACTTAAAGGGCTTTCCGTCTTCGGTGAATTCCCTGCATTCCTCCCTGGTCAGCAGCAATTTTCCCCGCCCTTCGGTGTTAGCGAGGTCGTATGCGGGCGCGCGGGCGAAAACGATGTACTTTCCGTCCGGGCTCCATGCCGGATTGCTCTGGACGAAGTTTGGATCGTCGGCGCCGGGCAGTGCGCTGAATGTTTCGGTTTGCGTATCGTAAACGCACATTATGCCCTTTATTGGAAAGAACAACTGGGAGAATGCCAGAGGCGGCATCGGCACAAAAACGGACTTATCTTTGACCGTACTGACGACATATCTGCCGTCCGGGGATATCTGGGAGAGCAGCCCGAATGTCAATTCGCCGTCTTCTTTTTTGTAATCATTCCACGTTATGATGTCACTGGTGGCGAGAATCATTTCCTCGGCGGTCCTTGTGATTACATACGAGCCCTTGCTGTTGGCGTAATCAACGTCCATTGCAAGAATTCCGGCATCTTTCGAAAACGAGTGGCAGTTCCCGCAGACCGGCATATTTTCGAGCACTACGGGAGGCTGGTGCAGCGAAGAGATCGAACCGAAGCGCCAGCAGATGTTGGACGGGTCTTTAACGGCATCGACGAAAGGCAGGTTCACTTCACGATAGAATATCGGCGCGGCGACCTTGTCGGCGGACGTTTTGATATCGATTCGTCCGGCACACAGGATGTCTCCGGGAGATTTACGATTGAACCCTATGATGGTCACTTTGGCGTTTTTTTCCAGAGATCGCTTTTTAATGGTCTCCCAAACGGCTATCTTCGGTTTCCATTTCGGCTGGTCGGCGAAACAGTTGATTCGTTCCCGGCCGTCTTCGAATTCGATAGTCACCAGAAATGCGTCGGCTGAGGCGTCGTCGTTTTTCCAGCGAAACACGGGAGGGACAATCTCCGGCGGAAAGAGCGTGTTATCAAGCGGGTACTCAATAGCCAATCGCCGATGTCCCCCGGAGGCTTCAAATGCCGCCAGTATATCATCCGCGGTTATCTTGCTCCCGGACAGAGTCACAAAATAAACCGCTGCGGCGACGACAATCGCCGCGACCAGCGCCATTACGGGATTTCGTTTTGACTTGGGCATAGAACCAAACCATCAATTATGAGTTAACGGTTACGCGTCATTTATTCTCGTTCGGTGTACATGGGTTCCTCAGCGCGGTCTGAGGACTTTGGAGTTGCCCCGGTGACCGGCATATCTACCGCAATATCGACGGGGCCGCGGACCACCCGGCCGAGCCGTTCTCTGGTGACTGTCACCGGCTCGGCGATGAGTTCCGGAACACTGTATGTCCACAGGCAGGAATCATAATAATGGGGGTCTTTCTGGGGCAGCAGCAAAGGCTTATGTGCCCTTCCTTGGCGGTCAAGATAGCTGATGTATGACCTGGTGAATACCCCGCTATTTCTCTTGCTGCTGAAGGCGATCCACCTGCTGTTGCTCGAAAAACTGTGCCAGGATTCGCTTTTGTCGCTGTTGGCGCTCAGCCGTCGATACTCGTATCGGCCGTTTTTGCGGGGGGCTTCGAGGTCGATAATATAGAGATCGCTGCTGCTCTGGTACACAGGGAAACAGCCGTAATCACACATACAGAAGATGAGCCATCGGCCGTCGGGACTAATCCTCGGCAACAGGCTCGACAGACCCGTCTGCTCAGCCGAGACAATCGTCTCAAGCTCACCCCATTCGTCGGTTTCGATGTCGTAGCCGACTCGCACGAGGTCATACTTGATTTGGTCGTAGTTCTCCGGGATCGTATTGTTTTTTTCCCATTGCTTGGGAGCACTGCAAAAATAGAGGTACCGCCCGTCGGGAGACCAGGCCGGATATGTTTCGAGTCGTTTTTTGTCTGCGATAACCGGGTTTGTTTTCACCCGGCCGCTGTCAAGGAGGTAATACGCCAGCAGGGAATCGACATCGACAACGTCGCGGACCTCATCCCCGGCGGTATGAAAAAACTGGGTTACATAATTGATGGAATACACCGCCAGTCGTCCGCTCGGATGCCATGAGGTATATCCGAATTTCGACCCGATTTTGCTCGCCCGGCCTTGGTCAACCAACAGGGCGCTGCTGCCGTACCTGGGACTGCGGATACCCAGCAGCATTTTGTCGGTGCGGTTGTTGCAAAACGTATGGCAGTTGAGGCATCCCCCTCCATAGTATCCGTTGTCCAGCACGATTGACTCGGCGAATCCGCGCAGTTCGCGCTGATAGATACCCATTTTTCTCCATGAGCTGTGAGCCGGATCGATCCGCCTGTAAACAAGGAAGCCGTCTATGTCTTCGACTGCAATCGTATTTACCACAGGCTCAAACCGCGTCCACGACATGTCTGTTTTCCCGGTAGAAGCGGCGGAATTGGCGGGTTTGACAAAGATTTCGAAACAAACCTCCTGTCCCCGGTTCGCCTCAAGGAGCTCGCTCCAGGGACTCACAGGAATTAAGATTTCGGGCGAGGCGCTGGAGACTTCAATATGCGGGCCGTTTTTCGAGTGTATCTTGACGCAGTACCTTGAACCGGGTTCTTGTACGGAGAAGTTCAACGGCGCGATGTTCGGAGGAATAACAGCGCCGGCATAATCTGGTCGGATTTTTGGAGCTCGGCCGGCCGAGGTGAACTTTCCCTCTGAAGGCCTGTCGTCTTTCTCAACGCCCAGGGCGTAGGCGAGGATGCCGATGGCAAAGGCCGCCGCCAATATCCAGAAGTATCGATATCGCTTTATCAATTCTTAACCCCGGAGAATCCGTAGAGATCGTAGAAGAAGTAGCTGTCGCCGTATTTAGCGGCCAGTTCGGGAAAAGCCGCTTCTTTGTCTCTTCCATAGCTTTTGTATATTCGGCTGAAGTCCTCGATTCTGGGCCCTGATTTCGGGCGGCCCCAACTGCCGTCAAGCTCGACGGATTTTCCCGTTCTGTAGGCATAGACAAAGAGCGCCTCTTCATACAGCCGGGGAACTTCAGAATATCCCAACTCGTTCAATCTTCGCACCTGTGCGGCAATTTTTGCCGATTGCTTTGTAAGCAAATACCACGACATCAGATACTCGAAAGCCATGCGGTTTTTATTGTTGCTGTCAAGCAAAGCCAGCATTGCGATCTCATTATTAACAAGGACACTGCCGTGGTCTTTTTCGACACGCAGGCCTCGCAGACGTTGAATTTCTTTTTCATTCGACAAGTTCGGGTCGGATTTCAGAATATCGAGGTATCTGTCGGCCCAGGCAGACTCAAACAGCGTTTTGGCCAAAGCTCCGAGGTAGATTCGGGCCGAGCCAATGTCGCCCTTGACCATGTTCGCCAAGGCCAGTCCCTTGAGCACAGCCGGACGACGCCCGAACATGCCGATACATTCGGTCAAGTCGTGAACGGCCATATCGACAAGGCCCAGTTCGATTCTGGTATCAAACCTGTCCCAGTAGGCGACTTTGTACTTTTCGGCAGTCAGCAGGAAGCTCTCCGGATGCTGCGGATACGCGAACATATCGTAGCCGAGCCGCCCGGTGTGGTACAGCGCCCGGTTCACCGCATTGCTTATACGGTGGTTTCCCGGATGGCGAGAAGCGCTTTTGAGCAGTTGGGGCCACATCTTAGCCGATGAATAATAAGCAACCTCAAACTCAGCCTTGCGTTTGTCGTCATAGCAGGCTATCGCCACGCCAATCGCGACAGCGAGGACTGCGAGGGACTCAATCGACCACCTGAAGACCGGCCTGGCCGCCCAGAACAGGCGTATACGCATGACCGGTCCGGGGCGTTTCTTTCGGGATGTTTTGGCCTTGCCGCCGCTGTGTTCAGTATCATCGCAACTTGGTGTACCGAATCTGCGCCACAGGCCCAGCCCAAGAAGCACCAGGGGCGCAAGCAGGTAAATCGCATAGACCATTTCGACAGTCTCAGCCTGAATGGTGTGCGTGGCCGTTCTCCAGGAGATGGGGAGCAACTCAGTATAGGCATTGATAATACTGGTTTCGAAAATGAGAACGCCTTCGACATACGGAATAAGAAGGGCGCATAACAGGCACAGAATTCCCATCAGCGGACGGCGCCTGAGAAGCAGTTCGCAGATAACACAGACCGCCGCGAACAGCAGATATCCCGCGCCGACAATGTAGTACAGGATTGCCGAGAGAACGATGAAGAAGAACGCATGAGAGAGTCCCGGCTTTGCCGTCGCCCGCAGGTACAGACATGCAGGCAGAAGAGCCGCGGGGACCACCAAGACGGATGTGAAGTGGTATGTATAACGAGAATAGACCGCCAGCAGTAGAATCGCCGGGACAAAACGCAGGCCGCGAACGGCTGCGCGGCGAACATCGAAAGTCGTAAGGAGGCAGTCTATGCAGAAGCAAATCG
The DNA here is from genome assembly GCA_016932835.1 of Sedimentisphaerales bacterium. Lineage (GTDB taxonomy): Bacteria > Planctomycetota > Phycisphaerae > Sedimentisphaerales > Anaerobacaceae > JAFGCD01. The sequence goes on from JAFGCD010000003.1 coordinate 15,852, forward strand.
ACCAGGCCAGCAAGGTCACCACAATCGCCCCGGCCCAGGAGTAGTAAAAAAACTGGGCCAGGAATGCGCCGGTGTATTCGATCAGTCCTCCAGGGTATAATGTAAACTGCTTGAAAAACGCCCCGCCACGGAAGAATATCGGGAAATTTGTTATGACTCCGCCGCCATGATAGATCAGGCGCAAATCGACTCCGAACCATAGATACAGGCAGAAGAGAGCGAAAAAAAACAAGGTTCGGATTCTCCGGGCCGATAGTCTTTGAAGCAAACCAACCATTAGTCTTACCCTAATACCATATCGGGCATTCGTGTCAAAAAGTTTAGCACCGTATTATTCCCGTTCGGTGTACCAGGGCTTTTTTTCGGCTGAACCTGCTTTGGGAGTTGCCATAGTGACAGGCATATCGACCGCGATATCGACGGGACCACGGACGACTCGACCGAGTTTCTCTTTGACAACCCTTACCGGCTCGGTGACGAGTTCGGGAACACTGTATGTTGTCAGGCAGGAATCGTAATGTGCCGGGTCCTTCTGGGGAAGAACAAAGGCTTTGTGCACCTTTCCTTCCGTATCAACGTAAGCCAGATATGAGCGAGTGAAAGGCGCACTTCCTTTTTTGCTGCTGAATGCTATCCATCGGCTGTTACTGGAGAAGCTGTGCCAGGATTCGCTCTGGTCGCTGTTGATGTCGAGTCGGCGACAAGCGGGGCGGTCGCCGGGATTGACCGCATCGAGGTCAACGATGAAAAGATCGGAGGATGCACGGTAAACGGGAAAGCAGCCGTAATCGCACATACAGAAGATGAGCCATCGCCCGTCGGGACTAATCCGCGGCAGGAGAATAGACAAGCCGGTGTCCTTGGCCGCCAGGACTGTTTCCAGTTTGCCCCATTTGTCGGTCTCGATGTCGTAGCTTATTCGCATCAGGTCGTACTTGATGTCGTTATAATCTACGGGAATTATATTATAAGTTTCCCAGGTTATCGGCGCACTGCAGAAATAGAGGTATTTCCCGTCGGCCGACCAGGCCGGATATGTTTCGAGGCGATCCTTCTTCGAGATCGCAGGGATCGTTTTGACCGTCTTTGTGTCGAGCGAGTAGTAGGCGAGGAGTGAATTGAGGTCGAGGACGTCCCGCACTTCCGGCTGCGAGGTATGGAAAAACTGGTTGACCTGATTGATGGAATATGCCGCCAGTCGGCCGCTGGGATGCCAGGTCGTATAGCCGAATTTCGCGCCGATTTTTTGGGCCTTGCCGTCGCATTCAAGCAGGGCGGAGCTGCCGTATTGCGAGCTGCGGATTCCCAGCAACATCTTGTCGGTTTTGTTGTTGCAGAAGGCATGGCAGTTCAGACACCCCTGGGAGAAGTAACTGTTGTCCAATACGAGTGATTCATCGAAGCCGGCGAGGTCACGCTGATAAACGCCGATCTCTTTCCACGCATTGCATCCGGGGTGTATCCGCCTGTAAACGAGATAGCCGTCGATATCTTCGGCTGCGACAGCGTTGGTAACAGTCTTGTAGCGACTCCAGTCGCCGCTGCTGTTTTTGACAAGGATGTCAATATTGATTTGTTTTCCGCGGTTTGCTTCCAGAAGTCTGCGCCAGGGGCTTTTTGGTATTACGATTCCGGCGGATTTGCTGTTCACTTCAATTTGATCGCCTTGATGGCCGTTGATTCTTACGCAGTATTGAACGGCCCGCTCCTCGATAAGGAAGTTCATCGGCGCTATATTCGCGGGGATCACGACGCCGCAATAGTCCGGGCTCATTCCCGGCAGGCGGGGAATGAGCTTGAGCTTTTCGGTCGATTCCGACGGCCCTGGCGGAACGCTGCAGAGGCAGTAGATCAGCGCGCCGGCGGCTAAGACGACGAGGATTAACAGCAGAGTTCGATAGCTTCGTTTCACTACTTTTTCACTCCCGAGAATCCGTAGAGATTATAGAAGAAATAGGTGCCGCCGTAAGCCTGGGCCAATGGGTTGATAGCGGCTTTCTTGTCCTGACGGTACCTGTTGAACATATCGCCGAACTGCTCGGCCTGCCGGCGGACCTGCGGGTCGAGGCTTCGCCCGTGAAGGAAAACAGGTTTTTGCGTTCCGTATGCATAAATACAGATCGCTTCCTCGTAGTGCCTGGGGAATTGCGAATCCTCGAATCCCTTGCACCACTTCAAATTCCGGATGAACCTGTCCAACTGCCTTTTCAACATATGTGTCGCCATGAGGTACTCGAACGCCATTCTGTTCTTGCTGTTTTCCGTAAGAAGCACCAAATACATCATTTCCGGCTCGAAAAAGATGGTGTGGAAATCTCTCTTCATGGCGACGGCACGCAAGCTCTGGATGTAATCATCGGTCGAGAGGCCCGGGTCTGCGCTAAGCAGGCTGAGGTAGTCACGCGCCCGGCCGGCATGGAAGATAGTCTTGGTAAGCGCGGCGAGGTAAACCCTGGCGGCGTTTATATTGCCTTTTACCATGTTCGTCAGCGCCAGACGCTCCAAAATCAAAGGATGCTCGCCATAGACCTCCATGCACTCAGTCAAGTTTTTCTGAGCCATATTGACCAGACCGAGGTCGAGCTGGGTATCGAATTTATGCCAACATAAAAGGACCTGATCTTCTCCTGTGAGCAGCAGCGCATCGGGATGCTGCGGATATGCGAACATCTCGGAGCCGAGGCGGCCGGTATGATACAAAGCGCGGTTGACGGCATTGATTGCGAAGTAGTTGGTTGAGTTGTGGCCCGCGGTCTTAAGAACCTCGGTCCACATTCGCCGGCATGTATAATAGTGGATTTTCAGCATGTCTTCCCGCTTGCTGTTATGCGAAAAGAATGCAGCAACGCCGACTATTGCGAACATCAAGATTGACTCAATCGCCCACCTGAAGCCTCTGTGTCCAGGTGTTGACGGCAAAGCCTTCGGCGGCAGTAATGACTTCGAGCCTTTGTTTCGACTTTTTCGCTGCTCAGTTTTACCTGCCTTGTTCTTTCGAAACAAGCTGCCGGCAACAAACCGCCAGAGCCCGGCCGCAAAAACACCCACGCATACAATCAGATAGACGGCGTAGGTCGGCGACATTGAGGTGCTTTGTTTTTTGAGAAAACTGATCTTCCAGGAAGCCGGAAACGTCTCGGTGAAGGCCCCAGCCGGACATACGCCAAACAAGACGACGCCCTCGACGTATGGGATAACGACCGCCGACAGAAGGCACAGCACTGCGAGCCACAGGCGTTTGAAGCGCAGTTCACGAACGGCACAAAGAACGGCGAAGACAAGATAGGCGCCGCCGGTAGCGTAATACACGACGACGGACAGTCCCAAGAATAGAAGGCCCGGCCGGAGACGATGCATCCATTTGCCGCTGTTTTCTCCGGCGTCTGCGGTCTGTGTGATTCGAATATAGAGGCATACGCCAAGTAATGCTGCGGTTATTGCGACTGTGGCAGCGAAGTGATACGTGTATTGAGAGCAGATGACCACCAGCAGGATCGGAACGGCAAAACGAAGCCAGCGAATCGACGATGCTTTTACGACATCGAGGAAGTAGCCCGAACACAAACAAATTGCCGAGGCCTCGAGGGTTATGACCAGCGCGGCGGTCCAGGAGTAATAGAAGAGTTGGGCCGTAAAGGCTCCGGCGTATTCGGCAAGGCCGCCCGGATACGCAGTGAATCGCAGGAGGAAGCTCCAGCCGCGGAAAAATGCCGGGAAATATGTGACCATGCCTGCGCTATAATAAATCAGGCGAAGGTCGAGATAGAGCCAGAGATACAAATAGAACAGGACAAAAAAGATAGACGTCCGCAGTGCGCCCGCCCGGCCCAAGTCAAGACCTGAGTCCTCAGTTCGCTTCAGAACCGGCGTGCTCGACGGTGATTTCCGATGGGAACCGGCCATCTATTCCTTTCCCACTGAACAGATTTCAACAAGCTCACGACGAAACATCATACAAGAAAGCTAATCGTCATGTTCTGCCGGCAACTGAACAACCAACACAAGACAAAAAACCAACTCTTGAAACTATGCCCGGCGTTAAAGTTGACAGAATCCACAAGTTTCTGAGATGGAATTATATGCCAGGCAAGGAAAAAGTACAGTTTTTTGTCGAGAAATTCGATTAGAAACAATAGATTGTTCTATCCTGACTTTGCCTGCTGTTTCGAGAAATTCAGGGTTCTATATTTATGCTGGAGCTTGTTACAGACAGAGAGATTTACGAAAAGGTCATCAGCCGCGAAGTCCCCCAGGCTCAGCGATTCCTCTGGCTTGGCACTTCCGATCTCAAAGACCTGCATGTTGACAAACACGGCGTGATCGTGCCCTTTCTTGAAATCCTCAGCGATCTGATAGACAAGCGGGTCGAAATCAGGCTGCTGCACGCCAAGGAGCCGGGGCCGGCGTTCAGGAAAGACTTCGACAGGTATCCGAATCTGATAACGGGAATGGAGAGAATCCTCTGCCCGCGCGTACATTTCAAGTGCGTTGTTATCGACGGTGAATTCGTCTATACCGGCAGCGCCAATCTGACCGGGGCCGGCATGGGCGCAAAGAGCCCGGAGAAGAGAAACTTCGAATCGGGAATCGTCACCGACCGGAAGGAAATTATCGACGGGGTAATGGAGCAGTTCGACGCGGTGTGGAGGGGTGAGCACTGCGCATCATGCAAGAGGAAAAAATACTGCGCCGACTATAAGGACCTGTTATCTAAATAACATCCCGTGACAGGCCCGGCGGGCAAACATAATCAGCATCGCGTATCGGGCGCGGCGATGCTTACTTCGCGGCTTCTATCGCCTCGGCCAAATCCAGGGCGCCTTCGTAAAGACTTCTGCCCACTATGGCGGCATCGGCGTTCAATTCGCGGAGCTTCTTGATGTCCTCGATTGTACTGACGCCGCCGGAAGCAACCACCGGCAGGTTGACGGCGTCAATAAGGGTCTTTGTTCTCTCGAAGTTCGGCCCCGCCATCATCCCGTCTTTACTGATATCGGTGTATATTATCGCTGCGAGCGGCAAGGCGGCGGCCTCGGCGGCAAAATCGAGCAGGCCTTTAGGCCCATCCTGAGTCCATCCGTGCGTTGCGACGGTCGAGCCTCGGGCGTCCAGGCCGAGCACTATTCTGCCCTCGAACTGCCGGGCCGTCTGCGAGAACCATTCAAAGTCGCTCACGGCCTTTGTGCCTACTATCACTCTCTCCACCCCTATATCAAGCAACTGCTTGATGGACGCCTCGTCGCGCAATCCGCCGCCCACTTCTATCTTAAATAAGCCAAGCTCCGCCACCGCCTTTACAGCATCGGTATTGACGGGTCTTCCGAGTTTAGCGCCGTCGAGGTCTATCATGTGCAGCCATTGAGCGCCGGCGACGCTGAACTGCCGGGCCTGCGCGACGGGATCGTCCCGGTAGTCTATCTGGCGGTGATAGTCACCCTGTACGAGCCTGACACACTTTCCGTCACGCAGGTCGATTGCTGGTATTATGTACATTCGCTGTCTCCAAAGAAGCAGGCCCATTAAAGAAGTTGCCGACAACTCGCCGGATTTTAGGCAAACGACACCTGCACTTCAACAAATTTCAATTCAATATTTTCACACAACCTCAAATTACCCGCAGACACACCGGGGTCAGGCCAGAACATATGCGAAAAATAGACTTGCCTCGACACAGAGGGATGCTACACTATCGTGGCGATTAATATTGGAAATCGGTCCGCCTGACGGACCCCAAACAGGAGGATACAGATATGAGTTCAAGCAAAATGCAAGCCGGAATGAAACCAAGTGATCCACCTCGCCAGACAAAGGGCTTCTGTGTCGGCCTCTGCGCGGTCCTGCTGCTCTTTGTTGGAATTCCGGGCTGTCGTACTTCGGCGGCTGAATCAAGCGCAAAGAAGATGCCGGTAATCTTCGATACCGACGTATGCGACGACATAGACGACACCTGGGCCCTGGCGCTGCTGCTGCAGTCGGGCGAATTCGACGTCAAGCTGGTCACCACAGCCGTGGGAAACACCGAAGGCAAGGCCAGGACAATTGCGAAGTTCCTGGAAACAGTGGGCAGAACGGATATCCCGATTGGAATAGGCGTCCAGCAGCACAAGGGAGAACACCGACAGGACGCCTGGGCCAGGGACTACGAGCTGTCGAGCTACCCCGGCAAGATTCATCGCGACGGCGTCAAGGCGATAATCGATACGGTTATGAAGTCCCGCGGGCCTATTAAGATCATAGCGGTCGGCCCGCTGCCTAACATCGCTGCGGCGCTCGAGCGCGATGAGCGGATTGCGGAAAAGGCCGAGTTTGTCGGGATGCACGGCAGTATCAGAATCGGATACGGCGGCGGCAGCCAGCCCAGCGCCGAATACAACATCAAGGCCGCGGTCAAAGAAGCCAAGAAGGTCTTCGCCGCGCCATGGAAGATGACAATCACCCCGCTGGATACCTGCGGCCTGGTGCACCTGACGGGCGAGAAATATCAGAAAGTTTTCAAGAACGACAGCCCCATTACAAAGGCCCTCATTGAGAACTACAGGGCGTGGTACACCCAGCCTATCGCCAAGGACAAGAACCTCAGCGAGGCCGAGATCGAGAAGCGCGTCAACGAGAAGGTCAATTCCAGCAGCACAACGCTCTTCGATACCGTCGGAATCTATCTGGGAATGTCGCACGAACTTGCAAAGATGGAGATGCTGAAGATCAAAGTCACCGACGACGGATTCACCAGGATCGACGAAGACGGCAAGCTCATTAACTGCGCTACGGGCTGGAAAGACCTGGGCGCCTTCGAGGATTATCTGGTTGAAAGACTGACGAAACAGTAATATTCAGCGAGACGGGGAATCAGAATGAAAGACGCAGCGAAAATAGCGGTTGTCGGCAGCAGTAATATGGACCTCGTCGTAAAATCGGCGAGAATACCCGTCGTGGGAGAGACAATCCTGGGCGGAGATTTCATAATGGTCCCTGGCGGCAAAGGGGCCAACCAGGCCGTCGCAGCGGCGAAGCTTGGGGCGGAGGTGTATTTCATAGCCAAACTCGGCAAGGACATATTCGCCGAGCAGTCGATTCAGAACTTCAAGAAGGAATCGGTCAATACCAAGCATGTCGTACAGACCGACGAAGCTCCGTCGGGCGTGGCACTGATTATGGTCGATGACGACGGCAACAATGTTATTGTCGTGGCGCCGGGCGCCAATCTGAAGCTTCTGCCGCCGGATGTGAAGAAGGCAGAGAAGGATATCGCCTCATGCGGGGCCGTCGTAGCACAACTGGAGGTCCCGCTGGAAACGATCGAATGCGCCGCACGCCTGGCCAACGAATTGAAAGTGCCGTTCATTCTGGACCCGGCCCCGGCAAGGCAACTCGGTGCCGAGCTGCTGGCGATGGTGGACGTGCTGACGCCTAACGAAACCGAGGCGCAGATCCTCACGGGCATAGAAGTCAGCGACGAAGACTCGGCGCGTAAGGCCTCGGAGAAGCTGCTGGGCTGCGGAGTCAAGGCCGTAATTTTGACATTGGGCGGCAAGGGATTCTTCCTCGCCGATAAGAACGACACCAGATTCGTCTCGGCGCAGAAAGTCGATGCGGTTGATACGACCGCCGCCGGCGATGCGTTTACCGGCAGCCTTGCTGTCGGCCTGGCTCAGGGCAAATCGCTGCTCGATGCCGCCTTATTCGCCAATTACGTGGCGGCCCTGTCGGTAACGAAGATGGGCGCACAGCCTTCGATGCCTACGCTCAAGGAAGTGCAGAGCTTCATGGGTGATTGAACGCAGATAAACGCAAGCAACGTTTCTTGAAATAAGGAGATTTCGAAATGGTTACTGTTCAATCCTATTCCCTGGCTGTGGCCATGTGCTTTGTCACGATGCTCTGCTGGGGGTCCTGGGCCAACACCCAGAAACTCGCCAGCAAAGAGTGGAAGTTCCAGTTATTCTACTGGGACTACTGTATTGGGGTGCTGCTACTGACTGTGATTCTGGCCCTGACGATGGGCAGCATGGGCGGCGGAGGCAGGAGCTTTTTTGCCGACCTGGGCCAGGCCGGGGGCAAATATCTGGGATATGCGTTTCTGGGCGGGGTGATATTCAACGCAGCCAACATTCTGTTAGTGGCGGCAATCGATATTGCCGGAATGGCCGTGGCATTTCCCATCGGGATCGGACTGGCGCTGGCGCTTGGAGTCATTACTACGTATCGTGTCGATCCCTCGGGCAACCCTTGGCTCCTGTTCACCGGCGTCGCCGCAGTCGGCGGGGCAATAATAATCGACGCCCTTGCCTATAGGAAGCTACCCTCCCAGGGTCAGAAGACCACGACAAAGGGAATAGTCCTTTCGATAATCTGCGGGGTACTTATGGGATTCTTCTACCGGTGGGTGGCCGCGTCGATGCCGGGCAAACTGGAAGACCTGTCGCTGGCCGCCGAGGCGGGCAAGCTGACGCCATACACTGCACTGGTGCTGTTCTCGCTCGGCCTGCTTGCCTCAAACTTCATTTTCAATACTATTGTCATGGCGAAACCATTCGTCGGCGAGCCTGTGCCGATAGCCGACTATTTCAAGAAGGGCAATCCCAAGCTGCACCTTGTCGGGATCGTCGGGGGCATGATATGGGGCGTCGGCATGTCATTCAGTATTCTCGCGGGGGATTCGGCGGGATACGCCATCTCATACGGCCTCGGTCAAGGCGCTACTATGGTGGCAGCTCTGTGGGGCGTATTCATCTGGAAGGAATTCAAGGCAGCACCGCCAAAAACCAGCAATATGCTCGCTCTGATGTTCGTACTATACGCACTCGGGCTTGGGCTGATAATAGCGGCAAAACTCATCTAAACGAAATTACCAGGAGGCAATTCAATGACTCGCCGAAAAGTACGTTTATATCTTGCAGCCGTCCTCGTGGCTATGATGCTCCCGGCATGTCGTGCGGCCTCGATCTCGAAAGCTCCGCCGGCCATGCCCGGCTGGAAACTCGTCTGGAACGACGAATTCGACAAAGGCACAATACCCGACCCCAATAAGTGGGGCTACGAGCAAGGATTCGTCCGTAATCGCGAGAAGCAGTTCTATACCAGGGGACGAGCCGAGAACGCGCGTATCGAAAACGGCATGCTTGTAATCGAATCACGCAAAGAGAAGTATGAGAATGCCGAGTACACAAGCGCCAGCCTGCGCACGCGCAGAAAGGCCGAGTGGCTCTACGGCAGAATAGAAGTCCGCGTCAAGCTGCCAACGGGAAAAGGGACGTGGCCTGCCATCTGGATGCTCGGAAATAATCCGGAAAATCCACGCTGGCCCGCCTGCGGGGAGATAGACATCATGGAAAACGTCGGCTTCGATCCCGAGACGATTCACGCCAACATCCACACCGAGGCGTACAACCATGTCAAAGGGACGAACAAGGGCGCAAAGATAAAGATCGAAAAGCCCTGGGCCGATTTCCATATCTACGCCATCGAATGGTATCCGGACCATATCGACTTCTTCGTGGATAAGCAGAAGTATTTCACCTTCCGCAACGAAGGCACAGGCAACGCCGTCTGGCCCTATGACAAGCCGCACTACCTGATTCTCAACACGGCCATAGGCGGCAGTTGGGGCGGGCAGAAGGGAATCGACGATTCCATCTTCCCGCAGAAGTACTACATCGATTACGTCAGGGTCTATAAGCAGAAAAAATAGGGCGGCGATGATTCTGCTGTATCCCGTTTTTGACGTCAAAACAGCGGAAACGTCCACAGCAGTTTCCATTCCGGGCTACAGCCGGCACTATTCCAATCCCTGAGCTTGACAAGCCGAGAGGCGGGATGCATAATATAGTACAGGTGTGATGGTAGAAGGTGCATGCAACTTATACGTCTCTTTTAGGAGATAGAGTGATGCGTCTTCTTTTACGGCAAAAGGACGGTGCGGCCAGGGAACTTCTTTTCGAAAAAGGACCTGTCTCAATCGGACGCGGGGCCGACAGCAGCGTTTTCCTGCCCGACCCTTCCGTATCCAGACAACACGCAATGCTCCACCGTGCCGACGACGGGACATGGCTCGTCGAAGACCTCGACTCGGCAAGCAAGACTTACCTGAACGACCAGCCCGTGCGCAAGGCTCGCGTAAAGCCCGGCGATGTCCTTCGAATCACCGAATTTTCAATCGAGTTGGCCGAGGAGCAACAGAGCCCGCAGGAACAACAGCAGCAGCCGCAGGAACAACAACCTCCGGCACAACAGCAGGGCCCACAGGAAGACGAAGAAATGCAGATGGCCGATACCATGCACCTCCAGGCGGCCCTGGCGACCCCGCCTCACGAAACGGTCGTCCGAAATCCTGACGCCGGACACGCGCCGGCGATGAGACTGGCCGCAAAAAGGCTCGTCGATTTCTCCAAGGCCACAGAGAAAATCTGCTCGGCAGAAAGCATCGACCAACTTCTCCTGACCCTCCTCGACCTCATCCTCGAAGAATTCGACGCATTCCACGTCTGGTGTGCCTTGAGAATACAGCCCGGCGGACCGATGACATGCCACGCAGGAAAAAAGGTCGATGGCTCGCCGATAGACCTCAACGCGATACCCCTGCGCGAGAAAATCATCCAAGCGGTCGAGAAAGGCCAGTTCCTGGTGATGCCGCGGGTATCGGCGCAGTTGGAGGAAGAAGACGCCATCCGCTCGGCTATGATAGCGGCTATAATGCGCCCGGACGGCTGCTTCGGCGTTCTCTACGTCGATAACGCAATGAAAGAAAAACACTTCAGCCTGAGCGACCTCGACTATCTCATGCTCGTGGCAATGCACACCGCGGCCGTGATGAAAAAATTCCTCTGACAATCCTCCAGAACAAGCCGGCGACAATATCCTTGTCGCAGTCCCGCAGAGCTGCTAAAATCCGCTGATTGTCGGCCATAAGTATTATCCGGAGAATGCTATGAGAAAAAAGATTGCTGTTCTGGCCTGTCTGTCGGTTGTGTGGATTATTACGGGAATTGGCTGTGCGAGCGGCCCTGCGGGGCAATGGTCGCAGGAGAAGGCGCAGAAATGGGGCCGAAAAAAGGGCTGGCTCTTAGGGTGCAATTTCTCGCCGAGCACCGCCATCAATCAATTAGAGATGTGGCAGGCCGAGAGCTTCGACCCGGAGACAATCGACCGCGAATTAGGCTGGGCTGAGGAGATCGGCTTCAACAGCATCCGAGTCTATCTGCATGACCTGCTCTGGAAGCAGGATTCAAAGGGGTTCCTCAAGAGGATCGATACCTTCCTCAAGATTGCAAAGAAGCATAAGATCGGCGTGACCTTTGTCATGTTGGACAGTTGCTGGGACCCATTCCCCGAATTAGGCAAACAGCGAGACCCCAAACCCCACCTTCACAATTCCGGATGGGTGCAGAGCCCGGGAAAGGAGGTCATATCCAGACCCGAACGTCACGACGAACTCAAAGGCTATATCAAAGGCGTCATCGGGCACTTCCGCAAGGACAAGCGCATCGACACCTGGGACATATTCAACGAGCCGGACAACGTCAACGACTCTTCGTACAGCAAGCACGAGCCGGAGAACAAGAAAGAGATGGCTCTGATCCTGATTAAAAAGGCCTATGCCTGGGCGAGAGAAGCGAAACCGTCTCAACCTGTCACGGCGGCGCCGTGGCGCGGCGATTGGTCGAGCGACGAGACGCTGTCGGAGATCGATCGCTTCATGTTCGGCAATTCCGACATAATCACGTTTCACTGTTATGCGGATTTGAACGATATGAAAAAACGTGTCGAGACCCTAAAGCGGTTCGGCAGGCCTATGATCTGCACCGAGTACATGGCCCGGCCGACCGGAAGCACCTTCGGCAATATCCTGCCCTATCTCAAGGAGCAGAACGTCGGCGGTTATAACTGGGGATTCGTGGCGGGCAAAACCCAGACGATTTACCCCTGGGACTCCTGGCGTAGGACCTATACCGCCGAGCCGCCGCTCTGGTTCCACGACATCTTCCGAAAAGACGGCTCGCCGTACATCGAAGAGGAAACGAACCTCATCAAGAAGCTCACCGGAAAATCCAAATAGCCTTTTCGGTTCTGCCAACAACCAGAATCCGCTTCAAACCACCTTCTCTGCGGCGGTGTAAAAGGCTGTTGCTATCGGCGGGGCGGTTTGAGTATTATTGTCTGCATACGACCGGTATGTGTGAAAGGAGTTGCAGATGATTTTACCGACGAGATTTCGGCTGATCCCGGCCCTTCTTCTGGCGGTTTGCTCGGCCTGCAGCGGCAAGGATTATCCCTGCCGGTGGTTCTACGTTTCGCGGTCGCTCGGGTCCGACAGCCATGTGGCCGAAATAGAAAAGCTCGTCCAGACGGCATCGCAGCACGGCTTGAACGGCATGGTGCTTGCGGCGGGGCTGGATCGGCTCGACAGGCAGGGGGGCGATTACCTGGCCCGGCTTGAGAAGGTGCGCGCGATCTGCGAAGAACATAACATCGAGATCATCCCGTCTTGTTTCTCGGCGGGTTACGGATGGTCGATACTCTCTTACGACCGCAACCTCGCCGCCGGGATACCTGTGAAGGACGCCGTCTTCGTTGTCCGCGACGGCCAGGCCCGACTTGTCCCCGACGAGAACGCCGTAATCGCCAACGGCGGATTCGAGGGCCACAACGGCGAGACGGTGACAGGGTACAGGTTTCACGACCGGCCGGGGGATGTGTCCTTTGTCGATGAGGGTGTATTTCACAGCGGCGCGGCTTCACTGCGATTCGAGAACTTCGGCAAGTACGAGCACGGCCACGCCAGGGTCATGCAGGAAATCAAGGTCCGGCCCGGAAGATGCTACAGGATCAAGTGCTGGGTCAAGACCGATGGTCTCGAACCGAAAAACGCATTCAAGATACAAGTTCTCACCGCCGACGGGCGGGCATTGGCTCCATGGGACGGCGACGTCGAATCGACCACGGACTGGCGCCGGGTCATAATGGGGTTCAACAGCCTCGAATACGACATGGTGCGAATCTATCTTGGAGTCTGGGGCGGCAAGACGGGGCGGTTCTGGGTCGATGATCTCAGCGCCGAGGAGGTTGCCCTGCTGAACGTGCTGCGGCGGCCTGGGACTCCGTTGACCGTCAAAAGCCTCGACGACGGGACAATCTACGAAGAAGGCAAAGACTTCGCGCCCGTCAGCGATCCCAGGCTGAACTTCCGGTTCGACCATGACCCGCCGACGATAAAAATTCTGCCCACAGACCGCATCAAAGAAGGCCAGCAGCTCAGCGTCAGCTACTTCCACGGGATTGGCGTCAATCGAGGCCAGGTGACTATCTGCATGTCGGAGCCGGCCGTCTATGAAATCTGGGCACGCCAGGCCAAGCTTATGCACAAGTACCTCAGCCCAAAAAGGTATCTTCTCAGTATGGATGAGGTCCGAGCGGGCGGAGGATGCGTTGCGTGTAAGAGCCGGGGTATGACGATGGGACAGATACTGGGCGACTGCATCACCAAACAGGTCGAGATCATAAAGAACGTAAATCCGCAGGCCGAGGTATGGTCGTGGTCGGATATGCTCGATGCCAACCACAACGCCCACGGCGATTACTATCTTGTTGACGGAGATTTCACAGGCTCCTGGAACCACATCCCGAAGGACCTCGGTATCGTGTGCTGGTATTACAGTAAGCGCAACGAAAGCCTGAAGTTCTTCTCGGCCCTGGGCTTTGCGACGGTTGCCGGGGCCTACTATGACGGCGATACGCTCGAGAACCCGCAGGGATGGCTCGACGCGCTGGACAGAACAGCCGGCGCGCGGGGCATAATGTACACGACATGGCAGAACAAGTATGACCTGCTTGCCGGCTTCGGCGACCTGGTCACGAAAAGATAAACACGAAATTCTATTCGGAGACGGTCTCATGAGAACTATGAATATCAGATTTTCGGCATGTCTTGCAGTTTCGCTTATTCTCGCCTGGGCTGTGACAGCCTCTGGCGCCGATGCAGGTTTCAAACCCCTCTTCCCGGGTGACAGCCTCGAAGGCTGGCTCGTCAGCGACTGGTCGGACATTGCTGTGGCGCAGAAAGTCGCGGGGACGCCATGGCGAATCGAGAACGGTGTCCTCTACGGGCTCAACAAGCGAACATGGCTTTACTCGCAGAAGGAATATGCGAATTTCACCCTCAAACTCGAAACCATGCTTACCAGGGGCAGTAACGGCGGAATAGGACTCCGCTTTGCGCCCAGCGGCGACCCGGCCTACACAGGTATGGAGATTCAGGTTGTAGATCATGATGTATATTACGGCGGCAACTCTAATCCCAACCAGCGAACAGGCTCGGTCTATGACGAGATCGCCCCGAGCAAGGATGTCGTCAAGCCTGCGGGGCAATGGAATTCGTGGGAGATTACCTGCCGGGGAAAGAACGTAGTGATTGTCCTCAACGGTGAAAAAATCATCGATGTCGATATGGACAAGGAGACCAAAGCAAGGCAGCAGAAAGGCCCGGCTCTATCCGAACGACCCGTTAAGGGGCGCATCGGTTTCCAGAACCTCAACGGAAATATCACGCTGCGAAATCTCATGATTAAAGAGCTTGACGACGAGGGCTTTACCCCGCTTTTCAACGGAAAGGATCTGAGCGGGTGGGTAAACGTAAGCTGCGCACCGGAGACATGGACCGTCGCCGACGGCATGATAATCTGCAGCGGAATCCCCACCGGCGTGATGCGGACCGAACGGATGTACGAGAACTACATCCTCGAACTGGAGTGGCGTCACATGAAGCCGAACGGCAACTCCGGCCTTTTCGTTCACTCGTATCCTATTACCGCGCCGGGCCAGCCCTTCACCAAATCCATCGAGGTGCAGATACTGGACGGGCGAAATACGGATAATTACACGAGTCACGGTGATGTCTTCGCGATTCACGGCGCGACGATGAAGCCCGACAAGCCTCACCCCGGCGGGTGGATGCGGTCGCTGCCGAGCGAGAGGCGGTGCAATCCCGCGGGGCAATGGAACCGTTACCGTATCGAAAGCCGGGACGGGAATCTGGCTCTCGCCGTCAACGGCAAGGTCGTCACCCGTGCGAGCGAAACGAATCCGCGTAAAGGATATATCTGCCTGGAATCCGAGGGCGGCCTGGTCCACTTCCGCAATATCCGGATTCGCGAGCTGCCGAGCTCTAATCCTCCCGCCGATATGGTCGCGCCGAAGGCCGAAGGATTCCGTAACCTGTACAACGGTCTCGACCTTCGAGGATTCAAGAACAAGCCCGGCCACGAGGGACATTGGCAGGCGAAGGACTGGATACTCGACTACGACGGCAAGAGCGAAGCCGAGGGCGACAAGAACCTGTGGACCGAAGAGGAATTCGGCGATTTCGTTCTCATCGTTGATTGGCGGCAGCCTCGCGAGCCGCGCGAAGAAGATGTGCCGCTGGTTCTGCCCGACGGCAGCGAAGCCCGAGACGAAAACGGCAGCGAAAAGACCGTCTCGGTCAAGGACGCCGGCGACAGCGGAATCTACATTCGAGGCTCATCCAAGAGCCAGATAAATATCTGGAACTGGCCTATAGGCTCGGGCGAGATATGGGGCTATCGGACGGATATGAACATGTCACCGCAGGTGCGCCGAGCGGCGACGCCGCTGGTCAAGGCGGATAATCCGCCAGGCCGATGGAACCGCTTCGAGATTACCGCCGTCGGCGACAAAGTCACCGTCGTCCTCAACGGCAAAACAGTAATCAAGGAAGCCCAACTTCCCGGAATCCCCATGAAGGGACCAATCGCACTGCAGCACCACGGCGACCCTATTCAGTTTGCGAATATCTATATCAAGGAATTGAAGTAGCCGGTTCCTGCGCGTAGGTTCGCCCCGCCAACCAAGCAGGGCGCACCCGAACGCACCAAAAGAACCTGCAAGATTCGGAGATTAGACTATGAAAAAGAAATTTGTTTTTCCTGTGCTGCTCGCCCTGCTGGCAGCAACGCCCTGTTCGGCCCAAGGGCAGAAAATCCTTCGCCTGGGCATGATCGGACTCGACACATCCCACGTTATCGCGTTCACCGAAGCGATCAACGCCAAGACAAACGAACACGGGTGCAAGGTTGTCGCAGGTTACCCGGGCGGCTCGCCCGACGTTGCCTCGTCGGCCAACAGGGTGGAAGGTTTCACACAGCAGCTTCGCGAGAAGTACGGTCTGGAGATAGTCGATAGCATCGAGCAGTTGTGCGGAAAGGTCGATGGGGTGCTGCTTGAAAGCGTTGACGGCCGGCCCCACCTCAAGCAGGCCGGGCCGGTGATAAAAGCGGGTCTGCCGTTGTTTATCGACAAGCCCATGGCCGGCAGCCTTGCCGACGTTATCGAAATCTTCCGCCTGGCAAAGCAGGCCAATGTCCCCTGCTGGTCGAGTTCGTCGCTGCGCTACACGCCCGGCGCAGTCGATGCGAGGTCCAACGCCGATACCGGCGCGGTACTGGGGTGCGACGCTTACGGGCCCTGCTCGCTGGAGGCGCATCATCCGGACCTCTACTGGTACGGCGTGCACGGCGTCGAGATGCTCTTTACAGTAATGGGGCCCGGCTGCAAGAGCGTCAGCCGAACGCAAGCGAAGGACTTCGAGCTTGTCACCGGCGTCTGGAAAGACGGACGGATAGGCACGTTCCGCGGAATCAGGCGGGGCAAGAGCGGCTACGGGGCGACGATATTCTGCGAAAAGCAGATAGTCATGGCAGGTGAATATCCCGGGTACGGGCCGCTCGTCGATGAAATAATCAAGTTCTTCAAAACGGGAAAGATTCCCGTACCTGCCGAGGAGACTATCGAAATTTTCGCATTCATGTCGGCGGCGGACGAGTCCAAAGCCAGTGGCGGAATGCCGGTCTCGATTCAAGAACTGATGGAAAAAGCCCGGCTCAAAGCCGACCCGAAGAAGGATAACGAGAAATAAAAAACAAACAGGATGAATCAAGATGACATGGATTGATCGAAGCAAAGCAGGGACTGTGATTGGGCTGTTACTATGCTGCTGGTGTCACGCCAAGTCAGGCAATCTCGCAGCCAACGGTGGATTCGAAGAAATCGACCGGGGCAGGGCCGTCGGCTGGAGTGGCCTGTGGACCAGGGAACCCGGGAAAGGCCAGGCGCAGCCGGACGATAGTGTCAAACACAGCGGAAACCACTCGGTTCGTATCGAGCATTCCGGCTCACAGGATTGGAGCCTGGCATGTGAGAAGCGCCTTGACGTCAACAGCGGCGATATCTTCACGATTCAGGGATGGGTCAGGACCAAGGGCCCCGGCAGCGCCACTATCGGCGTAATCGCCTATGACGAAAGCGGCAAGGCGGTTGACTGGACCCTGGGCGGGCGCTCTGCGACCGCGGCGGAAGACTGGCGGCTGCTGAGGTCGAGGTTCCTGATTCCTCACAATGTCGCGACGATTCACCCCCGGCTGATAGGATACGGCCCTGCAACGGTCTGGCTGGATGACTTCTCGCTGGTCAAAGAAGGAAACGTCGCCCGGATGCGCTCCCAAGGCGCTCCTGAACGACTTACCCTGGAGAACGCCATTATCTCGCTGTCGGTCGATACCGGCGATGCGAGCCTTACCGTCACCGATAAGCGCACCGGGCGCACCTGGCGGCAGCAATCCTCCGGCGAGGTCGCCGTGCTCGGCATTGCGAAAACAGCCGGGAATATCGAGATGACCCTGCTCGACGGGGCTTCCGGGATGGATGTGCGGGCGAATATCAAGCTTGCGAGCGATAAGGCGGAGTTCACCGTCACACTCTCGGCGAAGGGCGAGCTCGAAGCCGCTTTGCGATTTCCAAATCCGTTTGTCACCGAGGCCGGGACATCGCTCGTAGTCCCGATGAACGAAGGCATTTCCTACCCCGTCGAGGATCACTCAATCGATACAATGAGGCTTGTCGCCTACGGCGGCCACGGTATATGCATGCCGTTCTGGGGCGTAAGCGACGGCAGCAGGGCCCACATGGCCATTATCGAAACGCCCGACGACGCCTGTATAAATATCAAGCGAATCGACGAAAAGCTCTGCATCGCGCTGGAATGGGACTCGCAGAAAGGGCAATTCGGCTATGCACGCAGGCTGCGATACGTTTTCTTCGACAAGGGCGGGCACGTCGCAATCTGCAAGCGCTACAGGCAATACGCCAAAGAAAACGGCCTGCTCAAGACGCTCCGGGAAAAACGCAGGGAAAATCCCAACGTCGATCTGCTCATTGGGGCGGTCAACGTGTGGTGCTGGGACTCCGATGCCCTGGAGATCGTGCGCGAGATGACCTCGGCGGGTATCGAACGGATACTCTGGAGTAATCGCAAGCCGCCTGAAGTAATCAAGGCGATGAACGAAATGGCCGGTGTGCTTACGAGCAGATACGACATATACCAGGACCTGATGGACCCGCAGGTCGTCAAAGACAAGCTCTGGGGCTCCCATGCCGACTGGACGCAGGCAGGCTGGCCCGATGACCTCATGCTCGACGCCGCGGGCAACCGGCGAAAAGGATGGCAGGTCCGGGGCAAGGACGGGCAGATGTATCCCTGCGGAGTGCTGTGCGACAAGCAGGCCCTGAAATACGCCAGGCAGCGGGTCCCGGAGGAATTGAAGACGCATCCTTATCGCTGCAGATTCATCGATACGACAACGGCGTCGCCCTGGCGCGAGTGCTGCCACCCGGACCATCCGATGACGCGCAGCGAAAGCAGGCACTGGAGAATGGAGCTTCTGCGTTATGTGTCCGAAGATATGAAATTGGTCACCGGCAGCGAGACCGGGCACGATGCCGCCGTGCCTTTCGTGCATTACTTCGAGGGAATGCTGAGTCTGGGCTACTACCGGGTGCCCGATTCGGGGCGCAACATGAACAGGATTCTCGACGAGGTGCCGCAGCGCGTCGCGAAATTCCAGGTGGGCCACGAGTACCGGCTGCCTTTGTGGGAGCTTGTCTATCACGACTGCGTCGTCGCGCAGTGGTACTGGGGCGATTACAACAATAAGCTGCTGGCCATATGGGATAAGCGCGACCTGTTCAATCTGCTCTACGGCACGCCGCCGATGTTCATGTTCAAAAAGGAGTACTGGCGAGAGAATAAAGACCGCTTCGCGCAGAGCTACAAGGATACATGCCCCTTCGTTCGGCAGGTCGGCTATTCGGAAATGACCAATCATGAGTTCCTAACGCCCGACCGGGCCGTCCAGCAGACCACATTCGCCAACGGCTTCAGCGCCACCGTGAATTTCGGCGACAAGCCCTATAGCCTGCCCAACGGCAAAGAGATCAAACCCATGGGATACTACATCCGCCAGAGCAAGTAGCCGTACTAAGCTCAAGATTATCATAATTGCAAGGTGTGCAGCAAACTTGTTTGTGCCTCAGGTACTTGTTGCACACGCAGATCGTCTGATTCTCCGGCATCCGTTTTCTGCCCTACCATTTCAGGACGGCGCCGGTGTCCGCGCTTGTCGCCATTGAGGCGTATTTTGCCAGGTATCCTTGCGTTATCTTCGGGGTCGGCGGTTTCCAGTTCTTCTTGCGTTCGGCCAGTTCGTTTTCCGAGAGCTTGACGCTTATCGCGTTGGCGGGGATGTCGATTTCGATTGTATCGCCGTCTTTAAGCAGGCCTATCGGGCCGCCGACGGCTGCTTCGGGGCTGATATGGCCTATGCAGGCGCCCCTCGTGCCGCCGGAGAACCTGCCGTCGGTAATCAGGGCGACGGATTCGCCGAGTCCTGCGCCCATTATATAGCTCGTTGGGCTGAGCATTTCCTGCATGCCGGGGCCGCCTTTCGGTCCTTCGCAGCGGATTACGACGACGTCACCGGCCTTTACCTTTCCTGCGAGGATGCCTTCGCAGGCGGCTTCCTGGCTCTCGAAGATAACGGCAGGGCCGGTGTGCTTGAGCATCTCCGGCGCGACGCCGGCGGTCTTCACCACCGCGCCCTTGGGGGCGAGATTGCCTGTGAGGATTGCCAGGCCCCCGGTCTTGGAGTAGGCGTTATCAAGCGGATGGATTACCTCCGGATTCTTAATTTCGGCATCGGCGATATTCTCTCCTAAGGTCTTGCCGGTCACAGTCGGACAATTGGTATTCAAAAGGCCGGGGACCTTGCTGATTTCATTGAGTATCGCGCTGATACCGCCTGCTGCGTCAACATCCTCCATGTGCCACTTGCTCGAAGGGGACACCTTGCAGATATTCGGGCACTTCGCGGAAATCTCGTTGATGCGTTCGAGGTCGTAGTCTATCCCGGCTTCATTGGCGACGGCCAGCGAGTGCAGAACGGTATTGGTCGAGCCGCCCATCGCCATATCGAGGATAAGGGCGTTGTCGAAGGATTTCTTTGTAATGATATCGAGAGGCTTGATGTCCTTTTCGATAAGGGTCATTATCTGGCTGCCGGCGGCGGCGTAAAGCTCGCGGCGTTTCGGGTTGACGGCGAGGATTGTGCCGTTGCCGGGCAGCGCCATGCCGATGCCTTCGCAGAGGCAGTTCATGGAATTCGCCGTGAACATGCCCGAGCAGCTTCCCTGACCCGGACAGGCGGTGCGCTCGAGTTCGGCGAGCCGGTCTTCGTCGATTTTTCCGGCGTTGAACTGAGCGACGCCCTCGAATATGCCGATTAGGTCAACGGTTTCGCCGTCCTTTGTCTTGCCCGCCGCCATTGGTCCGCCTGATACGAATATGGTCGGTATGTTCAATCGCACGGCGGCCATGAGCATCCCGGGTATGATCTTGTCGCAATTGGGAATGCAGACAAGGCCGTCGAAACAGTGCGCCCGGACCATGGTCTCGACCGAGTCGGCGATTATTTCCCGCGACGCCAGGGAGTATTTCATGCCTGTATGCCCCATGGCGACGCCGTCACAGACGGCAATAGTGTTGAACTCGAAAGGCGTACCGCCTGCGGCGCGAACGGCGTCTTTAACGGCCCCGGCGACCTTATCGAGGTGAACATGACCCGGAACAATCTCGCAGAAACTGTTGGCGATTCCGACAAACGGTTTGCCGATATCCTCGGCGGTCACGCCGCAAGCATGAAGCAGGCCCCTGTGAGGGGCTCGTTGAAAGCCTTTCTTAACCATATCGCTTCTCATAATTCAATTCTCCAAACACATGTAAAGTCATTCGAAAACCTGAAAAATCTATTCTAACCGCTGATAAACGCCGATTAAAGAAAATTCGATTGTCTTTGGACAGTCAAAACATATAATTAACGGCTGAGAACGCTGAATACTGATTGTTTTTCGGGAGTCCGACGATGATGTCCAAGAGAACCTGTCTTTTAATCGTTACTACAGTGCTTTGGCTTTTGTTTTTCGTTGCGGGATGCGGCGGAGCCGCAAAACAAGCCCCAAAAATCGAAGCAGAGCCGGAGAAAACGGTCGAAACGAAAACAGAGCCGGAAAAGATCGTGGAGACCCAAACCGAGCCGGAGAAAACAGTCGAAACCAAGACAGAACCCGAAAAGATCGTGGAGACCAAAACCGAGCCGGAGAAAACGGTCGAAACCAAGACAGAACCTGAAAAGGCTGTGGAGACCAAGACCGAGCCTGAAACGGTTGCCGAACAAAAGCCCACCGTCAAACTTGCACTGAAATTCGAACCCAACGATGTATCGACTTACAAGGTGATAATGGAGGCGCAGAAGTCGGTCCTGTGGGAAGGCTCGGCCGCCAGCAAGCCTTCGGCATTCAAAGGCGGCAATACCAGCAACCGCAGCGAGATGACCTTCATCCAAGAGATTAAGAGCATCGACGACAAAGGCAATGCTCTGGCAGCGATTACAGTGAAGGAGTTGAAGTATCTGGCCACGGTCAGAGACAGTGTCGTTATCGATTTCGACAGTTCGAGACAAAAGGATAAGGATAATCCGATGAACGGGCTGATCGGACAGACTTACTCGCTGGAAATCACCCCCGCCGGCCAGGTCACCACCGTCATAGGAACAAGGGAGGTGCAAACTGCGATCAAAGGCAGTTCCACTACCGCCAAAACGGCGCAGGGACTGCTTAAAGGCGCGATTGTCAAACAGCGGCATTCAATTCCCGCACTGCCTACAATCGATAAGAACGAGCTAAGCAAAGGGGACCACTGGAGCGCGCTGAATACATTCGATTTCGGTATGCTGGGCTCGAAGTCCTACGAGAGAATCTACAAACTGGAAGACATCGAGGAATCGGACAAAGGGAAGCTCGCCGTTGTGACGATGACTGCGGTATCGTCATCGGAGAATGCCGCCGAACTGCACAAAGAACAATCCACCGGGTCTCTTTCGAGGCTCTTTGACAACACCGAAGACTATACAGGCAGCTTCAAACTGGACCTGGAAGCCGGCGAAGTGGTGAAGTACCGGGAAAAAATCGAGGCTGAGTGGCTCGCGGTTGACCCTGAGTCGGCGCAGAAGCCGGATGAAAAACCCGCCGCCTTGCGAATGAAGGCCTTGCGGCTCTACGATATTGAAAGGGTCGATTAAGACCGGCGAATCTTTACTGATGTATGCTGCGCCGCATGGTGTGCCGAGGCAGGCTGAACAGGGAACAGGCCAATTGAAAGGAATGAAATTGAGAATCACAATTACCATCCTCACTCTCGCAGTACTCTGCTCTCTTGCCGGATGCGCCGGGTCCGAGAAAGGGTCGTCGATAAAAGACGACGATATATTGACGGTGAATTTCGAGCAGGACAAGGCTATTCAATACCGGTTCGTCTCGAAAAGAGAAGTGACCATCGAATGGGACCCGGAGCAAAAGATGTCCAGGTCCGGCAGGAATTCTATCGAGCGGTTGAGCGAGTCCACTGATATCGTAATGGAGTACGTTCCAATCGAGGTGGACCCGTTCGGGCTGACGACGATTAAGGCGACCTGCAAGTCTGCAAAGGTTTCGCGAAGCAAGCGTCCGGCCGGGGCGGCCTCGAAGGACGCTGCGGAATATTTTGAAGGTATGAGTTACACCCTGAAGATAGGCCCCACCGCCAAGATAGAGGACTATTCGGAATTGGATGCGGTGATAAAGCAACTCGGCGAAAAGGCCTTCCGTGCTAATTCCAATCGGGGCAGAATCAAAGAACCGGATATGATTAGCGATATTATCGCGACTCAGTGGTTTTTGTGGGATTCGGTCTCCAGCATAGATATAAATTCCGACGCCCCGGTCCCCGGCCAGAGCTGGAAGTCTCAACTATCGGTGTCGGGCCCGATGGTCATGCGCAAGGCAAGGGACGTGGTCTATACGCTGAAGGAGATACGACCGTCGAAAAACGGTCGAACCGCCGTTATCAACAGCGTCTATGCCCCGGCCCAGAGCGTCCCCGACAGTTGGCCAATACCATATTCCGGAAGCTTTCAGATGAGCGGAACGTTCGGATTCCTCAGCGGGTACAAGATGCTCGGGCTGGAAGGCGAAGGCCAGGAACTTTTCAACATGGACACCGGCCAATTAGAACAATACAACCAGAAGTATCAGATGAAGCTGAGCGCTATGATCCCCCTGGGCATCAGCGCGAAACCGCAGATCTCCATAAATCAGACCATAACAGCAACCAAGCTTTGAGAATACGAGACTACGGAGTTGCGATTTGGAACGCAATAACCTATGGGCGCCCTGGCGAATAAACTACATCCAGGGCCTGGATAAATCCACCGGCTGTTTCATCTGCCACAACCGCGACAATCCACAGAACGACCGTGAGAATCTTGTGCTGTGGCGCAGTGACAAGGCAATCGTTATCCTGAACATGTACCCTTACAACAACGGGCATCTGCTGGTGGCGCCGCTTCGGCATATTCCGGACCTCAGCGAGGCCGACGACGACGAAATGCTCGAGTTGACCAAGCTGGTCAGAGAAGCGCAGAAAGCGCTTTGTCTGGCAATAAATCCTCACGGCTTCAATATCGGTATGAACTTCGGGAGGTGTGCGGGCGCGGGCCTGCCGGGGCATTTGCACATACACATCGTGCCGAGATGGAGCGGAGATACGAACTTCATCAATGTTTGCAGCGACGCCGACGTCATAAGTCAGAGCCTCATCGAGCTTTTCGATATACTAAGGCAAACAAGCAAAGAACACGGCCTGCCCGACCTGGGCAAAACGGTTGAACCGGACGCCTGATATGTCGCAGAGAGAAGCTGATTACGCCGCCGCCGAGACCAACAGCCGGGGCAGAGAATTCCCCGAAAAACCCCATCCGTACCGTTCGGCTTTCGAGCGCGACCGCGACCGGATCATCCACTGCTCGGCATTTCGGCGACTCGAAGGAAAAACCCAGGTATTCACGCCGGGACTCGACGACTATTACCGCACGCGCCTGACCCACACTATAGAAGTCTCGCAGATAGGCAGGACCATCGCCAAGGCCCTGGGGCTGAACCAGGCCCTGACCGAAGCGATATGTCTTGCGCACGACCTGGGTCACGCCCCCTTCGGGCACGCCGGCGAAACGGCTCTCAATGATTTGACAGCCAAGGTCGGGGGATTCGAGCACAATCGCCAGTCGCTGCGAATCGTCGAATTGCTCGAACACCCCTATCCCGATTTCCTCGGGTTGAACCTTACCTACGAAACGCGTCTGGGCCTGGCAAAGCACAGGAGCACTTACGACCACCCTGCCGAGGATGCCTTCGAACAGACCAACTGTTCTCTCGAAGGGCAGGTCGCCGACATCGCCGACCGCATCGCCTATAACTGCCACGACCTCGAAGACGGTCTTCGCGCGGGCCTGATAGAATCAGACGGGGCCGGAACCATCAAGCTCGTCGCCGAGGCACAGCAGCGAATAAACGCAAGTTCGATCGACGATTCGACCATCCGCAGAACAAGGACCGCCAAAGCGATTATCGACAGGCTCGTCAGCGACTGTATCGAGGCAACGCAAAACGCACTGGCTAAGGCGAACATCAAGACCCTGGACGATGTCTATAACCACAACGGCAGCTTGATTGTCCTGCCGGCGCAGTGCGGTGCGGATTTGGTGGAGCTGGAGAAATTCCTCCTGAAGAACTTCTACTTCCACCCGACCGTTCGAGAAACGGCCGAGAAGGTCGAAGATTGGCTTGGCGGGCTCTTTCGGCGACTGTTGTCAAAACCGGAACTAATGCCCGGCTACTTCCGGGGATTCATACCTGATCACGGCATTGAGAGAACTGTCTGCGACTATGTGGCAGGGATGACAGACAGATTCTGCCTCAAGATGCTCAATGAAGAATCGCACACGGATTGACACTGTCCTGAGCAACTCTTCGGACTACAGAAGCATCAGGCCTGATATTCTTTGACTCTGATTAGATAGTCGGTTAATCTTCGAAGGCTATGAAAAGACTTCTTACATCTTGTCTTGGCCTTGGTTGGCTGCCTGTTGCTCCCGGGACGTGGGGGTCTCTGCCGCCGGCGATTACCTTCGGCCTGTGCTGGTGGTGCGGGGCGCCCGTGGCGGCAATATCGGCCCTGATGGCGACATTCATCGTCGCGGGCTCGGTCGTATGCGTCAAGTTCGCTCCGGCGGCAATTGCGGCAACGGGAAAACAGGACCCCGGCGAGGTCGTCGCCGATGAATTTGCAGGCCAGGCCCTTACGCTGCTGACTATATCACCGGTCATGCCCGACGGTTTGACGGCGAGCCAAATCTGGACGACGGCGGCAATAGGATTTCTGCTTTTCAGGGTATTCGACATCGCAAAGCCCTGGCCTATTCGGAAACTGGAAAAATTGCCGCAGGGATGGGGGATTCTTGCCGATGATTTATTGGCCGGCGTCTTCGGGGCCGTCGTTCTGCATATAGTCGTATGGCTGTGGCTCGCCCGATAATATCCAACGCCGAAGGACTGTTATACCAGAGAACATCGATGGCAGTGGATTATTCCGTTGAGGTTTGCAGAGAGCTTGAGGGTAAATTCGCCGCTGCCGGTCTGCACCGCCCGATGCGCACCGCCCACTACGAGCCCGGCGACGAACTTGGCTTTGAAGTAACCTCGGTCGAGCACGCCGCCAAGGCCGTTGTGAAATTGAGGGTCGAGAGGTTTGTCGGAGGCGGGTTTGCAGGGCAGGTCTATCAGGTGAGGATTCTGGACATTCAGGCGCAGGACGGTCCGGTCGAAGGGCTCGAAATCGACGGCCTTTACGCCATGAAGATTCTCATTCCGCCGTCGCGATTCTCTCGCCTGTTTCGCAATTTCCTCTATTGGGTTGGATTCCAGGGGCCTTTCCAGCTCCAGGTTAACCCATCTGCCGCGCGGGCAGGGGCGATCTGGCAGAAGTTCATAAGGCGCGCCGCCAAAGCACGCTTCGACGATGAAAGGGCCGTGGTCGATATTCACGCAACTTTCGTGGACGAGAAACTGGGCAGTTGCGGCGAACTCAGCGAGTGGATCGACGGCAGAACCTGGCAGCTTGAAGTCGATGACAGGATGGACCTGCTGAGGAAATCGCAGCCGGGAAAAACATCAGAAGCCGAACTCGGCTCTCCGGAGTATCGCGCCAAGTACAGGTTCATGCGGGAATTTGTCGAGCTTCTGCACGATATGGGCGCTCACGAATTCGCCCGCCAATACGAATGGTCAACATGCAAGAGCCAGCCCAACTGCCTCAAGCGCAAGGACGCCGGTGACGGCCCTGCCGCAGGGCTGACGGCGGTGGATTTCCGGGCGGGTCTGGCGCTGCTGCCCTTCCTGCCGATGAGCCCGGGCGATTTCAAACTTATATTGAAGGGCCTGATGCGCGGCTCGCTGGTGCAGTTCGACAGGGGCAATATCAGAAAGCTCGAAGTCTTCATGGGCGAGCACCGCGCCGCGTTCGCCGAGACCGGCCGAATGTTCGACGAATTGAAACAGGCCGAGGAGATATACCGCAATTCCACCCCAGACATAACGCATAATCACATCCGCCTGCTCTGCAGCCCCAGACTGTGGGCAACGATGCTCGACAGCGCGGTGACAGGCTGGAGAGTCCGCAACATCACCGACGCTGCGCACGAGCCGAAGCTTCGCCGCAGCAGGCCTGCAACACTTCTTTTCCTTGTGATCGGCCTGGTACCCCTTCTCGGCAAGGTGCTCCGGCGACTCTGGGCACGAAGCGACTGGCGAAAACATTACGGCTCGATCCTGACCAGCTTCGATTACTTCAAACGGGCGGTAAAGGCCCGCATCATCGAGAAGACCATTGCCTGGCATCAAAAGGGCAGAATCAGCGCCGAACGCGCCCAAAAGTTCGCCGAGCAGCCATGGCGTTATTTCTGCCACCTGCCGTTTCTGCTTCTGCTGCTGCCGAGCCTGCACAGGCTTGTTACCGACGGAAAATTCGCAAAAGAAAAACTGCGATACATCTTCATCCGCCCGGTCAGGCTGTACTTCAACGCCGAATTCCGCGAACAATGGCTGCGAGATATGGTCAAAGAAGGCCAAAGCAAGCACATGCTCAGCGACGAGGATGCGAAGGTAATCATCTCTCAGTTGAACGAACCCTTCATCCAGAAGTATCTGAAATGCCTGGCCGTCCATGTCTGCACCCTACCGGTGACGCAAGTCGTCTCGGTCATGGTGGCCATCTGGTACAAGGTGGCCAATGACCTTACCTGGGGCCAGGCGTGGGACGAGATGCTGCTGATTCTGTGGGTCTTTCAGCTAGTCCCGATCTCGCCGGGCTCGCTCGTTCGCGGGTTTTATGTCCTGTACCTTGTCATCAAAGAGCGCAACTTCAAGGATTACAACATCGCTGTTTTCCTCGGTTTCTTCAAGTACATCGGTTATCTGGCGTTTCCCATTCAGATGACGCATCGATACCCTGCGTTGTCGCGGTTCATGGCGGGACACTGGGCCACCGATGCTACCCACATCGTGCCCGTCTTCGGCGAGCGCGGGGCGCTGCTGGAACACTGGGTATTCTGCCTGTTCTACAACTGGCCTTTGACCATACGCCGGCGGATGCGCAAACGCGCCGAGCTTCGCGCGCAAATCAAGCCTCGCTACTGGCACGCAGGCATCTACGCAGCGGCTATCGCGGCATGTCTGGTGCTCGTAGATCTGTCCTATATCCGAGATGCCGGGGTGCTGCCGAGTAAGGGGCAGATATGGTGGCTGCTGGCGGCTCTGCCGCTGCTCAACGGGGCCGTGGTTACATTGGGATGCGGGGGAGCTACCGTATGGAAGCGTATTGTCGCAGCCTTGGCCGGGGGAATTGCCGCGGTTACCGCCTGCACGATTGCCGCAGCGGTATTGCGAGCCGACACAACCGGCATCACGGCTAAGATACTGGCGAAAACCTGGGTATGGCGGTCATTTATCTTCGCGATAGTCTCAGCAATCGGGGCGATTATCACCGAGTTGAGGCTCGGCGAGCCCCGGACCGACTAATCTCGCCGCCGAGTCCACGAGCAAACAAGCCAATCTCACCGCCGATAAATCCGCTGTTTTTCCCAAAGATATTGAAAATCTACGTCCTTTTGGCAGAAAAAATGCTGTGAAAACAAATATTCGAATGTATAATGATAGCCCGTGTGATTGTATGGGTATCAGAATTTGAGTAACCTGAACAGGATTTCAGGCAACCGTGCCCCGGGCCTGCGGGAGGGTCGTCAGGATGACGCCAAACAGTTATAGCTCGCTTTGTGATGATTTCTACGTGGATATGTGCATCAATACGGAGATGGATCTGCCGACGCAGCGAGATACCGTACTGGCATTTTTCGAGAGGATACAGAAGCAGTACCCGTCGATGAACTGCTTCTATCGCAGGGACAACAACGATTACTGTCTCGAAGAGAGCCGACACCTGGGTGAATATCGCTGGGTTACGCTCGAAACAGACCGTATCGGCTCGGGCGTTGTCAACCCGTCCAGCTTCGAGATGGCGTATCAGCAGGACAAGCTTATCCTGGAACTCGTTCCCTATATGCTGAGCGTCAGCCATCTCGATATCGACTCGCTCGACATCACTTTCGCGATGGATTTCGTCCACAAGGGCAATCACGATGAGGTCATAGCGGATGCCTTCTTCGGCTTAACCCCGTTCGGGGCGCTGCTCGATATACAGGGCGCAAAGGCTATCGGCTTCTCGCCGGCGGTCGTCGTGGCTCTTTCCGAAGATTGCCATACGCAGGGCAGAATCAGCATAGAGTCCAAGACAAGCATCTACGAGCCGCACAAGAGAGAGCAGCGGACCGACGAAGCCATCAGCCTGTCCTTCACGGTTCGGCAGTTTCCGCCCACAGCGGGGAAATTCGATCCGCTGGAATCCTTCGAACGTCAATATCAACTGGCCCAGGAGTTAATGGCCGAGAATATCGTACCCAACTTCGTCCACCCTCTGACCGAGACAATCGCGCAAAAGAGAATGAGCTGAGTAATTGGGAAGGATCGCTGCATGGCTATCGAAGCACCGATAAGCAAATACAAAAGGAACGGGCTTTTGATCTATATGGCGCTTTGTCTCGGCGCTGCAGCGTGGTTTGCATACGACGGCTATTACAACGAATCCTTCAAGGAAAAACACACCGAAGACGGCAAGCCCGACAGCGCCCTGGTATTCAATCAGAAATCGCCGCCGGTCTTTCTCGGCTTTGCCCTGGTCCTGGGAGGATATCTGCTCGTTATCAGAAACAAGAAATGCGTTGCCGACGAGAAGGAGCTTGTAATCGACGGCGGCAAGAGAATAGCCTACGATTCCATACAGAGGATAGACAAGACCCATTTCGATTCCAAAGGCTACTTCGTCCTCACCTACAAGGACCGTAACGGCAATGAAATTGACTGCAGATTGAACAACAGGAGATATGACAACTTAAAGGCCCTTCTCAACCGCCTGGTGGCGGAAATAAGCTGAGGGCCGCACAGTGTTCCGGGATATCGACCGTTTGACCGCAATCGACTTTAGGGCTGCGCCTTGCAGGAGAAAAAAGGCCGAGCCTCAATCGGTCGTTGCGGTTTATCTTTGGGGCAGAGATAAACACTTATAGGAAGAAGAAACAGAATGAATTCTTGCGTAATCGGTTTACAGTGGGGCGATGAAGGTAAAGGCAAAGTAGTCGATATTCTCGCGGAGAACAGCGACATTGTAGTGCGCTACGGCGGCGGAGCCAACGCCGGACACACAGTCATCGTCGGCGATGAGAGATTCGCTCTTCACCTTCTGCCGAGCGGTTCGGTTCGGCCCGACAAGACCTGCGTAATCACAAGCGCCGTCGTTGTCGATCCGGAAGTGCTGATAGACGGGGTCAACACGCTCGCAGAAAAAGGCATTTCGCTGTCGGACAGGCTGCTGATCAGTGAAAACGCGCACGTCGTTCTCGATTACCACAAGCAAGAGGATCGGCTGCGTGAAGAATCGCTTGGAAAAAACAAGATCGGCACCACCGCCAGAGGCATCGGCCCGTGCTACGCAGATAAAGTAGGCAGGAGTTACGCCGTTCGCGTCGGCGACTTCAGAGAGCTCGATACACTAAAAGACAAACTCGTTGGGATCGTGGACTATAAGAACAAGCTGTTCGGTGCTCTCTACGGCGCCGAACCTTTAAGCGCCGACGAGATTTTCGCCAAGTGCGTCGCATACGCCGAGGCGATGACGCCGTTTATAGCGGATACGACCGAATTCCTTCACGCCTCAATCTCCAGAGGAAAGTCTGTACTATTTGAAGGTGCGCAGGGCGCGCTTCTCGACATAGACCACGGTACATTTCCGTATGTAACCAGTTCGAATTCCAGCCCGCTGGGGATGCCTTCCGGTTCGGGTGTTCCGGCTAAGATGGTTGATAAATTCGTTGGCGTCGCCAAGGCCTATTCGACCAGGGTCGGCGCCGGCCCTTTCCCTTCCGAGCAGGATAATGAAATAGGCCAATTCATTCGTGACAAAGGGCACGAATACGGCACGACCACGGGTCGGCCCCGCCGTTGCGGCTGGTTCGACGCGGTCGCCGTCGCCTACTCGGTAACCATCGGAGGTATCGACTCTATCGCACTTATGCACCTTGATACGCTCAGCACCTTGAAAGAACTCAGTATCTGCCGGGCCTACCGCATCGACGGCGAAGAAAAAACCTTCTTCCCCGCGAATATCGCCAGGCTCGCCAAAGCGGAGGCCGTTTACGAAACGCTGCCGGGCTGGGACGAGGACATAAGCGAAGTAAAAGATTTCAACGACCTGCCTGCGAACGCGCAGGATTACGTCTGCAGGCTGGAAGAATTGACCAAGGCGCCGATTACCATGGTCGGCATAGGCCCCAGGCGAGACCAGGTCATACGGAGATAACCGTTCTTGCCGCCGCCTTGTGACCTTGCGCCGGAGCACGCTATGGAAAGCTTCGAAGAAAAACGAAGAAAGACCGCTGAACGCCTCGGTGTTCAAATCGAACGCATCCCGCGTCATATCGCAGTGATTATGGACGGCAACGGTCGATGGGCACAGCAAAGGTCGCTGCCTCGAATCGAAGGACACAGACAGGGCGGCAATACGGTCGAAGAAGTGGTGCTGCACAGTTCGGACCTCGGAATCGAAACGCTGACTCTGTATTCCTTCAGCGTTGAGAACTGGACAAGGCCGATAGAGGAAATCAAAGGCTTGATGCTGCTTTACACACAGTATCTCGTGAGCATGCGTAATATGCTGATGAGCAACAACATCAAGCTCGTTCACCTGGGCAGACAGGCAGGGCTGCCTGGGGGGGTGTTAGGGGAACTCAAAGCAACCATGCAAATGACCGCCGGCAACAGCGGTATGGTATTAGGGCTGGCGCTCAATTACGGCGGCAGGACCGAATTAGTCGATGCAACCAGAGCAATCGCACAGGAGTGTCGAGAGGATCGACTGCGCCCGGAAGATATCGACGCCGATTGTATCGCCGCACACCTGTACACCGCCGGACTTGCCGATCCCGACCTGTTGATACGAACTGCAAACGAGATGAGAATCAGCAATTTCCTGCTCTGGCAGATATCCTACAGCGAATTCTACGTAACAGATACCCTGTGGCCGGACTTCTCCCGTGCAGACCTGGACGAAGCGGTAAACACGTACGCAAAACGAGACCGTCGTTTTGGGGGTATCAACTTGCAGGCACCAACCCCCAAATAGGCAACAGGCCGCACAATGACTTATTGATTGCTAAGATTATGCTCAAGCATAGATTGTTTTTTGGCGCTTTGATGGCCGTTGCGTTTGTCTCGGTCATAGTTCTCGATGGCTGGCTCGACGGCTCGCTCACGGCCTCGGCGGCCGACAAGCCCGTGCAGGGAACGGGCCTTTGCATTTTGATCGCGGCATTGGCGGTTCCCGCCCAGTTGGAGCTATCGAAGCTCGCGGCCGTGAAGAATCTGAAGGTATTCACTGTGCTGACAGCTCCGGCTTCGATCCTCGCGGCAACAACGTGGTACTGGCCGCAGGTAATCGACCTTTCGCCGAGACTTTATCTGCCGCTGCTTGCTGCCTTTACACTGGCGGCGTTGCTGGTCTATCAGGCCGTCCGCTATGGCACAACAGCGGTCATGGCCAACTGCGGGGCGAGTTACTTCAGTATTTGCTATCTGGGATTGCTCAGTTGCTTCGTCCTGGCCATCAGAATCGATTTCGGGCTCTGGCCTCTGCTGATGTTTGTCGCGGTGATCAAGTCCTCGGATATAGGCGCCTGGGCGATTGGCAGAAAGTTCGGCAAACATAAGCTTTCCCCGCGAATCAGTCCGGGCAAGACCTGGGAGGGTATGGGCGGTGCGGCAGCCGCCGCGGGGCTGGCGGGGCTGTTTTTTGCCTTGTGCTGTGGTATAATGGCCTGGCCTGTCGGCATGTTGTTCGGCGCCTGTTTCGCTTTCATCGGACAATTAGGCGACCTTGCAGAATCTATGATCAAGCGTGACGCCCAGCAAAAGGATTCTGCGAACAAGGTGCCGGGCTTCGGCGGCATACTCGATATCATTGATTCGCCGCTGATGGCGGCGCCTTTTGCGTATTTATTCTTCTTATGTTTTGTCGATTAGGACAAGATTTTGGAAATTACCGTACAATTGGATTCTCCCGGGCGGCATCTCGAACTCTTCGGGCCCGCCGATGCTCATCTTCGCCTCTTGAGGCAATCCCTCGGCGTCCGGATAACAGCTCGTCAAAACAGCCTGGTAATCTCCGGCAAAGACTCCGATGTGACCAAGGCCGCCGGCATTATAGACAAAATGCAGAAACACCTGACAAAGCACCACTGTCTGACTGCTGGTGATGTTTCTGCGTTTATCAGCCGATCCGATGCTGCCGAGACGCCCGAAGCCAAACACGCCATCACCGTTTTTGCCAAGAATAAAAGTATCCGGCCCAACACCTCAGGACAACTCAAGTATGTCGAAGCGATGCTCGCCAATGACCTGACATTCTGCACGGGGCCGGCGGGAACGGGAAAGACGTATCTTGCCGTTGCAGTCGCTGTGGCCATGCTCAAAAAGAAGGAAATCAGGAGAATAGTCCTGGCGCGTCCCGCCGTCGAAGCCGGCGAAAAACTCGGCTTTTTGCCCGGCGATCTCCAGGCCAAGGTCAATCCCTATCTGAGGCCCCTCTTCGATGCCCTGGAAGACATGATGGACTTCGCCCAGATGAAGAAATTCATAGAACTGGACATCATCGAGATTATCCCCCTTGCCTTCATGCGGGGCCGAACGCTGAACGAATCGGTCGTTATCTGCGACGAGGCCCAGAACACGATGCCTCTGCAGATGCTTATGATGTTGACAAGATTGGGCCACGGCTCCAAAATGATAATAACAGGTGACGTGACGCAAATAGACCTGGATAAGGGCCAAAAGAGCGGCATAGTCGAGGCTATCGAAACTTTGCGACGCATCAAAGGCATAGGTTTTGTCGAGTTGACGCAGAAAGACATCGTAAGACACAAGTTAGTGCAGAAAATCGTACAGGCCTATAAGAAGAAGACAAAGGCATCGGCGAAAACGTCGTGACCAACAGTCGTTCGTTTGGAACGCATCAATGGGACTATTCAGAAAAGCCAGTCCGCGGCGCACCCAGGTCCGCAGGAACATCCGGATCGACCGGTTCTCGCAGGTGAGCAGGCTGATCAATCGCGACGGTTTGATCTCACTGCTGATTTGTATCCTCTTTGTTGTTCTCACAACACCCATTCTTTCTTTCGACTTCAACGCCCAGCCTCTATACCGCACGCTGATACTGACGGGTATCCTCGTTGTCATCATCAGCATCGCCGGTCTGCTGTACATTCATCAATTTCAGAAGAGGCTGATAACGAACCACGCCAGGGCTGCAATTCTGGCGGGACTGTTCGTACTGCTGCTGACGGCAACAAAACTGACGTCCCTTCTGTTCGAGCATACCTGCGGCGCGACAAGCAGTGCCGTTGCCATGGCGATCGTTCTGTCCCTGGCGTACAGCCAGCGGTTTACAATGGGCATGTGTGTATTCTTCAGCATACTGGCGGTCTTCGCGGCCGGTTCTCCGAAGCCGACACAGATATCAGGGATGGATCTTTTGCTGACGATGTCGGCAGGTACGGTCATCTGCTGCTTCAGCCTCAGGGAGATCCGGACAAGAATGAAATTGCTCAAGGTCAGCGCCGGGGCCGCAGCGGCAATTTGCGTAATGGCCGCAACTCTGAATCTTCTCAAGGAAGGCGCCAGGCCGCAAGAGGTATTCAGTAACGCCGGCTACCACGCAGGAACCGCCTTTGTCATCGGACTGCTGATCCAGAGCCTGCTGCCGCTGATCGAGAAGACTTTCCGGATAGCAACAAGCATGACTTTGCTGGACTACAGCGACGCCAATCAGCCGCTGCTCAAACGACTTGCGATGGAGGCGCCCGGCACGTTCAGCCACAGCCTTATGATAGGCTCGATCTCCGAGGCTGCCGCCGAGGCGGTCGGTCGCAACGGCTTGCTGTGCAGAGTCGGCGCCTAC
This sequence comes from Sedimentisphaerales bacterium, assembly GCA_016932835.1. Taxonomy (GTDB): domain Bacteria; phylum Planctomycetota; class Phycisphaerae; order Sedimentisphaerales; family Anaerobacaceae; genus JAFGCD01. The sequence continues at coordinate 50,737 of JAFGCD010000003.1, forward strand.
TATCATGATATCGGCAAGCTCAACAAGCCCGGGTACTTTGTCGAAAATGAAATGGGCTCTGCCAGCCGACACAAGGAGCTTTCCCCGGCCATGAGCCAGTTGATTATCGTCGGTCACGTGAAGGACGGCATAGAAATGGCGAAGGAATATGCCCTGCCAAGCGTACTGCATCAATTCATCGATACACACCACGGAACAACACTTATCGAACATTTCTACCACCAGGCAAAGCAGCAGAAAGCGAAGAACACAAAGTCAAAAACGCCCGATACGCCCGCCGAAAGTGAATTCAGGTATCCGGGGCCCAAACCCAGGACGAAAGAAGCCGCGATAGTAATGCTCGCCGACACCGTCGAAGGCGCCGTCAGAAGTCTCTCGGAGATTACGCCCACGAAAATCGAAGCCGTGGTCCACAACATGGCCATGAAACGTCTGCAGGACGGGCAGTTCGATGTGTGCGAACTGTCACTGCGAGAACTCAGCCAGATAGAAGCGAGCATTTCGAAGACGCTGGCGGCACATTACCACGGACGAATCGCATATCCGCAGCGCCCGGATCTGCCGTCCGGCGAGAAGGCCGATTCAGAAAAGTCCGACCGGAAGAAGGACTGACCATCATGCCGCCCGCCCAGGAAAACATCGTCGTCCAGATAGCCGCAGAATTCGGTGGTGTGAATGTTAATCAGCCGGGGATCGAAGAATTGGTCAAAACCGTCTGCAAGAAATTTGAACTTACTGAGGCAACCGTCAGCATCGCGATCATTGATGACACGCGATTTCGCGAGTTGAACGCCCGCTTTCGCAAGAGTACTTCCACCTCCGACTGCCTGAGCTTCGATCTGTCCGACGCCGAGGACGAATCCCAGAAATTGTTTGAACTGATCGTCAACGGCGAAATGGCTCGGGAACAGGCAGAGCTCCGCGGCCATTCCTGCGAAGCGGAATTGGCCCTGTACGTTATCCACGGCCTGCTCCATAACCTCGGCTTCGACGATTCAAACCAGACGCAGGCAAAAAGAATGCACCAGACCGAGGATGAGATTCTTCGACAATTGGGCTATGGTCTGGTATATAGCAGTCAAATCAAAACACGTGAACGCGAGCCGGACCCAAACGGATGACTTGCACAATAAACTATCTGAAAGGCCCTTGAAAGGTGACTCATATCGGCTGGTCGATATTGGCGATTTGTTTCCTGGCGGGAGGAACTGCGTTCTTCTCGGTGAATGCTATGACGCTGCGCGCATTCTCGCGATTACAGTTGTATGAAGCCTTCAAAAAAGCCGGGGAAAAGGAAAAGTCCAGGGAGCTTGCGAACAGGCTCGCCGATAACGCAGAAAAACTGATTCTTACCTGTTCTCTCTATCGGCTGATCTTCAATACCGGCATCCTGCTGCTGCTGCTGTACGTCCTCGAATCCACCGGCCGGACTTCCGAGGCGCCGCCGAGCCTTACTTCCGGTGATTACGTGGTCGCTTTCTTCATCGCAATAGCGCTGTTCTCACCGTTCACCATCGCGATCCCGCACGCATGGGCCAAGTATGCCGGAGAGCACATCCTCAGCAGAACACACACGCTGCTGATGTTTTTTGCGGCCACGGCGACCCCGATGCTCTATATTCTGAGCCTGCACGACAGACTCGTCCGCAGGCTCGCAGGCGTCCCCAAGACCACCCTTGAAGAGCAGCAGGAAGAAAAGCAGGAGGAATTCCTTACCGACCTTGAACAACATCGCATGGAGGGCGCCGTCGATGAGGAAGAGCAGGAAATGATAGAGAACGTCCTGGAATTGAGCGATACTACAGCAGACGAGATCATGACTCCCCGTACGGATATCGTCGCCGTCGAGGCCGACACGAATCTAAAGGAGGTCCTCGAAACCATCGCCTCGGCAGGGCATACCCGTGTCCCCGTCTATGAAGACAGTATCGACAACATTATAGGCCTGGTCTATGCCAAAGACCTTCTCGCTGAGATCGGCAAAGATATAGAGAGCTTCAAACTCCGCGACAAGATCAGAGATGCCTATTTCGTCCCGGAGACAAAACCGCTGAGAGTGCTGCTCCACGAGTTTCAGAATCAGAAACTTCACATAGCAATAGTGCTCGACGAATACGGCGGGACCGCAGGGATCGTTACGCTGGAGGATATCCTCGAAGAACTCGTCGGAGAAATCGCCGACGAATATGAAGAGACGCCGCCCGAGCCGATAAAACAGATAGACCGGGACACCATCGAAGTTGACGCCAGAACATATATCGACGACCTCAACGACCAGCTCGAACTGAACCTGCCGGAAGATGAAGACTACGATACAATAGGCGGGTTTGTCTTCTCGCTTCTGGGCTATATCCCCAAGACCGGCGAAACTTTCAACCACGAGAATCTGACGTTCACTATCACCGCCGCCGAGGCAAGAAGAATAGAACGAATTAAAATCCAGAAGATAAACAAGCAATAAGCCGCAACCCGACGCCGGGCGGCTTTACAGCAATAAGCTATGATCCGACGCGCGGCAATCCATTGCCCTGAAGGATATAGATGCTGACCAAAGATCAGGCTATATGCATACGCACCGTCGATTTCTCCGAGACGTCCCAGGTCGTGACCTTCTTCACGAGGGCCTCCGGCAAGATCGGCGCCATTGCCAAGGGTTCCAAACGACCCAAGTCGTCGTTCGACGGGCCGATCGAGATGCTCTCGAACGGACGAATCGTTTTCTCCGTCTCGAATAAAGACAAACTCGCCACGCTCACGGAATTCGAATCCGCACCTTTGGCCCAGGCCCTGCTGCACAACAACCTGCTCGGCTTGAACTGCTGCCTTTTCGCCGCCGAACTCGTTAACAACCTCACCGACGAGCACGACCCGCACCCGACTCTTTTCGATTGCCTCCTCGATTTCCTGCACAACTCCGTCAATGCGCGCGACCGAACCGAGATGCTCGCCCTTCTGATAGTCTTTCAGTTGGCTCTGCTCAAGGGTGTGGGCCTGGGTCCGATTCTGAGTCGCTGCGTCAACTGCAAAACGCCGTTTGATGCAAAAAGTGCGAAGCTCCAATCGTATTTCAGCAGCTCCGCAAACGGCCTGATTTGCCGAAACTGTGAGAATACCTTCCAGGACAAATTCAGGCTGACCGCCCCTGCCGTAGCAGCGCTGATCGATTTGAAACTACTTGCAGCGTCAAACGAGACCACACTGAACGAAATCGAAAAACTCCTCATCTATCACTTCACCGAGCTAATCGGCCACCGACCAAAAATGGCGAAGCACGTACTGAACCCGTGATTTTTCTTGCCACAGACAAGAACCGCCGCATTTCGGGAATTCTGTCGGTACTCCTCTTGCCTGCTTGAGATTTCACAGGTACAATGTGCGCAGTTTCGAGCACGGGAGTTTTGCCTCGGCTGTAAGAGGTTCTCTGGCAAGAACTTATACAACAGGGGAAAAAGCCTCAACACTAATGGCTCGTGTTGACGATGTACTATGTATCATGTGCTTTGCTTGTGGGTAAGCGCGTGCACGCAAGAAAGGGAAACCAGTTCTTTGGAAACGAGGCATAAAGTGAACAAGGATCGCATATTACTCAAACTTGTGCTGGATGAGATCGGCCTTGAGGATTTGGAAATCGGTGACTTCCGTTCGAGGAAGATTCTGCAAAAGAAGATGTACCTGCTCCAACTGACAGGTGTCAATTTGGGTTATCGTTACAATTGGTACCTGTATGGGCCGTATTGTCCTGCTCTTGCAAACGACACTTTCACGCTCAGAGACGAAAAGAAGTATGACACAGAGTTCACCAACTATGAATTGAACTCCAGAACCAAGAACAAGCTTCATATTATAGACAGCGTTATCAGCCTGCCGGAAAACCCTCAAACAAACGAACATGAATGGCTCGAGTTGCTGGCTTCACTTCATTACCTAAGGCATATCGCGTATTGGCCAGGTAAGGACGACCCCCAATTTGAAGAGGTTTTCAAGAAGCTCAAAGAGTCAAAGCCTCATTTTCAAGATAAGAAGACGCTTGCCGAAGCAGCTTGGGAGAAGCTTGATAAAGCCGGGCTTGTCCGCCGGAAAACACTAGAGTAGGTCCGCACTGGAAGAGCTGTATGAGAGAGGAATATCGCCATAAGATAATTATTGACCCTGTCCATGGCGATATTGGTCTGAGCAAATTGGAGACAGAGCTCATTGACACCCCCACTTTTCAGCGCCTGCGAGGAATCAAACAGCTCGGCTTTGCTTACATGGTCTATCCCAACGCCAGACACAGCCGCTTTGAACACTCGCTGGGCGTAATGCACATGATGAGTCGCGTTCTCGACTCTTTTCGCAGCAAGGACGAGCGTTGCCTATCTGACGATGATTGCCGAAAGCTCCGCTTAGCCGCATTGCTGCATGACATAGGGCATTACCCCTATTCTCATCTGATGGAGAAGATAGACTGGGATTCCGCCGGGAAGTACATTAGCAGGAAAGGACAGACCCAGGCCGCCGAAGCTGCCGCTCCAAAGAAATACCCCAAGCATGCTGAGTTGGGAGAACTCGTCATTACTCAGCGTAAGGACATTAAGGAAAAACTGAAAGATGAAGGTATTGACCCAAAAGAAATCGCAGCGCTAATCACCGGCCAACATGAGTCAATCCCAAATATCCTCAGTGCAAGCCTTGACGTGGACAGGCTCGATTACTTGGCCAGGGACGCTCTTAACACCGGTCTTCCTTATGGGAAGATCGATCTCAACTACATTGTAAACAATCTTGAGTTGACCGATGAAAAGGAAATTGTCGTCAGAGCAAAAGCGAGAAACTCCATTGAGCACATGCTCATGGCCCGTTATTTCATGTTCAATACGGTTTATATGCACAAAACAGTATTTGCTTTTGAGGAAGTAGTCAGGAGGATTGTCCGAACGCTTTGGGAAAAAGGCAAGATATATAAGTCCGGCGAGCAGATTGAACAAATGGCCATCAGCGATTCTGAAGAGTTCCTGACCTTCCACGATGGATACCTGGACAAGCTCATCGATGATTACGCCGACAACAAGCGTGAGACAAAGCTTGCCGCCCTGTGCAAAGCAATCAAGCTCGTGTCTGTGAAAATAAACTGGCGCGCTGTTTTTGGTTATGTTACTCTTTGTCTGTAAAGCAATTACAGATTTTAGGAGTATGC
>JAFGCD010000004.1 GCA_016932835.1 Sedimentisphaerales bacterium
CTTACCGCATCTTCAAGCTCTTCATCGCTTGAACCGGCGGGTTCTTTGAAAACGGAAGGCAGCTTGCGCTTTGGCGGCTCGACAAGCTCATGGCCACGAAGATAGCGGTCTATAACCTTCGCCGCCTTTCTGCCTGCTGCAATAGCGTCAACAACAGTGTTGGGACCTGTCACCAGGTCTCCTCCGGCGAATACCCCGGGGCGATTGGCCGCAAGAGTTCTCCCGTCAACACGCAATCTGCCGCCTTTATCGAGCTTCAATCCCATAGAAGCAAGGCAGTCGCTGTCCGGGCGCTCGCCGATGGCCACTATCAGGGTATCCAACGGAATGGTAAACTCGGTGCCGGGTATGGGCACAGGCTTGGGTCGTCCGCTTGAGTCAACATCGCCCAGTCTGTTTCTGACGCACATGATATCTGCCAGGCGGCCGTCTTTCGCATCGATTTTTACCGGCTGGACGAATGTTTCTACTCTCACTCCTTCGGCCTCGGCGGCTCTGATATAACGTATGCTTGTCGGCGAGACCAGTGTTTCGAGTCTTATTCCTTCCTCTATTGCAGCCTCGACTTCTTCGGCGTAGGCGGGCATCTCCTGAGAGGTGCGCCGATAGAGCAGCGTGACACTCTTGACTTTCTTCTGGCGAATAGCCACTCTGGCGGCATCCACGGCGGAATTTCCGCCGCCAACGATACCGACGTGTCCCCTTGCCATCTCCTCACCCCTCAGATTAAAGGCCTTGAGGAATTGCATTGATGAGACGATTCCCTGGGCATCTTCTCCTTCGAGCCCCAGCCGCCAGCTCTTATCCGCACCTATTGCCAGGAAAACGGCATCGAAACCATCCTTGAAAAGGTCATCGATGGTAATGTCACGGCCCAGGGCAGTTCCGCACCTGAGCGTAATGTTTTCATCGAGCAGTGATTCTAACTCCTTTTGGGCCACATCCCGAGGTAGGCGATAGGCCGGAATGCAGCTTATGAGCATTCCACCTGGTTTATTAGACGCCTCAATGACCGTCACTTTGTGGCCGAGCATAGAAAGGTAATGGGCCGCCGAGAGACCGGCAGGCCCTGAGCCTACAACGGCGACTCTGCGAGAATCATTAGCCCGTAGCGAGACTCTGACAGGTTTATAGACCGCCGGATCGATGCGGTCTGTGATGAATCTCTTCAATGCTCGGATGGCAATAGCCTGCCCCCCACTGACAGCGAGGTTGCATCTTGTTTCGCACTTGCGGCCGCAAACTCGCGCACAAACCGACGGGAATGGATTAGCCTCCCTAATGATTTTGTAGGCCTCTTCGTACTCACCCTTTTCTATTAAGGCAACATAATGCCAAACCTCGGTGTCCAATGGGCAGCCAGCCTGACAGGGGGCGCCCACCAAGTCCTTGCACACAAAGGCGCCGCATTTTTTCTCGATCACATGCCGTTCATATTCGCGGCGGAAGTAAAGCAGGGTACTTAGAACAGGGTTTGAAGCTGTTTGCCCGAGACCGCACATCGTCGTATCCTTGACGGTCTCGGCTAATTCTTCCAGAAGCTCTAAATGTTCAGGAGTCCCCTTGCCTTTCGATATATCGTCAAGAATCTCGTACATCCGTTGCGTGCCCTTTCGGCAGGTGAAACACTTGCCGCAGGATTCATCCTTGAGGAAATTCATGAAGTACTTGGCGACATCCACCATACAGGTATTCTCGTCCATGACAATCATGCCACCGGAGCCCATGATTGAGCCTGCCTCCGTTAAGCTGTCGTAATCTACAGGCAAGTCAAACATATCGGCAGGTATACACCCGCCGGACGGCCCACCCGTTTGAACAGCTTTTATTTTAGCGTTGTCCGCCGGGCCACCGCCGATGTCATAGACGATTTCCTTGATGCTTGTGCCCATCGGTACTTCTACAAGGCCAGTATTCTTGATCTTGCCGACAAGACTGAATATCTTCGTGCCGCTGTTGCCCTCAGTACCTATTTTCGCAAACTTCTTGGCCCCAAGTCTGAAGATAAGCGGAATGTTGGCCCAAGTTTCAACATTGTTGATTGCCGTGGGCTTGCCTTCGATACCTTTCTGCACAGGGAAGGGCGGCCGCTGACGAGGCTCACCGATCTTGCCCTCGATGGAACGAATCAAAGCCGTTTCTTCACCGCAGACAAATGCACCGGCTCCTTTGACCATCTTAATATCAAAGGAAAAACCGGTTCCAAGTATATTCTCACCAAGCAGTCCCAACTCGCGAGCTTGCTTTAACGCAATATTCAGATGCTTGACGGCAACCGGGTATTCATTGCGAACATATACTATCCCTTCGGATGCGCCGGTTCCGTATGCGCCTATTACCATCCCCTCGATGATACTGTGTGGATTGCCTTCAAGTACGCTGCGGTCCATGTATGCGCCAGGATCGCCTTCATCAGCGTTACACACGAGGAACTTACCGTTTGTGCCCGGTTGCGCGGCCAACAGTTCCCATTTCAAACCGGTCGGAAAGCCGCCTCCGCCACGACCCCGTAAACCCGAGTGCTTCACCTCCTGAACTACCCACTGAGGGTTCCCTTTTGACAACACAGGTTCGATAGCACTGTAACCGCCTTGAGAAATATAGTCGTAAATTCGAATTGGGTCTATTTTCTGGTTAGTGCTCAAAATACTCCGCTGTTGATTCCTGAAAAACGGGATATCGTCGCGCTTATAGTACTTCTCTCCGGTTGTTGGATCCTTATAAAGTAATTCCTCTACATACTCATCCGAGAGCAAGGCGTCAATTATCCGCGGAATATCATCGAGGCTCACCTGGGTGTAGAATGCCTGTTGCGGCTCGGTCAGAATAAAAGGACCCATCTCGCAGAAGCCGTGACATCCTGTGATCCGAAGAGCTACTCTGCCTACCAAGCCCTTCTCGATAATGTATCGTTTCACGACTCTGACGACGCCGTTCGAGCCGCTTGCCTGGCAGGCTGTGCCTGCGCAGACCACTATACAGGGCTTCTTCTCATCGATGCCGTCAGAAAGCACGCTGCGCAGTTCTTTTAGTTCTTCGATAGAACATAATCTTAGCACACTACCACCTCTTGCGAATCGCTACATAAACAGAATTCCCAACTGAATATGCGTTACACCACATCCAAGATATGGTTCTTACACCCTCGGCGTGAACATATCTTCACTATGCCGCCGCCATCGACGAGCATTGGCACCAATGGTGACCCGCACACTGAACAGTCTGATGTTGACATTATTTCTGCGCCACAGTGCGGACAATGAAATTTCACTACCGTATCATCCGGGATGTTCAATTCCGTTGAAATACTATGACTGCCGTATAGACAGGAAAGCCTGAGCCAACCCTCTTCGCTGTTATTGGTAATATTCACCTTTATCGATGGGTAGCCGTCAATGGCAAAAGTCTCATCCATGAGGCTACGGTTGCAGTGGGGACAATTAACGCTGATCGGGAAAATGCGCTTGTCCTTACCTATCTCGCCGCTGTCGAATCCCTTGCGGGCCTTGTCCAACAGCTGACTTATCATCGACTTTTTTACCTTCGAAAAATAGTGGCCGTCTATAACCACAACCGGCCCCAGCGCACAGGCGCCCAAGCAGTTCACCGTCTCCAAAGTGAATTCCTTATCGACAGTCGTTTCTCCGGGTTTGATTCCAAGCTGTTGCTTGAGCTCTTCGACAATCCTCGGCGCGCCGCGTACGTGGCAAGCCGTTCCAAGGCAAGCACACACAAGATGCTTACCCCTTGGTTTTAGACTGAAAGAGCGATAGAACGTTGCTACGCCATATACGTCAACCAAAGAGCGCCGGTTTCGATCGCTCACTATTCTAAGGGCCTCTTCGGGCAAGTAGCCGTATTCGCTTTGGATTGCCTCCAAGACGGCAATAAGCCCGCCTCTATCTCCACTGTATTTCTCAAGTATTTTCAAGACATTCGTCACATTCACATCTTCGCACACTTCCACACCATCGCTGCTCGGTACAAAGGCTATTTGTTTCATCTCAGCAGTACTCCTCACAATGCCAGACGCCGCCTTCGGGCTTTGGAAAAGTGCACGTTCGGCGGTTTTTACAGTCGCGGCACAGACCGATCAAACTGCTCGATTCCTCAGCTGTGGCGGAAGACGTGGTCGGTTGCGTTTTCGCCCTATTGGCAGGTGCGCTCTCAATCTCAAATTCCTCGCAATAAAACGATGCTCCTTGAGTGTCCCTTGGAAAAGTACAAGTCGAAGCATGCTTGCAGGTGGAGCATAATCGCAGATATATAGTCTTGCTTGGCATGGCCTGTTCCTTAAAATCTGCATTATTAACGCTCTCATTCCAGCAAAAAACATGCCAGCCGCTTAAGAACTTGCACTAAAAGCACTGTTCGCAGTTGCCCAGGCGGAATGCAAACAGAAAACAGCGTGTTTATAAAGAGAAAGTGACCATTTCCTGAGAAACGGTCTTATCTGAGTGGTGCCGCCGTATCCAAGTGAGGCGGGAAAAACCGGTGGGGCATTTTGAACCACCGGGTAGGATTTGCCCGGCAGTCGTAGCGTTAGGAAGGCGGCTTTTCGATCTTCCTGAGCTTCTCCCTGAGCGTTTTTCGGTTTATACCAAGAATCTGTGCCGCAAGGGTCTTATTGCCGTCCACGCTTGCAAGGACGTTGCCAATATATTCAGCCTCCACCTCCGCTAAAGTCCGCGACAACCCCCTTTCTCGCAAAGCCGTGAAACGCATCAAAGCAGGTAAGTCGGAAACCTCGATAACATCCCCATCAGTCATTACCAC
>JAFGCD010000031.1 GCA_016932835.1 Sedimentisphaerales bacterium
AAATGAAGTATTTTATGAACGGAAAAAACTAACAGGATAACAAAACAGGATTTGACTCAGTTGCACTTGGGAGTTGAATCCGCCAAAAGTACAGAGTAAAAGTTGAAGAAGAGATTGCCACGGCCCTTCGGGCCCCCTTGGTGGCAAGCTCGCAATGACAATGCTCAGGTGTCGATAACTTCCTTTAGCGTGTTGCAAACTAAGGTGATATCGTCCTGGGTTAGGTTGTTGTAGAATGGCAGGGCGATAGTGGTTTTGGAGACGGCTTCTGTAACGGGATAGTCGCCTTCCTTACAGCCTAATTGCTCTGCGATGAAGGGCTGGAAGTGGACGGGGGGGAAGTAGTTGCTTACCTGGATTCCATTATCGAGCATTGCCTGGAGGACGGCGTTTCTTCGTTCGAGGGTGGGGTCGCCTGGGAGACGGACGACGAATACGAACCAGCTTGTGTCGCAGCCCGGGTGGTCGGCGGGTAGGATTATTCGGGGGTCGCCGGCGAGTGCTTGCTGGTACATTTGGGCGACGTTTGTGCGTTTTTTCTTAATTTCCTCGATTCTTGAGAGCTGTACGATTCCGAGTGCGCAGTTGATGTCGCTGAGTCGGTAGTTGTATCCAAGGCGATCGTGGCCGAGCCAGCCTCCGGCTTTTCCGCGGCCCTGGTTGCGGAGGGAGACGCAGGTATCTGCGAGGTGGTCGTCGTCGGTCATTATCATTCCGCCTTCTCCGGTTGTCATCTGCTTATTTGGGTAGAATGCGAAGGTGCTCATTTGGCCGAACGTTCCGACCATTTTACCGTTGAGCTTGGAGCCGAGTGCTTCGCAGCTATCTTCGAGGACTGGGATGTTGTGTTTCTCGGCGATTTGGCAGATCCGGTCGAATCCTGCGGGGCAGCCGAAGACTTCTACGGGGAGGATTGCTTTTGTTTTGGGGGTGATTTTCTTTTCGATTTGTGCGGGGTCGATGTTGAGGGTGGCGGGGTCGATGTCGGCGAAGACGGGTGTTGCGCCGGTCATCATTATGCATGTTACGGATGCGATAAATGTGAATGGTGTGGTTATGACCTCGTCGCCGGGGCCTATTCCCATTGCGGTCAGGCAGAGGAAGAGGCCGCTGGTCCCGCTGTTTACCGCGACGGCGTGTTTTGTTCCGATGTAGTCTGCGAATGCGTTTTCGAATTCGGGGAGCTTCGGTCCGAGTGAGAGATTGGGGCTGCGAAGCACGTCTGTGACGGCCTGGATTTCAGCTTCGGTAATGTCCGGCCTGGATAGATGCACCTTCATAATCGACAGCGTCTCCAAGAAGAATAACAGCACAACTGCAAATCAGCAGTTTTATAATCGGCGAGATTGTAACGCGAGACCTGCATAAATCCAAATTATTCTCATCGGTAATCGTTATTAGTCCTGCGGTTCGGTGCGGTTCGGGGGCGGAGGTACGGCTGGGAAACAGGGGGCTGCTTATGGGACGTGGCCTTGCAAAAACAGGCTCGAATTAGGCATTATGGCCTTATATCGCGTGTCTGTGCTAAACCATAGCGGCGTCATCACCGATTATATTTACGGATTAGGTGTGAAGAAATTGCAGGAATATAAGAGATGGCAAAAGGCAAAAACGTACTAACGACGGGCGATGTAGCGAAGATTTGCAACGTCGCTCCTCGTACGGTATCGAAGTGGTTCGATAACGGGCAGCTCAAGGGCTACCGTATTCCGGGGAGCAAGGACAGGCGGATACCGGTGAACGAGCTTGTGCGTTTCATGAAGGTTCACGATATGCCGACGACGGCGCTTCTTGTCGGGAACCTTCGCGTGCTCGTTGTGGACGGCCGTAGTGATTCGGCTTCGTCGCTGGCCCGGTCGCTGGCGGACAAGGCCGGCTATGAAGTGGAGACGGTCACGACCGATTTTCAGACGGGCGCGGTTGTGCAGAAATTCATGCCGCATGTTCTGGTCGTCAACCTGCTGGCAGAGGAGATCGACGCGGCAGGGATCTGCGCGAGCATTCGTGCGGACGAGGACCTGGCGACGATAAGGATTGTAGCGTTGTCGGACCATTTGAGCGAATCCGAGTCGGGCGCTCTTCTTCGTAAAGGGTTCGACGCCTGCATCTGTAATTCGGGAGATGTTGATGGACTGGTCAGGAAGATCGAAGAACTGACGGCTATCATCTACTGAATTTTCGGCAGGGCGGGGCTTTGGCGTTTTGTGCGGCGGTTTTCTCTTCGGCGGCGGTGGTTATTTTTCGGGCTGCTGGTTGAGCATGTATGCCTGGAGGGTAATGACGACGGCGGGGGATACGGTTTTGGAACTCAAATCATTGAATATGACCCTGTATCTGCCGTCCGGGAGCCTCCAGTGCATCAGGAGTGCGTACGGATTGTCGGGGTCGGCGGTTTCTCCGTAGTAAGTGACATCGGCGCCACGGTCCGCCAGTTGTCTGCTGAAGGCCTCCATGCTCGCCAGAGTGTCTTGTCTTTCTGCGTTTTGTCCCGCTATGCTGTACTTTATGAGCAGTTTTCCGTCGGCAAAGATCTGGTCGGCTGAGGTGTGCCAGGCGGCAAGCAGGCTCGCCCAGAGTGAAATGGATATTATTATAACCGCTGCGGCTACGGACCTGCTGAGCCTGAGGTCGATCATTATTCTGAAACTGTTCCATGTGACCCGGTGTCGGACGAGCCTGTAGGGTATCTGGCGGCGGATTTCGTCTTCGAGGCCGGTGCGTACCGGCTCGGCGGTGAAATCGCCCAGATTATTCAACAGTTCTTTGAGCTTTTCGTCTCTCATTTGTTCGGGTCCGTTCGGTTTACGGCAGTTGTTTTCTAAGCAATCTTAAGGCCCTGTTGAGCCTGCTTTTGAAAGTTCCTTCTCTGAGGCCTGCGGCGTCGGCGGCCTCTGAGATCGTCAGGTGCTGCATATAGTGCAATACTATCACTTCTCTCAATCGAAACGGCAGTGCGGCTACAGCATGCCGCAACTGCTCTAACTGTTCGTAATGGCCTGCCTCGGTTCGGATGATTCGGTCTTCGGGTGTATCGATCCATTCGATGCTGACGGTGTTCTTGCCTTTGTGTCTTCTCCAGTAGAGCTTCGATACGTTGCCGGCAATTCGATAAAGCCAACCTGCCAGCGCCTTGGTTTCTTTCAATTGTGCTATGTGATACCATGCGTTCAAAAAGCTTTCTTGTGTGAGGTCCTCGCTGAGCTGCCTGTCGTGTCCCAGCCTTCTCATATAGAGATAAATCTGCTTATAGTACATCTCGACGACTTCGGCTGCGGCTTGGCGATCGCCGTCTCTGAGCCTGGCGGCAAGCGAATCCTGCACGTCTTTCAAGTGGCCGTCCTTTTTATCAAAGGTCTGCCGTTTGTATGTAGGATGCGCAGAATCGGGATTTTGTTCTGTAAATTTCAGGTTTTTTGCCATCGTTCTGGTCTCGTTGTAGCTGGGTTCAGTGTACTAAAATGGGCATTTTTCTGCAATAACAAAAGGTTAGCGGGCTTTTTGCGGGGTTAGTATTCATGATTTGGCGTTCGGATTAGGGTAGCGGGTCGAGCGTGGGGCGGGGGTTGAATTTCGGGCTAATGTGCGGTTTGCGAGTAGAGATTTCGTTAGGAAAGCGGTCTTGGGGGTTCAATTTCCGGTCTAACTGTGTTATCATAAAGCAGTAAACATGGAGGATGTGAATTTGATAAGCATGGAATCATCATTTGGGTGCAATCTCAGGGTCGCGCCAAACGTCTTATGTTTCAGCATTATCCGCCTGCGTTCAAGTTTCGTGAGTGATAGCTGGAGTTGCATACTATGAGCAGAGTTTTGTCAATCGGGGCGGTTTTGCTGCTGATTTTCGTCTGCGGGGCTTCGGGTTCGCAGGGGCTTGTGAGGCCTTATGAAGGCCGTGCGGTCGGCGCGGCGTCGGGGCGCATCGACAAGCTTGTGTTCGAGCGGCTTGATAAGCTCGGGATTGCGCCTGCGAATATCTGCTCTGATGCGGTTTTTGTGCGTCGGGCGTACCTTGACGTTATCGGGACGCTGCCGAGTGCGAAGGATGTGCGGGATTTTTTGGCGGACAAGAACGCCGGGAAGCGCAAGGCTCTGATAGATCGGCTGCTTGAGCGGGAGGAGTTTGCGGATTACTGGTCTATGAAATGGGGTGATCTTCTGCGTGTGAAGGCGGAGTTTCCGATCAACCTCTGGCCTAACGGGGTGCAGGCGTACCACCACTGGATTCGTTCATCCATCGAGGAGAATATGGCCTACGACCGCTTCGTTCGTGAGATGCTGACTTCGAGCGGGAGTAATTTTCGTGTTCCTGCGGTGAATTTCTACTGTGCGACTCAAAGCAGAGAGCCGGCAGTACTCGCTCAGGCCGTTGCGCTTACGTTCATGGGTGAGCGAGCGGAGAAGTGGGATTCGAAACGGCTGTCGGGTATGGCGGGTTTTTTCGCTCAGATCGGTTACAAGTCAACGGCGGAATGGAAGGAAGTGATTGTCGGCTTCGATCCGAACAGTTCTGCTATTGAGGCGGTTTTCCCGGACGGAGTCAAGCCGCGGATCGAGGCGGAGACCGACCCGCGAAGAGTCTTCGCGGACTGGCTTATCTCCGAGGGGAATCCCTGGTTTGCGAGGAACATCGTGAATCGGGTCTGGTCGTGGCTTCTTGGTCGCGGTATCATTCACGAGCCTGACGATATTCGCCCCGACAATCCGCCGGTCAATGAGCAACTTCTGAAGTATCTCGAAAAAGAGCTGGTCGGACATCATTACGACCTGAAGCACATCTTCCGATTGATTCTGAATTCCCAGACGTATCAGCTATCGTCCATACCCACGACGGAGAAGTCCGAAGCCGAAGCGAACTTCGCTCATTACGGTCTGCGTCGTATCGAGGCGGAGGTGCTTATCGATGCATTAAACCAAATCACGGGGACAAGCGAGAAGTATTCCAGCGCGGTGCCGGAACCTTTTACATTTATTCCACAGGATTATCGTTCGATAGCGCTGGCTGACGGGAGCATTACGAGTTCATTTTTGGAGATGTTCGGTCGTCCGCCTCGTGATACGGGTCTGGAATCGGAGCGTAATAACAAGCCTTCGGCGGCGCAGCGTCTGCACATGCTCAATTCGAGCCATATTCAGCGTAAGATCGAGCGAGGGTGGAAGCTGCGGTCTCTTTTGCGGTCGAATAGGCCGCCGAAGCAGGTGATTAACGAACTGTACCTGACTATTCTGTCTCGTTTTCCGACGGCGGAGGAAGCAGGAGCGGTTGATGAGTATTTTGGTTCAGGTGGCAAAAACAGGCAGCAGGCAGCGGTTGACCTGGCGTGGGCGCTGATCAACAGCGCAGAATTTGTTTATCGCCATTGAATCTGCGGCCCAATGTGAGCGTAAGCAAAGGTTGAGAACATGAATGACGAACAAAAACAGCGGGTCAGAGGCCGAGTTTTACAGGGTGACGGCATGTGCCGACGCCGCTTGCTCCAGCAGGGTCTGTTCGGGGCGGCAGGGCTGGTTCTTGGCGAGCGTATGTGCGCGGCTGCGAGGGGTGCGGCTGCTGAGCCGAAAGGGAAAGCGAAGTCTGTAATTCAGATATGGATGTGGGGAGGCCCGTCACATCTGGATACGTTCGATCCGAAACCGGAAGCGGGCAACGCCTACTGCGGTCCCCTCATAAATCCGATTAAGACCAATGTTGACGGTATTATGGTCGGCGAATTGCTTCCATTGCTCGCCAAGCAGGCCGACAAATACTCTATCATACGGAGCATGACGCACGGGATAAACGCGCACGAAACGGCATCGTATATGGTTCAGACCGGTCGCAAACCCGGCGACGGGCAGGTTTATCCCAGCGTCGGCGCGGTAGTTTCGCTGTTCAAGGGGTATGACGCGGGGTACAAGGGCCTTATTCCGCCTTACGTTGTCTTGACTACTCCACAAGGTCGGTTCTCGGAGGCGGGCTTCCTCGGCTCAAAATACAAGCCGTTCGCCACCGGCGGGGACCCTGCGAAGAATCCGTTCGTGGTGGAAGGCGTTGTGGCCGAAGGTGTCAGCGAGCAGCGGCAAAAGGACCGGCGTGAGTTCATGCACAAGCTGGATACTCTGGGCGGGGCCGTCAAGGGTGACGAGGAGTTGGCGGCGTTCGGGCGGTGCGAACAGCAGGCCTATGACCTGATACTCGGGGATGCGGGTAAAGTTTTCAACCTGTCCGGGGAGAAGGACGAGCTGCGAGATCAGTACGGCCGAACTACTTTCGGGCAGGCGTGTCTTGCGGCTCGTCGGCTCGTCGAGCGCGGGGTTCCATACGTGACGATTAACTACAAAGGCTGGGATACGCACAAGCAGCATTTTACGGCGATGCGGCGCAACCTTCCGATGCTGGACAAAGGTATGGCGACGCTGTTGGAGGATTTGTCCGGGCGGGGGCTGCTCGATACGACAATCGTATGGTGGGGCGGCGAATTCGGGCGGACTCCGAAGGTCCAGTGGGAAGCGCCCTGGAACGGGGGACGCGGTCATTACGGGAAGGTGTTCTCGACGGTGGTCGCCGGGGGCGGGTTCAAGGGGGGTAGAGTTGTGGGCGCTTCGGATGCGACGGGCGAGAACGTGAAAGAACGCCCTGTCTATCCGGTGGACTTGATAGCCAGCATGTACGAACTACTGGGCATCGATACGAATGCGAAGCTTCCACACCCGCAGGGCCTGAGTGTTCGTGCGGTTCCTTCGGAGGCCGACGGGGTACAGAGCGGCGGCCGTTTGACCGAGATTATGTGAGCGACGGAGAATTCAATGCATCGATACTTAACGAGGGTGACTTTTTGCATGGTGTTGGTCCTGGCAGGCTCGGCAGTAGAGGTGCGAGGGGCACGGGCGGGTCGCAATCAACGGCTGCCCGGCATCTGTTATGCTTATCCTGCTGGCGGACAGCAGGGCACGAGCTTCGATGTCCAGATTGCAGGGCGATATCTTGACGGCATAAGCGGCGTTGCAGTTTCTGGCAGGGGGGTCAGCGCGACACT
The DNA here is from genome assembly GCA_016932835.1 of Sedimentisphaerales bacterium. Lineage (GTDB taxonomy): Bacteria > Planctomycetota > Phycisphaerae > Sedimentisphaerales > Anaerobacaceae > JAFGCD01. Next base: position 7,014 of record JAFGCD010000031.1, read on the forward strand.
GGTCAAACACGTCAAGCCTCTCAACGGCAAGGAGATCAATCTGCTTCGTGACAAACTGAAGGAACTGCAGGAGAAGGTCAAGACGGGCGGAGACGGCAACAGGGGCGGTGCGGCCGATGCAAACGATGCTGCTGCGGAGGACGTCGGCGAGGAGATTGACATCGAAGCGATGAAAGATGAGATGGCCGAGATAAGGAAGAAGCTGGCCAATCCGAAGAACCGCAACCGGGAGAATCCCCAGATGGGGGAGGATGTGACCATTCGAGTGACAATATCTCCGAATGCCGAGGCCGGTCGGCGGGAGTTGAGGCTGAAAGCGGCTTTGGGTCTTTCGAATCCTGTGGTTTTCCACGTCGGTCAGATGCGTGAATACAACGAGCAGGAGCCCAACAATCGGATGGCCGACGCCAACGCCGTCGGCGAATTGCCTGTAATCATCAACGGGCAGATCAGACCCGGTGATGTGGATCGTTTTCGACTGAAGCTGAGCAAGGGCGATTCGCCGGTCATGGCGGTGAGCGCGCGAGCCCTGATTCCTTATCTGGCGGACGCTGTTCCGGGCTGGTTCCAGGCGACTTTGGCGCTTTACGATGCCAACGGGAACGAGCTGGCCTACGCGGACGACTACCGTTTCAATCCCGATCCGGTTCTCTTCTACGAGATCGGCGCCGACGGGGAGTACATACTGGAGATAAAGGACGCAATATACCGCGGTCGTGAAGACTTCGTGTATCGCATCGCAGTGGGCGAGTCGCCTTTCATCACGAGCATTTTTCCTTTAGGCGTTTCGGCAGGCGATAAGGCGACGGTGAAACTTCAAGGCTGGAATCTGCCCGTCGATGAATTAGAGATAGGCGCGAAAGATGTCGGTTTTCTTCCCGTTTCGGTTGTCAACAATGGTTTGGTCTCCAATACCCTGGCCTTTGCGGTGGATGCTTTGGCCGAAGAAAAGGAAAGAGAGCCGAATAACAAACATGCTTTTGCGCAGGCTGTCAAGGCGCCGCTGATCGTCAACGGGCGTATCGAGACGCCGGGCGACTCGGATATATTCTGCTTCGATGCCCGCGCGGGCGAAAGAATCGTCGCTGAGGTTCGCGCCCGCCGACTCAATTCTCCGCTGGATTCGGCCTTGAAACTGATCGACGAAGGCGGGGCGGTAATTGCGGCCAACGACGACTGCGAGGACAAAGCCTGCGGGCTGACGACTCACCATGCCGATTCGATGCTGACTGCGAAAATCGCGAAAGACGGCAGGTATTACCTGTACCTGACAGACGCCCAGGGCAAGGGCGGTGATGCTTATGCTTATCGACTCAGGATAAGTCCTCCGATGCCGGATTTCGAGCTGCGGGCCGTTCCTTCGAGTCTCAGCGTTCGGACTGGGGCAACGGGTGCGATTACGGTGTACGCTATTCGTAAGGACGGCTTCGAAGGTGAGATCGGATTCAGCCTGGTCGGCGCTGCCGAAGGCTTTGTTCTCAAAGGCGGACCGCTCAAAGCAGACCAGGAGAGCGTCCAGTTGACGCTGAAGGCGCCGTCTCAGCCTTCGCGAAGGCCGTTCAAGATTCGTTTGCGGGGCAGTGCCCAAATCGACGGCCGCAGGGTCAGTCGAGAGGTTGTGCCTGCGGACGATATGATGCAGGCCTTCATCTACCGGCATCTTGTTCCTGCACAGGATCTTGCCGTGGCGGTGCTGCCGCGTGCGAATCGGAAGCCTGCGGCGAAGCAGCAGAATTCGTCGAAGAAAGCCGGTGCAACGAACAACGCGGGGAAGTAGGGGGCATAGGAAGTTTTCAGACAGAGCTTAGTGCTCGCCGCTGGTATGTCGGTCGAGAAAGAGCGTTTTGATTTCAGGGGTTTTGCGATATAATCGCGTGCTATGAGCAATGCGATTCTCAGCGAGCTTTTCGGTCAGATGGCCGAGGTGATGGAGATACTGGGGGAAGACCGGTTTCGCGTCAATACCTATCGCAAGGTCTCTCGGATTATCGGCGATATCCCTGTTGAGGTCGGGATGCTCCTTGAGAGCGGGCGGCTGGCCGAGACGCCGGGGATCGGTAAATCGAGCCTTGCGAAGATCGAAGAGTTTATCAAGACCGGCTCGATAACGGCCCACCGTGAGCTGCTCGCAAAGATACCGGGCAGTCTTCTCGATTTGCTGAAGATACCCGGGATGGGGCCCAAAGGCGTCAAGGCGGTTTACGAGAAGCTGAAGGTAACGAGCATCCCTGAATTGAAGGAGGTTATAGCTACAGGGGCTTTGGCGAAGCTGCCCGGCTTCGGAGAGAAGAAGGCGGCGGCCATACTCAGGGGCATCGATTTTCTGGAGAAGTCCACGGGGCGGATTCGCCTGGACCAGGCTGCGGAAGCGGCTGAGATAGTCGTAGCGAGTGTTCGCTGTTTGTCGGAGGATTTGACGATTCGGTCGGCGGGTTCTCTGCGAAGGCGTAGAGATACGATCGGCGATGTGGATATTCTTGTCGGCTGCGGGCAGGGTGGGCAGGCATCCGGCGGGGTTGTCGAGGCTTTTACAAAGGGGCCTAATGTTAAGGAGATTCTGGCTTCGGGGGCGACGAAAGGTTCGGCGATAATCGAGACGAGCACGTGCGACGTGCAGGTTGACGTGCGTGCGGTGGGGCTGGAGAGTTTCGCGTCTGCATGGCAGTATTTTACGGGGTCGCAGGCGCATAATGTCCGGCTGCGGGAGATTGCAGCCAAGGCAGGGCTGAAGCTGAACGAATACGGTCTCTTCAAAGGCGAGAAGGCGATTCCTGTCGGCAGTGAGCGAGACATATACGAGGAGCTCGGGCTGGTTTACATTGCACCTGTTCTTCGGGAGGATCGGGGGGAAATCGAGGCAGCAAAGAGCGGCGCTCTGCCGGTGCTGGTGGAGTTCGCGGAGATCAAAGGCGACCTGCACATGCACACGGTCGCTTCGGACGGCGATTGCAGTATCGAGGCGCTGGCCGAGGCGGCGGCGGAGATGGGATACGAATATATCTGCATCACCGATCACTCGCATTCGTCGGCTATCGCGGGGGGACTTTCGGCGGGACAACTCGCCCGGCAGATAAAGCAGATACGAAAGCTGAACGACAAGACAGGGTGCATAACCATATTGGCGGGCAGTGAAGTCGATATCCTCGCGGACGGCTCGATGGATTTCGAAAACGAGTTGCTCGCGGAGCTGGACTTCGTGATAGCATCGATACATTCCGGGCTTGCGGGGGATCGTTCGAGGGTGACGATGCGGACGCTCAAGGCTATGGATAATCCCTATGTCAACTGCATCGGTCATCCGAGCGGTCGTTTGATAGGTCGTCGCGAGGCTATGGATATCGATATGGCGGCTGTTATCGACCATGCAGCGCAGACGCATACGGCTTTGGAGGTAAACGCGAATCCGTGGCGTCTTGACCTGAAGGATACACACTGCAGAACGGCAATCGAGGCGGGCGTCAAACTCGCCATAGGCACCGACGCCCACAGCACGGCGGGGCTGGGGCTGATGGGATTCGGGGTGGCTACGGCAGCGAGAGGGTGGGCGAGGCAGGACGACGTGCTGAATTGCCTGGGGGCTGCGAAACTCAAAGCCTTCGTGAAAAAGAAAAGACAGAGCCTATAAACTCTGAGATAACGCTGCTGCGCTGCCTGGCCGAGGAGGCGAGCCGGGTGCGAATATCCTTGGCAAATCGGGTTATTATTGGTATCCTATTATCCTTATGAGAACAGAGTTCAAATGGGCAACGCTGATCGAGGTTTTTAACGAGGCTGTGCAAGAGACAGGTAGTCTCGACCGGACGTGCCTCGAGATAATCACTGCCGAGCGTTGCGAAGCTATCAGCTTTGGGTGCTTGAGGGACTCGGCTAAGTGGTTCGCCGGGTGGCTGAGGGGCCAGGCGGGGATCGAGCGGGGGTGCAAGGTTGCAATTCTGGGCAGGAACCGCGTCGATTGGGATGTTGCTTTCTGGGGCGCAGTCCTGGCGGGCGGGGTCCCGGTTTTAATCGATCCGGAGCGGGGCGTCGAGGGGGTAATGGAGCACCTGGTTCACACGGGCACTGCTGTTCTGGTGATGGCGGGTGACTATGCCGATGCGGCCTCGCGCGACGAGCTGCGTGATTTCGCGGCCCGGCGCAACATTGGACTGGTGGAGATGCTCGATAGTCCTCTTTGCGAGAGCTTCGGAAACGTGCCGGCGGATTTTCCCGGTGAGATTGGCGGTGAGATAGTCGCCGACGATACCGCGGTGATACTGTGCACCTCCGGGACCACGGCGGATCCGCGAGAGGTCGAGTTGACGCATGCTAATATAATCGCTAATGTCGAGGGCACAATCGAGCGAATTAATATCACCTCAAAAGACACCCTCGTTCATATTCTGCCGCCTCACCATTCGTTCGGTCTTACGGTCGGGAAAGTGCTGACTTTCGCGGTTGGCGCGACGAACGTTTACACAAACAAGTACCGCCGCATTGCGGAGATCATCGCCGAGAAGGAAGCTACGATCTTCATCGCCATACCGGCGTTGTTCACGGCACTGGCCAAGCAGATGGAAGCGACTTTGGGAAAGCAGAAGCAGAGAAGCGTGTTGGTTCGGATCCTCGACCGTTTCCTGCCGAGGCTGGTGGGGGCTTCGATGGTTAAGAAGCTCGGTTGGGAGAAACTTCGATTCTGTCTTTCGGGCGCCGCGGCGATGCCTTTATGGGTACTGGAATTTTTCTGGCGTCACGGGCTTCTGATGTACGAGGGCTACGGGACGACAGAGAACTCTCCGGTATATGGTTTCAACGACAGGGCCGATTCGCTGGGTTCGGTGGGGCGGCCGATTCCCACGCTGGAGGTCAAGATCGTCGATGAAGAGAACAATCCTCTCGAGCCCGGTGGGCAGGGGGAGATACTGCTGGGCGGACCTTGCATAATGAAAGGCTACTACAAGAATCCGAAAGCGACCGATGCGGCGATAGATTCGGATGTCGATGGTGTTCGATGGCTTCATACGGGTGACCTGGGTTATCTCGACCGTGCGGGGAACCTTTTCATTACGGGTCGGAAGAAATTCATCATAGTGCTTCCAGGGGGTAAGAACGTCAACCCGGAGTTGGTGGAGACTGCGTTGTGTCAGGCCTCATTCGTTTATGAGATTCTGGTTGTTCCGGGATTTAAGAAGGACGGCGCAGGTATTGCCGAGGAGAACATCAGGGCCATTGTCAGGCCGGAATGGGAGGCAATCGAGGTGCGTACAAGCCGGACGAAAGCCGACCTCATAGAACAACCCGCTTTGCTCAAGAAGCTGATTTGGCATGATATTAACGAGTGCCAGCAGAACAGCAGGCAGCTTTCGTCGTTCGAGAAGATTTCTTCGGGGAACCTGGAAATCAGAATAGAGGAATTCGAGAAGACATCCACGGGCAAGATCAAGCGTCGTGCGCACATGAATATATAGAGGAAACAGTTGGGACAATCCAGTTGAATATGGTTCCGGGCGGCGCTATAATGGCTCGCATCGTAAATATGGAAGTACACAGGCACGCAGAAACTGCTTGTGCAGTATTGACTAAGACTATGGAGGCAAAGGAAATGTCAGAGAAGGGCAATCATAGAGAATCGGTCGGTTTGACGCGTCGCGGATTTATGGCAGGGGCGGGCGCGGCGGCGCTGTCTTTTACGATCGCGGATCCTGCGGCGGTTCGAACGTATGGAGCTAATTCGAAAATCAATCTCGGCATAATCGGGTGCGGCGGTCGTGGGACATGGATTACAGATTTGTTCAACAAGCACGGCGGGTACAACATCACCGCCACCGCCGACTACTTCAAGGATCGGGCGGACAACTGCGGCGGGGCATTCAACGTTCCTGAATCAAGACGATATACAGGCCTTTCCAACTACAAGAAGATGTTCGACTACGTCGATGCGGTTGCGATTATAAGCCCGCCTTATTTTCATCCTTCTCAGGCGGCGGATGCGGTTGCCGCGGGCAAACACGTTTATGTGGCCAAGCCCATCGCGGTGGATGTACCCGGGTGCCAGAGCATAGGCGCCAGCGGGGCGAAGGCGACGGCGGAGAAGCTATGCTTCCTCATTGACTTCCAGACCCGGGCGGATCAGTACTATATCGAGGCGTTGAGGCGAGTCAAGGCGGGAGCACTTGGTGACTTTACGTTCGGTGAGGCAACCTACCATGCGGGCTGCCCGTTCGGGGGGATGTACGATACTTGGCGTAAGAACCCGAAAGACCCGGAGGTTCGGCTGCGAGCGTGGGGGCTGGACAACATTCTTTCGGGTGACATTATTACCGAGCAGAACATTCACACGCTGGACGTTATGAACTGGATAATGGGCGAAGCGCCTTTGTGGGCTGTGGGGACAGGTGGGCGGACGACGAGGCCGGTGGGGACTTGCTGGGACCATTTCGCGGTTCTTTTCCAGTACCCCGGCGATATCGGTATTACTTTCAGTTCAAGGCAGTCGGACGGATTCGGGACGCAGCCCGAAGGGATCAGGAACAGGATGTTCGGCTCTAAAGGCGTTCTGGAGACGGAGTACGGCGGACAGGTGGTTCTGCGAGCAAAGGGAGATGCATTCTACAAGGGCGGCAGGAGTCCGGGCATTTACCAGGAAGGAGCCGTGACGAACATCGCGACCTTCCATAAGAGTATAACAGAGGGTATCTACGACAATCCCACGGTGGCCGAGAGCGTTCGGAGCAATCTGATTACGATACTGGGTCGGACGGCGGCCTACGAGAAGCGCCAGGTGACGTGGAAAGAGATGCTGGAGAAGGGAGAGAAGCTGGATGCGGGCTTGAAGGGCCTGAAGGCGTAAGACGGCTATATTTCGCGGGGGCGCTTGGAGCGTCCCCGTTTTTTTGTATCGGAGTGAATATGAAGTTGCGATTGGTCGTGGTTTTAAGTGCGGCAGCAGTGGTTTCGGGTGTTTGCCGTGGCGGCTCGGATGTTGGTTCAAAGGTAAGCGAGGAGGCGATTGCGGCGCGGATTCGGGAGCATCGGATGGGCGAGATAATCGTCAAGACCGCTGCCGGCGCGGAGGTTAAGGTCGAGCAGGTGAGGCATGCGTTCTGGTTCGGGACGGCGGTTAGCAACAGCATCGCTCAAGGGTCATTTCGCAGAGGGATGAGCGAGGGCGACCGGGATAAGTACATCACGACTCTCAAGGCGAATTTCAACTCAGCGGTGCACGAGAACGCCCTCAAATGGCACAACTGCCAGAGAACGCAGGCGGCGGCGGACTACTCAACGGCGGACGCGATATATAGAATCTGCTCGGAAAACGGCATAGGTATGCGAGGGCACTGCATTTTCTGGTGCACCGACGGGCAGGTGCAGGGCTGGGTTAAGAACCTCGATAAGGAGGCCATGCGTGAGGCTGTCAAGACAAGGGCGTTGGACGTTACTTCCCGGTTCAAGGGCAGGATAGAAGAATTCGACCTGAATAACGAATTGCTGTTCGGCAACTTCTACCGGAGAAACCTCGGCGAAGGCATTATCAAGGACATGGCGGATTGGGCCAAAGAAGGCAATCCGAAAGCGAAGCTTTACCTTAACGAGCAGGGTGCTTTGGCCGGGGGCGTGCGCAACGCCGATAGATACGTCGCCCTTATCAAAAAGACACTGGATGATGGGGTGAAGATCGACGGGATCGGATGCCAGGGACATTTCAGAGAGATGTTCGATGGTGCGAAGCTTCAGGGGACTCTCGATAAGCTTGGTGAATTCGGGTTGCCGATTAAGATTACGGAATACGATTTCGACAGCGGTGACGAGCAGGCCAAGGCCGAGCACCTGCGTCAGTTTTACAGTATCTGCTTTGCGCACCCGGCGGTGGAAGGAATTATTATGTGGGGTTTTTGGGAAGGCGCTCACTGGCGTCCGCGGGCGGCGTTGTGGAAGAGAGACTGGACGGCGACACCCGCTGCCAGGACTTACAGAGACCTGGTCTTCAAGAAATGGTGGACCGTCGAGACAGGTAAGGCCGACGAGAAGGGTGTTTACCGAACGAGGGCTTTCTACGGGCGTCACAAGGTACTGTCGGGGGGGATAACGAGAGAGGTCTGCGTGACAAGGGATAATCCGTCGGAGACAGTCGATTTTTAGCGGCGGGGCTATTCGTGATTAGCGTTGCGATGATTACAATGGATGAAGAGGCGGCTGTCGCCAAGGTGATAAATGACATACGGGATGTCGCGGGCGATGCGGAGATACTGATCGTCGATTCCAGCAAAGACAGGACGCCGGAAATTGCAGAGGCGCTCGGAGCAAAGGTCGTGCGTCAGTATCCGCCGCAAGGCTACGGCATGGCGATGGACCTTGCCCTGAGGTCGGCGGGCGGAGACGTTGTAGTGACATTGGATTGCGATGACACTTATCCGGTAGATATGATTGGGGTACTGGCCAAGGCCGTTACCGAAGAAGGATACGATATTGTCGCTGGTTCACGACTGAAATCCAAACCTGCGGCGATGCCCTGGCTGAATTATTTGGGCAATAAGTTTTTCGCGTGGCTTGCCTCGCTGCTTTTTATGCGGCGTATCACTGATCTTCACAGCGGGATGCGGGCTTACAGGAAGAGCCTTATCGAGGAGATGGATTATGACCCGGCCGGGGCGGCATTGCCGGTGGAGCTGTTGCTTAGGCCGCTGAAGATGGGACGAAAGGCAAAGGTCGTGTTCATCGATTACCACGAAAGGCTCGGTACAAGCACGATGAGGCCGCTCGAAGGGGCCTGGCATACGCTTAGAAGGATACTGCGAGTGAGATTCGGAAGAACGGTATCGAAGTGAAAGCAAGGCTGAATATCGGAATACTGGGCGGAGGTCTGAGCGCAATTGCGCTGGGGGGACAGCTTGCTCACGACTTCGAAATCCTCGAAAAAGAAGAACGCCCCGGCGGATTGTGCAGGAGTTTCCAGAAAGAGGGCTTCAGGTACGATCTCGGAGGGCACATACTTTTCTCTAAAGATGAGTCGGTGATGGAGTTCGTCAGAGATGCTCTCGGCGATAATGCGAATCGCTGCCGGCGGAACAATAAGATTTTCTTCAAAGGCCGGTATGTGAAATACCCGTTTGAAAACGGTCTCGGCGATCTTGAGAAGGAGGATATATACAAGTGCCTGGCGGGGTTTCTGAAGAACGAGCACAAGCGGCCGAGGAATTTCAAGGAGTGGATATACTATACCTTCGGCGACGGAATCGCCGAGGCGTACCTGATTCCGTACAACAGAAAGATATGGAAATGCCCGCTGGAGAAGATGGCTATGGAGTGGGTCGAGCGGATTCCAAGGCCGCCGGTCGAGGACATAATCAAGTCGGCCATCGGGATTGAAACGGAAGGCTACCTGCACCAGTTGTATTTCCACTATCCGGCGAGAGGGGGGATAGAAGCGCTTGTGAAGGCCCTTATTGCCGACGGAAAGCCTGTGACGACCGGGTTTGAGGTCACCGGAATACGGCGGAAGCGAGGCGAGTGGATTGTCTCAAACGGGTGCGAAGAGAAGATGTTCGAGAAGATAGTGGTTACCATGCCGGTCCTCAAGGCGCTGGAGTGCATGGATGATGTCCCCGGTGACGTTCTTCGGGCTGCGCGGAGTCTTGTGCATAACCGGGTGAGGGTAGTAATGGTCGGCGTGAATAATACTTCGCTTCTGGACAAGAGCGCGATTTATTTTCCCTCGCCGGAGGTCGTTTTTCACAGGGCGTGCTTCATGGGTTATTTCAGCGTGAGCAACGTTCCATCGGGTCAATCGTCGCTGATAGCGGAGGTTACGGCTAATGGGCGCGACGAGGTCGGCGAGATTTGCGATTCGGGGCTGGTGGAAAGAGTAATTGACGATCTGGCCAGGCTCGGGGTTATAGACGAGAAAGACGTGGTGACGACGGATGTAACCAATATCGAATACGGATATGTCGTTTACGATTCGAATTACGCTGCGAATGTGAGAATCGTGAGGGGGTATGCGTCGTCGCTCGGGATAGAACTGCTGGGCAGGTTCGGCGAATTCGAATACCTTAACATGGATGAGGTTATAAGAAGGAGCCATCGTCTTGCGGAAAAACTCAACGCCGCGGATGCCGGGTGAGACGGTTTAGTTGGCGGGATTTGCCGCCGGCGCAAAGCCTGTTGACATTGGGATTTTATACCGGTAGCATATTCGTCAGAGGGCATTGTCGGTTCGGACAGTGCACCGTATGCTTCTACGAAAAAAGTCAGGAGATATGAAAGTGGAAAAGTCGAAGATTAGCCGCCGGCGTATGCTTGCTGGCACCGTCGGCGTTGCTGCGGGGATGACGCTGGCGGGCGGGTGCAAACCGCTTGAGAGACGGCTGACGGCAGGAAAGGGATTCAAGATAGGTGTCTGCGACTGGACTATCGGCAGGAGGGCGAATCCGTCGTCGTTCGAGCTGGCCAAGAAGATCGGGCTTGACGGGGTGCAGGTTGATTTCGGGGGCGGGGAGAAGGAACTGCCGCTATTCGATCCCGGCTTGCAGGAGAAGATTCTGGCCGAGGCGGAAAGAAACGAAATGGAGATTGCGTCTCTGGCAATGGGGACGCTGAACGACGTAGCCTACAAGAGCGATCCGCGAGCGGAGGCATGGGTATCGAAGGCTGTCGAAGTGGCCGAGGCGATGAAGCAGGGGATTATACTTCTGGCGTTTTTCGGCAACGGCGATTTGCGGAAGGACCCGAAGGGCAGAGACGAAGTGGTGCGGCGCTTTCGGAAGGTAGCGGGCAAGGCCGAAGATTCGGGGGTTGTGCTGGGGATCGAGTCGTGGCTTAGCGGTGATGAGCATCTGGAGATAATCGAAGCGGTGGATTCGCCGGCGGTGCGGGTTTATTACGACGTGGCAAACTCGAATATGGAAGGGCACGACATATACAAAGAGATTCGGGAGTTGGGCAGCCGAATATGCCAGGTGCACGCGAAGGACTACGAGGACCTGTACGGGAAAGGGTCGATAGATTTTCCCCGCGTTCGGGAGGCAATGGACGAGATCGGGTACAGGAGCTGGCTGGTGATGGAGGGCGTCAAGATGCCTTTGGGGGTGGAGGAGAGCTGCCGATACGACTTCGAATACTTGCGGAAGATTTTTCCGTCGAAGGTCTGAAACCACTTAACGCCGCATTTGTGAAAGGTCAAACATGAATAAGCATAGCAGATTTGCAGTTGCGATTTTATTGATTGGTGGTTTTACACAAGTCGCCGCCGGGACAGCATTGGACGATTATGTGGCGGCGCCGGATTCGAGCTACAAGTACGAGGTGGTAAAGACGATCGAAGGGGCGGGGATTACGACGTATGTTATCGATATGACGTCTCAAACGTGGCGGAGCAAAGAGGAGGTCGATCGCCCTGTGTGGCGTCACCGGCTGACAATTTTCAAGCCTGACAAGGCGAACGCCGATACGGCTCTTCTTCATATAAACGGGGGCAGCAACAGGTCCGACTTTTCCGACGGTCTCGATATGGCGTTGAGTATTGTTGCGGTGCAGGCCGGGGCGGTGCTGGCGGATTTGAAGACGGTTCCGAACCAGCCCTTGAATTTTGTCGATGGGGGCAGGCCGAGGTCGGAGGATGCGATAATCGCGTATTCGTTCGATAAGTTTCTGGAAACGGGGGACGCGACGTGGCCCGTTCTGCTGCCGATGGCGAAAAGCGCGGTGCGAGCGATGGATACGGTGCAAAGTCACTTGAAGGGGCTTGACAGCGGCGCGCTGAATATCAAGAAGTTCGTCGTTGCGGGCGCGTCGAAACGGGGGTGGACGACGTGGCTGACGGCGGCTGTGGATAAGCGCGTGGTCGCGATATGCCCTGCGGTTATCGACGTTTTGAATATGGGCGAATCAATGCGTCACCACCACGCGGCTTACGGGTTCTGGGCGCCGGCGATTCACGACTATGAGGAGATGAAGATATTCGACAGGCTTGATACGCCCCGCGGGAAAGAACTTCGGGGGTTTATCGATCCTTACAGCTATCGCGAGCGATACACGATGCCGAAACTGCTGCTGAATTCGTCGGGCGACCAGTTCTTCCTGCCTGACTCGGCTCAATTCTACTTTGCAGACCTGCCTGGGGAGAAGTATGTGCGGTACTTCCCGAATACGGGGCACGGGCTGGACTTCAGCGCTTTCGGGTCTGTGATCGCTTTCTGCAGGTCGGTACTCGAAGGGGCGAAGATGCCGGTCTTCGGGTGGGCGGTGCGCGAGAACGGCAGTATGGTTGTCGAGTGCGAGACGCAGCCGAAGGAAGCAAGGCTGTGGCAGGCGACCAATGCGGAGAAGCGCGATTTCAGGATAGACGTTCTCGGTCCTCAGTGGACAAGCTCACCGTTGGAGCCGGCGGGGCGGGCGGGGAGATACGTTGCGGAAGTATCGGCGCCGGAAAAGGGGTGGACGGGATATTTCGTCGAGCTGGTCTTCGATGCGGGGGCTATCGGCGAACACAGGCTGACGACGGAGATTCGGGTACTGCCGAAGGACCTGCCATTTGCAAAATAGACTCCAACAAGGGCGTGCTGCCCAACCCTAAACCCCAAGCACTAAATCCTAAACAAGCTCTAATAACCAAAGTTCAAATAAGCGGGGCTTTTCTGACTGCGCGAAAACGACATGCGGAGGGGTCGGTTTGAACAGATCCTCTGCTTCGCCTTTGGCTCCGGTCGAGATGACATGTGGGGCCTTGGGGTTCGGTCGGGATGAAGTGGAAGGGGATTTGAACAGATCTCTCCGCTTCGCCTTTGGCTCCGGTCGAGATGACATATGGGGCCTTGGGCTCCGGTCGAGATGACATGTGGGGGCATTGCTTCGGATGAATGCGGCGGACTATTTGAACAGATCTTTCCGCTTCGCCTTTGGGTTCGGTCGAGATGACATGTGGGGCCGTTGGCTTCGGTCGAGATGACATGTTCGCCGTTGGGTTCGGTCGAGACAGCGTGCCGAACGATATCAATTCACGCGTGATTTCAGGCTATAGGGGCTTACGCTTCTTGGAGGACTTTGTATCCCATTTCGTCAGCGAGTGCGAAGAGGGGCTCTTTGAGGTCGCCGTAGTATGTCACGCGGTGCCAGCCCCACTGGTCCCACTGGCCGAAGAGCTTCTCGATGTCTCCGATGGGTTCTGCGACGAGCTTCGTTCTGCATGCCCTGTCGTCGGGGTCGTTGCCGATTGCCTTTCCCTGGTGGAAGAGTAGCTGCTTTCTTGACTGCTCGAATTCGATAGTTGTCGTCATGTATCCTTCGGGTAGTATAGAGCGGACGGAAGCTCCCTGGCGGTCTTCTGAGTGGGTTAGTATCTGGAATGGGTTCTGGTGTCCCTTGGGGCCGAAGGGCCGGTTGGACGCCACGCAGTGGGCGTAGATTATTGCCCGTTTTGCGGTGTCTATTACGGGGTCTGAGATCATGCCCGGGCGGCCCCTTGTCAGGTGGGTGACAGCGACCATCGTGGCTGTGGAGCGCAGATCGCACTCGCAGGCGCCGATTAGACCTTGATTGTTCAGTTCGTGGAATCCGAGGCATGGATATGCGTGTATGTGCCCGCCGTAGAATCCGCCGAGGCAGTTTATCGAGATTGCGTTTGCGTTGTGCTTTTCGAGTACGGCCTTCTGGCCGAGGTACATCGCGGCGGAGTTTTCGAGTGTTTCGCGGGTGACTCCTTCGATAAGCTGTGCTTCCTTCTGCCATCTGTCTGCGATGTCGGCGGCCTTGTCCTTGTCGGCGTTTTTCCAGGCTTCGTTTACTTCCGCGAAAGAGACGTTCTCCACGGGTATGCCGAGCAGTGTGCCGGCGGGGCCTGATTCTTGGCTTCGGACGGCGAGGATTCTGGACTGCTCCATTCTGCGGACGCATTCTTTCGGCGATATTGTCGTGAGCATGTCGGTTTTGCAGTCGAGCCTGCCGGGCTTGGGGGTCGATGCGATTCGTGCCTTCTGCACAGCGGTGCGGAAGTCGGCGGGCGAAGCGCCTTTGACGACCATACGGAAACACCAGGCCGCAGCGACCAGGTCATCGAAATTGGAGGACGCGACGAATGCTACGTTGGGGGCGTTGCTTCGGATGAATGCGGCGGTGTAAACGAGGAATCCTCCGCTTCCGCCGAACTGGAAGTCGGCGTAGAGAACGGGCTTGCCGGAAGTTGCGATTGTCTGTACGACGCGGTTCCAGCAGTTCAACTGATATACGATATAACCGGTAATGTTTTTGGATTTATCCTCGTCGAGGATTTTCTGGGCCTGTTCGGGGCCGGTCGCCATCGAGGTGAGGAAATCGAAGTCGGGACATTTGTCTTTCAATAGGGCGGTGAATTTCCGCATGACCGGTTTGAAATCGAAGCCGACGTTCGGCCAGTCGGGTCCGGGCTGCGTTTCGGCGTGGAGGGAGTATATTATTCTGATTTGGGGTTTATCCTGGGCTGCGTGAGTGATTCTCGGGGCGGCGAGTACGCCGGCGGCGGTTGCACAGGCGCACTTGCCGAGGAATTGTCGCCTGTTCATTCGGCAGCATGCACATCCTGATGGGGTGAGGGGCGTTTGCATTTTCGATCTCCTGATATTCGATAAATGATTCAATCCGGTTTTTCTCAGTGCTCATGGCATGCCCGGAGCATATCTCAAGATGTTAATCAGAAATGGTCGAGAATACAAGGAATAATGGCAGGGTATTGCGTGTTCGGTTTGCGGTCTTTCTTGACAAACAAGGGCAGAGGGAAGATAAATGTGGGGCGGTCGCGTGAAAGCGACGTATTTTTTGCAGAGACCGGGAGTCGGATGCTGTCAATGATAGACGACAATCCCAACAGCAGTGAACTGATGGCTCGTCTGGCCGGCGGCGATATGGCGGCCCTCGGCGAGATAGTGAGCAGGCACCAGGACAGGGTTTTATCGCTTTGTTACCGTATTTTGGGGGATTGGCACAGCGCCGAAGATGTTGCGCAGGAGGTATTCCTGCGGGTTCACCGGGCGGCGCGGCGATATAAGCCGGAGGCGAAATTCACGACGTGGCTGTACCGTATCGTTGTAAACCTTTGCCTTGATAAACGTCGCAAGACAGTCCGGGAGGCGACATTGGCGAAGGGCGCGGTCCGGGAGGCTGCGGACGAGGGTGAATCCAGCGGCGCCGAGCGGCAGGAGATTGCCGAGATCGTTCGAGCAGCGGTGCATGCTTTGCCTGAGCGGCAGCGGGCGGCGCTTATACTGCATCGGTACGAGGGTCTCAGTCACGGCGAGGTCAGCGAGGCAACGGGCTGGAGCAGGTCTGCGGTGGAATCGCTGCTGGTCAGGGCGTATGCCAACCTGCGAGTCAGGCTGGAAAAAATCAGAAATTCTCCGGAATAATCCGCAGTATAAGCGGTTTGGAGGCGTTTAAGTATGGGCAGGTATCATGGGACATATAAGCGAAATTGAGTTAATCGAATACGTTGCAGGCAGGCTCGACGCATCGAGACGGGAAGAGGTGCGGGCACACATAGAGGGGTGCGAGGAGTGTTTGGGTCGCCGGCGCGAGATTGCCGAGACGTGGGATGCGCTGGGGCAATGGGATGTCGATACGGCAGGGCGCGACGTAGCGGTCAGGACGGTTACGCTGGCGGAGCAGGGGGACGGCAACTCGGGGCAAGCTCGGCTGGCTCGTATTCTGCGGGCGGGGCTTGTGCCGAGAGTTCTTCGCGTGGCGGCGTCAATTATCATCGCCGTGGGAGTCGGGCACAAACTGGGCAGGTACAGCGCAGCCGGAAGCACGGAGGGCGGGGCGGCTTTGACGAGCAGGCCGCAATATCTCTCGGCCCTTGGTTTGGACTGGTCGAGCGAGTTGGCGCGGCTGGTGTTAGAGGACGAATCGGGCGAAGGGGGCGGGCAGTGATGAATCGAGAACGAACGATAATACTTGCGGTGGTTGTTCTTGCCTGCGGGGCGGTTTCTTTTTTCAATGCCCGTTCGACGGCGCTGAGCGAGCTCGATGGGCGGCAGGGGCCGGCGCAAGGTTGGCTGGCGGGCGCGTCCGAAGCTACGATCAAGCTCGAGGAGCAGTTCGGCGAGCAACTGGACGTGCTGCTGAAAGCGCTTACAGCCGAGCAGAAATCGCTTTCCAATTCGCTGGATGATCCGTCCACATCGGATTCGGCTGTGCTGGAACAGAGTGACAGGGTTATTTCGGCTCGCGAGGACCTGGTAAGGGCCGTGGGGCGGCATATCGTCGAGCTGCGCGGCAAGCTGTCTGCGGGAAAGCGCGACTACCTGATGGGTATTTGTGCCGAGGCCGTTCGGGGTCCAATATCGCGACTTGGCGGCGGCGGTTACGGGCGCGGTCGCGGCGGGGGCATGAGTCGCGGAGGCGGAGCGGGCGGCAGGTCGGCTGAGAGGGTCAGGGCGAGATTGGCACGCAGGCTGAGACTCGACGAAGAGCAGGTCAAGGTGTTGGAGGAAAAAGACCCGGATTTCGAGGCCGTTTCGGCGGGTTTGCGTGATGCACTTACGTCCGAGAGGGCGAAACTTGCGGCTGTGTTCGAGGATCCCGAGAGCAGTAATGATGAACTGTTAGGGCAAATCGAGTCGTTGATAACGACACACAGCCGGATCGAGAGGCGAATGGCCGAGCATGTTCTGGTTTTGCGTCCGTATCTGAGTGCGGAGCAGCAGAAGTGGCTGATCGGCCTGTGCCGTCGCGGATTCGGGTCGGAAGGGCCTATGAGACCGGGTAACCAGTAGTCGGGCCGGGGAAGGCCTGGCCCGGGCGGCGGCGTCCGATTAGTCCGCGGCTGAGTGTTGCGACATCATCGCGGGCCTTTTACGCGAGGCATTCCGGCAGCTTGAGGCCTGTTGCTAAAGACGCAGAAAGACAAAGGGCGTCGCTTTATCACTGTTCGTTGTCACAATCGCCTTCCAGCTCCAGGATTTCGCGCATCTGGCTGGGATGAATCCCTGCCCGGTCGGCGATTTCGCGCATTGTCATTTCAGCGTCCGCGGTGAAACCTTTGTCTCGCAGACGTGCTATCGTTGCATTAAGTTCGATGCCCTCGCTGATGCAGAACTCGTTGAGCGTCATGCGGCCCATGCCGCGGCGGGCAACATTTGTGGTTTGTCCTCGTCCTTCGCCTGCTCTGCCGCGGCCCGCCTGCAAGGTGTCTATGTCTTCGATATCCCGGGTTTTGGGTCTGTTTGTACCTTGGGGCTGAGGCTCGCTGTCGCTTTGCAGAAGGGAATTTCGTCCGCCTCTTCGTCCCTGGCCGGCGTGCTCGGTGCGGTCGGTTGAGAGGCCGTGCTTATAGGTATCCTGCCAATCTATCAGAGACTTAAATGGCCATGCGGCGTGTATAGTCCCGACATATACGACCAGACATATCAGCAAGGCGGCGACCCATTCGGTCCTCAGACCAATGTTCCGGCCGATCTTTGTCTTGAAGTAGCTCTTTATTGCAGACCAGTTAAAGTAGATGTGGAAGCCTGCTGCGACGAGAAATACGGTGCTGAACCAGACGTGAACGGCTTCGAATTGTTCTTTGCTGTGCCCCCAGAGCACCCAGGAAGTGTCGCGAGCGATCCTGCAGGATGGAGCAAAGAAAAGCCCGAGTCCGGTAATAGTCATCAGTACGAAGGAAAAGGCCGTCAGCAGCGATACAAACTTCCTTTTGTGGAACGGCGTACTTTCTTTGGCGGCTTTATTTGCCTGTTCGTTCGACGTTTTTTCTGTTTTTTTGGCCATTTTACGTCTCCATATAGAGAAACTCTGTCTGCGAATCATTTGTTCAGGCGTGTCGGCCTTACGTTAAGTTAAACGCATGTCGGGGGCGGTCCCTGCGGAGATTTTCGTAAGATTGTCGATAAGGAATCAAGGTGCGGGCGGGCTTTGGCCTGGAGATTGCTTCAGGGCACGCTTGAGAGACCTTTTCTGGGCATGTCGTCTGTATCTGGTGATGAGGGCGTATGCGAGGTAGTAACCGGCGATTGCCACAGGCAGGCCTATGATTATTCCTCCTGCGGTCATCGCCAACATTACTTCGGGGGTTTTTCGGAACAATCCGAGGACGACATCGAAGCTGAACTCCTTCGGTAGTTGAAAGACCTCATCGTGTCCGAGGAATTTGGCGCCTGTGACATAGGTTATCGTGTAGATAATCGGGGCAGTGACCGGATTGGTAACCCATACTCCGATGGCGGCGGAGATTTTGTTCCACTTTAGCAGGGCGGCGATCGAGACTGCTATCACCATCTGGAATCCCAGAGTCGGGGACATCCCGACAAAGAGGCCCAATGCCAGGCCAAGGGCAATCTCTCTCGGCCTGCCTCTGATTTGGAGGAACCTATGGTATATCCTGCGTAAGAGTTCGCGATAGGTTACGGCGTGCTTCTGGGGTTGTACCGGTGTTTTTGTTTCTTCTTTCAATGGGTATTCCGCCATGAGCAGATGCCTGTATTCGTGAGTTTTTATGAGCATAGCCTATATCGTCTCGACTTGCCAACAAAAAGCACAGCTTCATTTGTTTTGGGCCTTCGGTTGTCTGTTTCGCCGGTTTGGAAAAACTTGTGGACGGAGGGGAAGCGGGTGGTTATTCTGTTTTCGGGTGATGGTTGCATGGAAGCGATTTATTCAGGGGCTATGAGGCCGGGCCTATGGCAGACGAATCGAAGGCGGGCGACGGATTGATGATTAAGCAGGCGCCCGTCGGGCTTGCGGCGCTCGCTTTGGTCGGGCCGTCATTTATCTGGGCGGCGGAGTATATCGGGGCCTGGGAGGTCGTGATCGCCACGCGGACGGGGGCGATTCTCGGTACGACGGTGCTCTGGGCGGTCGTTGGGGGGGTTTTTCTGAAGTTCTGGATAGGAGTCAGCGGGGCCCGTTATACCGTCTGCACGGGGGAGGGGATGATGGATATGTTCTCGCGGATGCCGGGTCCGCGTCATTTGGTGGTGTGGCTGGTGCTCGTGGTGCAGATTGTCTGCGGGGTGCTTGCGATAGGGACGCTTGCGACAATGGCGGGTACTTTCATCAATGGGCTTGTCGGTTGTATCAGTCCGAAATTAGGGGGTTGGCTGGCGGGATTCTTCGCTCTTGCGGTGGCGTGGTCGGGAGTTTTCGGCGTTTTGAAGATCGTGATGAGCCTTTTCGTGCTGGTGATTGTGTTGGGTGCGTTCTATATTGCCGGCCACGTCATGCCGGGATTCAATGAGCTTATGGCGGGTTTTTCGCTGAAGCTGGGAGAGGTTCCGATGTGGGCGCGGTCTATCGAGGGGGTTTCGAGCAGTTCGTGGGACGAGCTGCTTCCGGTCCTGGGGTGGGGGGCGGGCGGTTTTGCGAGCCAGGTCTGGTACACTTACTGGGTGATCGGGGCCGGTTACGGGGCGACGGCGGGTCGCGGTTGTCGGTGCGCTTGGGAAGATGAGCGCCGCGACGGCGGCGAAGATCAAGGGCTGGTGCAGGGTGCTTTACCTGGATTCGGGATTCGCGATGGTTTTGGGGGTGGTTGTGACGGGGGCGTTTTTGATTGCGGGGGCCGGGATATTGGGCGCAGCGCAGACAGCGCCGAGCAACGACAAAATGGCGGCGACTCTTTCCGAGGTTTTTTCGATGAGGTGGGACTGGGTGGGAGGTTTTGTCTTCAAGTTCTGCGGGGCTATAGCGATGATTTCGACGATGGTGGGGCAGTTGGCGGGCTGGCCGAGGCTGGTTGCCGACGGGTGCAGGATTTGCATTCCGGGATTCGAGAAGAGATTTCGCTGGAAGGCGCAGTTCAGAATATTCCTTGTTTTCTTTTTCATCTTCAGCATGCTCGTTGTTTTCATGTTGGGGCAGAAGCCGGTATTCCTGCTGAAACTGTCTTCGATACTGGAGGGGGTGCTCCTGACGGCTCTGCAGGCGTTTTGTGTCGGCGTGGGGCTTTTCTACGTGCTGCCTCGGCTGCTGTCGAAAGAGGCTTATGCTGTGCTCAAGCCGAACCGGATATTTGCTGCGGGACTGGTTGTCACGTTCGTGTTCTTCAGTTATATGTGTATCTGGCGGATTCCGGCGACGCTGGCTGGGTTGCTTGGTGGCCGGTAAGGAGAAAAGTTGGAAAGTTAAAGTGTTGGGTTCAAAGTTATAAGGCAAAAGTGCATAGGGTTTTGGCGTTATTATGGTTGGAATCGTGTGGTTGTTTATTCGGAGATAGTAAGAGATAAGGGAGGTACTTGTTTTGTTCGGTCTTAATCCTTTGGTCATACTGGGTGTCGGGGTGGCGGTTGTCATCGGAATGATTGTCGTGCTTCGGATCAACGCGTTTGTCGCGCTTATCACGGCTGCGATAGTCGTGAGCTTTCTGGCTCCGGGCGCCGGGGCGGAAAAGGTATCCCGGGTGGCGTATGAATTCGGCAGGACCGCAGGTAAGATCGGCATCGTTATCGCGATGGCTGCGGTGATCGGTCGTTGCCTTATCGAGAGCGGAGCGGCGGACCGGATTGTGCGGATGTTCGTTCGGCTTTTAGGAGAGAAGCGCTGCACCGTTTCTTTGATGTCGAGCGGTTTTGTTCTGTCGATTCCGGTTTTCTTCGATACGGTGTTTTATCTTCTTCTTCCCCTGGCTCGTTCGATGCATCGTCATACGAAGAAGAGCTACCTTCTTCTGATACTGGCGATGGGGGCGGGTGCGTCTATTACTCATTCACTGGTTCCTCCGACTCCCGGTCCGCTTTTGATAGCCGGGGCGCTCGGCATCGACATCGGTACGATGATAGGGATAGGGCTTTTAGTCGCGGTTCCGACGGCGATAGTTATCCTTCTGTTTATCGGGGCTCTTGCGAAACGTATGGCTATTCCGATGCGTCCTTTGGAGGGTAGTCGTGCGGAACCGGCGACTTTATCGGACGATAAGCTGCCGGGTCTTCTGTGGTCGCTTATGCCGATAGTGCTTCCGGTGTTGATGATATCGGCGAATACTGTGGTGAAAGGTTTGGCTGATAGGGCGGATCAGACGGTTGTGGAGTTGAACGCTGCTGCGGCTGCGGCGACGGATTCGGCAGTGGCGGAGATGACGGCGGCGATAGAGGCGGCGGCAGAGAGGGCGGCGACTTACGAAAAGGCCAGCGGGGTGACGGCGGTTTTCGGGGATGCGAATTTTGCGATGCTTGTTGCGGCGGCCTTTGCTATTGTCGTTTTGTGGCGTCAGCGCCGGCCGAGCAGAGACGAACTGGCGAAGGTTATCGAGAGTTCGCTGATGAGCGGCGGCGTTATTATCCTGATTACCAGTGCGGGCGGGGCTTTCGGGAAGATGCTCGAAGCGGCGCAGATCGGGCCGGCTATCACGAAGATGGTGGTCGGTGAGACGGCGGGGCCGATAGCGGGGATGCCGATGCTGGTGATCGCGTTTTTCGTTGCGTTTCTCATCAAGTTCGCACAGGGTTCGAGTACGGTCTCGATGATCGCAACTTCGGGGATACTGGCGCCGCTGATTGTTTCGAAGGAGGCTTTGGGCTTCCATCCTGTTTATGTTGCGACGGCTATCGGTTTCGGGGCGCAGTGCGGCAACTGGATGAACGACAGCGGGTTCTGGATTTTCGCGAAGATGAGCGGGCTGACCGAGGTCGAGACGCTGAAGACCTGGACGGTGACGGTCAGTACGCTTGCGATTATCGGGTTTCTATTTACGCTGCTGTTTGCGAATATCCTGCCGCTGGTGTAGGAAAAGCGAGGGGCGGAGTCAGTCGGGCTTTATTATATCGGCGGCCCTTTGGAGGATGTGGTCGGGCTGGTATGGGAAGAGGGCGAGGTGGTGCTGTTTTGTGATTCCGCTGAGGACGAGGGCGGTTTCTATTTCTGATTCTATTCCGGCGATGATGTCGGTATCCATTCTGTCGCCGATGATGAGGGTCTCTTCGAGGCGACAGTCGAGTCTTTTCATGGCGTGGCGCATCATCAGGGGGTTTGGCTTTCCGATGAAGTATGCCTTTCTGTCGGTGGCGAGTTCTATCGGGGCCACGAGCGCGCGACAGGCGGGGACAATTCCTCTTTCGGAGGGTCCTGTGAGGTCTGAGTTTGTGCCGATGAGCTTTGCCCCGTTCAGCACGAGATGTACGGCCAATTCGATCTGCTCGAAGTTGTAGGTTCGCGATTCTCCGACAACGACGTATTCGGGGCTGACGTTGTCTATGTAGAAGCCGGCGTCGTGGAGGGCGTTTATAAGGCCGGATTCGCCGATGGCATAGACTCCAACGTTTGGGTTCTGCTCGGCGAGGAAGCCGGCAGTTGCCTGCGCGGAGGTGTAGAAGGCGTCGAGGCCGACGTCTATTCCCATCCTGGCGAGCTTCTGGCGCAGCTCCTTGGGCGACTTTGCGGAGCTGTTGGTCAGGAAGAGGAATTTCTTTTTCCGGTCTTTGAGCCAGTTGACGAATTCCTTTGCGCCTTCGACGAGCCTGTCGCCGTGGTAAATGACTCCATCCATATCGCAGATGAATCCGTTTTTTTGCCTGAGGCTCTTCATTTGTTAAGTGTATGCACTATTCGAGCGGTTCTGTCAACTGTGCGAATAGTGTAAGGGGGGCGGTTTTTGTGATTTTTACCTTTGCGAATCGCCCTGTGAGGTTTTGCTGGGCGTTGAAGACGACTATCTGGTCGGTCGCGGTTCTGGCTGCGAGTTGGGGATTGCCGTCGTTTTCTGCGGCGTTGAGGTGGGGCTTTTTGCTGGGGCCCTCGACGAGGACTCTTACAGTTTTGCCGAGAAAGTCGCGGTTTAGGTCTTCACTGATTTTTTCCTGCACTTGGAGCAGCCTGGTATTGCGGGCCTGTTTCGTCTCGGCGGGTACGGTGTCTTCGAGTTTTTTCTCGGAGGCGGTTCCGGGGCGGGGGGAGTATTTGAAGACGAAGCAATTTCGGTAGCGGGCTTTCTCGACGAGTTCTACGGTTGCGTTGAAATCCTCGTCGGTTTCGCCGGGGAAGCCTACTATGAAGTCTGCTGCGACAGCGATTTGGGGGACGATTTGGCGGGCCCTTTCGAGCAGGCCCAGATACCAGTCGGCGGTGTATTGGCGGTTCATTGCCTTGAGGATTCTGTCGGAGCCGCTCTGGGCGGGGATATGGAGATAGGGGCAGACCTTGGGCGAGTCGGCCATGACTTTCAGTATCTCGTCGAAGTATTTTTCGGAGGGGTAGTTGGTTACGAATTTAATCCACTCGATGCCGTCTATCTGCGCTGTTTTGGCGAGGATGTCTGCGAGGGAGTATGTTTTATCACCGGCATTGTATTGGTATGAATTGACGGCCTGGCCGAGGAGGGTGACCTGTTTTGTGCCGGCGTCGGCGAGTTTTTTTATCTGGTCGATAATCGCCTGCGGCGGACGAGAGACTTCGGGGCCCCGGACGTAGGGGACGATGCAGTATGTGCAGAATTTGTTGCAGCCTCTCATTATTCGGACGAATGCCTGGGCGGGGATGCTCTGTTTTTGGGTGACGGCGCAGGCGGATTCGAATTTTTCGAGTGCGTCGGTGTCTTGGTGAGGGGCGGGGCGGCGGATATTGTCGGTGACGGCGAGTTCCTTTTTGTTGTTCTCGATCGCTTCGGCAATCAGGGCAGAGATTTGGGGTATCTGGGCGGGGCCGCAGACGATATTGACGGCCTGGTGTTCGAGCAGCTCGCGGCCTAAGCGTTGTGCCATACAGCCGATGACGCCGACGATGAGATCGGGCATGGTCTGCTTGATATGCTTGAGGTGCCCCAGGTGGGAGATAACGCGCTGTTCGGCATGCTCGCGGACCGAACAGGTATTTATGAGTACGACATTCGCATCCTTGACGCTTTCGGTCAATGTGAAACCGGCCTGCGTCAGTGAGGCAGAGACCAAGTTGGTGTCGAGCTTGTTCATCTGGCAGCCGAAGCTCTTGATATGGACTTTGATTGCGTTCATAGGAGCGGTGAGTATATCAGGTTGGGGCAGAGGAATCAACTGGCGTCGGGCGGGGGCAGGGTCGAGTTGAGTTTGCGTTGGATATCTTTGATGCGATTGGATTCTTCAAAGCCGAGGAGCCTTATGGGGAATGCGGTTTTGTTGTGGTTGAGGGGTTCTGCCATATCGACGTACCTTGCGCAGTAATCGCCGTCCGGCGTTCCCGGTATCGGTGAGAAGTCTGCGAGGGTTCCCCTGATTCCGAGTGAGCGGACGAAGTGCATCGATTGTTCGAGCTGCTGAGCTTCGGTCCGGGGGTGGCCGAGGATTTGGTATGCGGTGATTTCGGCGGGGTCGGCGCCTGCGGCTTTCAAATTTTCGACGGCTTGGGCGAGTTCGTCGGAGGAGACTTTGGCGCCGGTCTGCTTTTGCCATTTTGCGGAGCGGCTCTCGAAGCCCAGATAGAATGTTTTGAATCCTGCGCGGACCATCAGTTGTGCTATTTCGGCTGTCAAGAAGCGCGCGTTCAGGGCGTTGGGACTGTGCAGGGCGGGAGTGGCAGGGTCAGTAGATTCCTCGGCTGCGCTCGGAATGACAGATTGGGCTTTGGGGGTGTGCAGGTTTGTTTTTTCGTTTTTCTTCAGGACGTGACTCAAGAATGGAATGAGGGCTTTTTCCGGTTCGAACAGCAGGGCGTCGTCGTAGAAGGCGATGTTCTTGACTGCGATTTTTGTCAAGAGGTCATACTCGGCGAGGGCTCTTTCGATCGGGCGTGGGGCGAAATCGGAGTAAACAGCGGGGACGGAGCAGTACGTGCATTTGAAGGGGCAGCCGTCGGTGAGTTTTATGACGCCGGTTTCGATATTTTCATAAAGTTCCCAGAGGGCCGGCTGGTTTGTGTCGGGCGCGAGCGAGAGATACTCCCAGAGCGGGTCGAGATTTGTACCGGAGACTATCAGGTCGGCGCCGAGTGTCTTTGCGTGTTCGGGGCAGAGGGTGACGTAGTTGCCTCCGAGTATGATTTTGGCCCTCGGGCGGGCGTTGCGGATATCTTCTATGACTTCCTCGACGCCTTGATACCAGTATGTCATCGTCGTCTGGATGAAGACAAAGTCAGGCGGGGCGGTGTCGGCGAGGAATTGGCGGAATACCGCAGGCGGCAGGCCGAATCGCCGAAACGTTCGTGGGATGCGTTCAAATGCTTTGGGGCGTTTGATTTTTCGTGAGTAGAATGGGCCTCTGCCCCATCGGTCGGATTCGAGTTGGTATTGGGCGAAGAACGGGTGCAGGCGGTCGAGGTAGTCGAAGAGCTTGAAACGAGCCTTTGCGCGGAGACGGCCTGCGACGGACAGCAGTCCGTACGGCTTGAGCCAGAAGTCGTATGCTGCGAAGTCGTAAATCGGCGGATTGACGAGCAGTATTTCAGGCGTCATATCTTGGCGGTTACGCTTCTTCGATCACGTCGAACCCCATCAGGATTCCGAGATTCTTGATGCTCTGGGTATGGTCACCGAAGAATACGACACGGTGGAGGAGTGTCATCGTGCCTCCTTCGAGGACACCGGCTCCCCAGTTGTGGAACATGCTGCGAGCATCCTTTACCCTGGTCCAGAATTGGGTGCGGCATCCGAGTTCGTCGTGTGTAACCTTGAATATTTCTCCTGTGGAGATGAGCATTTTATCGAGGTCTATGAACTTTGCACAGGTGACGACCTGGCCTATAGGCATTTCGACATCGAGTGAGACTCCCCTTTCGCTGTCACTCTGAGTTCTGATAGTGAAGGGGAGGCGTTCTGATTTCGGGCCGGCCATTTTTGTTGCGCAGGTGCAGTGGAAGTGGATGAGGGCATTTTCGGCGGTGTCGAAGACGGGGTCGGTGATGAATCCAGGGATGCCGAATGCGTATTTGAATATGAGCATAGTCAGGGTGGAATCCATATCACCTTCACAGGCTCCGACGAGTCCGAGGTCGTTCAACTTGCTGTATGTGAGGCATCCTTTAGCCGGTGCTCCCATGCAGTTGGAGCTTGTGGTGGCCTGTGCTCCTTTTTCGATCATGAGTTTCTTTGTTGCGAGGTAGTACCTTGCGGAGTTTACGATTTCTTCTTTGGTCGGTTCGACGATGTTTTTGGCCTTGCTGATCCAGTGTTCCTTTGCTTCGGCCTGGGCGTCTTCGATTGGTATTGCGTTGTGTGCATTTACGGTTTCATCGACGGAAACGGTGATCATCTCGGCGCCGAGTTTTTGTTTTACTTTTTCCGGGTCACATGCGGCGGTGGTTCCGAGCGGCCCTCTGACCACGAGTATCCTTGTGTTCTTCATGTGTGGGGCGACTCTCATGAGGCCGACGACTCTGTCAATCTCTGACCAGTCGCTGGATGGCAGGAGTACGACTTTTTTGCCTTGTTTCTGCCATCTTGGGAAATACATCCATCCGTGCCCGCTGAAGGGTTGCGAGAACACGGCTGCGGGTATTCCGGTTTCGATGATGGTCGCCATTGCGTTTGTAGGCGCGTCTCCACCGTGGCCTGAGAGGTGGAAGAGGAGGACGCCGTCGGCGTCTTTGAGACGCGGCAGGATTGTCTGGACGTCTTCGGGCGGGATTAGCTCTCCTCCGATGAATTCGACATCGCCGAGCCTGTCCTGGAGAGTGACGAGGTAGTCTTTGAATTTCTGAATCTCTGCGTTAGGCCTGGAGAGATATATACCGCCTGTCCTGCCGAGATATACGGTGTATATTCTTGCGGGCGGCATTTTGGGGGGCCATTGGTCTTGCTGTGCCCGGGCCGTTGCGGCTGTTCCGAGTATCATTGCACCTGCGCCGAGTGCGCCTGCTTCCAAGAATTCCCGCCTGTTCATTGCTGCCGTCATAATTAACCTCCTGTGTCACGAGTCTATGATTTTGCATTTATTCATTAAGTCGAACCGATTGAAATATTACCCTGAGCGAGACATTATTTCCAGAAATATTCGTTCAGTGTGGGAATTAGCGTTTACGGTCGAGGGAAGGTTCGAACAGTGCAGTTTTCTGCGTCGTAAGAACAAAAGGGGTGCTATTATGGGCGTTTTGGGTTGTAATTAGGTAGCCTGGACGTTTTGGATTGGTTTTGCTTGCGAAAAGCAAGGTGGTGGGAAATGGCTTGTTTTGAGGCGGAAGTGCATTGACTTGGGTCTGTATATGTGTTAAAATCACAAAGATGCCTGTTTTTTTCGGGTCATGCGTTTAAGGCCCTCATGCCGGAGTGATGGTGCGAAGGCTTGTGCGGCTTGCGAGACCCAAGAGGAAGGAAGTAGAAGGATGCACAAGTCTGCAAATCTTTATTTTTTCAGTTTGGCTTTGTCTCTCTCTGTTGCCTGTTCTGCCGGGGCTTTTTGTCTCAAAGGCGATCTGAACGGCAATTGCGAGGTGAATTTCGAGGATGTTCTTTCGCTTGCAAGCGAGTGGTTAGGCCCGGCCGGCAGCGACGGCGATCTGGTAGGCAACGACGGGGTTAACTCGGCAGATTTTGCGGAATTGGCCAAGAACTGGGGGAAAAGTCGCTCGAAGGTTATTATCAACGAGATTCATTACGATCCCGATGTGAAGACGGAGCTTGTCGAGTATGTTGAACTTCACAACCGAAGCGAAGTCGATGTGAATATCGGGGACTGGTATTTCAGCAGCGGCATTTCTTATCAGTTTCCCGCCGGTACGATTTTGGTCGCGGGCGATTATGTTGTCGCCGCTCAGACTCCGACCTTGGTTTGCAGTAAGTACGGGGTTTCTGCTGGTAAGGTTTTCGGGCCGTGGGTCGGGAAGTTGAGCAACGAGGGCGAGGAAGTTGTGCTGCGTGATTCCGATGGTGCGAAGGTTGACGCGGTTGATTACAAGCTCGGGTTTCCGTGGCCGACGGTAGGATGTCCTCCGGGGGACTCTATCGAATTAGTTAATCCTCTTTTCGACAACGACCTCGGGGGCAACTGGCGTCCGAGCGAGCCGGATACGATTTCTCCGCCTCGGGTTATCATAGAATCGCAGAGCACCTGGCGGTACTTCAAGGGTTACAGCGAGGCTTCCGAACCCAACCACGCGGCGTGGCGTGAGATCGGTTTCGACGATTCATCCTGGGACCAGGGCGACCTTGTTATCGGTTACGGGGAAGGGGGCGGTTTTCTGACGACGGTGCTTGATGATATGAGATACAACTACAGTAGCGTCTATCTTCGCAAGACGTTCGAGATTGACGATCCCGGAGCGATTGGGAATCTGGTTCTGGAGGCGATTTACGACGACGGCTTCAACGTTTATATCAACAACAAGCATGTCCGCAATGTTAACATGCAGAATGACGAAATGCCCTACGACGGCACGGCGAGAAGCGCTTTAGAAGACCTCAACTGGAATACTTTCAATCTTCCCCCTGCATCTGAGTATCTGGTTGCTGGGACGAATGTTATTGCCGTTCACCTGCACAACGCTTCACTTCGGGATTCGTCGGATTGTTTTCTGGACGTTCGTTTGAAAGAGACGTTTTCATCGACGTCGGCAGGTCCTACTCCAGGCAGGCAGAATACGGCCTATTCGGAGAACGATGCTCCTCAAATACGTCAGGTTGATCATGAGCCGAGCCAGCCGAGAAGCGGTGAGGATGTTAAGATTACAGCGAAGGTCACAGATAACGACGGCGTAGAGTACGTTATGCTTTTCTATCAGCGTGTGGATGCGGGCAGTTATATCGAGCTCAGCGACCCCGCATATGAAACGAACTGGAGTATGGCTGAGATGCACGATGACGGCCTGGCTGGGGATGAGACGGCCGGAGACGACATTTACACGGCTGTTCTTTCCGGTTCTAACCAGGTGCATCGGCGGCTCGTTCGTTATCGCATTTCGGTGTGGGATTATACGGGCGTTTCGACGGAGGCGCCTTATCGATACGATTATGAAAGCGAGCCGGTGCCGAATTTTGCATACTTTGTGTATGACGGGGTGCCGTCATGGTTCGGTTCTGCTCGGCCCGGCTATACGCCGGTGGTCGAGTACGGCCCGGAAGTTCTGACGCACGTGCCGGTGTATCATCTGATATCGAAGAAGCAGAGCGTCGTCGATGCGATGCATATTCCGAATTCTACGGCGGGCGAGTACTGGGGGGACAGCTATCCGTGGTATGGGACGCTGGTTTACGACGGCAAGGTCTATGACCATATCCGGTATCGCGCGCGTGGCGGGTGCTGGCGGTATTCGATGGGCAAGAACATGTGGAAGTTCGATTTCAATCGGGCCGAGAGTTTTCAGGCACGAGACGACTACGGGGAGAAATACGATACGAAGTGGCGGAAGCTGAATTTTTCCGCCTGTATCCAGCAGGGCGATACGGGCTATCGCGGCGAGCAGGGGATGCTCGAAGCGGCCGGTTTCAAGCTGTTCAACCTTGCGGGCGTCGAGGCGCCTAAGACACACTGGGTTCACTT
>JAFGCD010000032.1 GCA_016932835.1 Sedimentisphaerales bacterium
CCAGCCGCTATCCTGCCAGGCGAAGCTTGCCGAAACACGAACGTTCCCGGTGACTTCGTTGTAGAGGTAGCTGAACTGATCAGCATTGCCCCAGATATCGCCGCCGCTGGCGGCAATCAGATAGCGGTCGGTCGCAACATACTGCGCCATACCGACACCGAGGGGGTTGCCGATATCGGTAAGATTATCGAAGATCCCGATAGCAGCAAAAGCATTTGGCGTCCCTGCGATAAGCAGAACAGACACCAAAAGTAACAATCTTTTACACATAATACTCCTCCTCATTACATCTAATCCACTTAAAAACATACAATTCTTCTCTTTGGCAACGAGCCAAAACACCTTTTTCGCGTCTTGGCAACGAGCCAAAACACTCGCTGTTCGTAACAAGCGTACCACCCCTTTTCAACACTTTTTGAGTGCCCGTTTCGAACAACGTTCTACAAAACAAGCAACAAAGAATCTTCACCAAACCCTGTGCTTGCCTGAAAAGAACTAAGTTAAATATGGACTTGGCTTTTCACACCCTAAAGTAGCGGATGCCCGCATTGAGATGTCACCTATAATGACTCGACATCACCCCAAAAACAGCACATGCATTCGTCCATCGCCCAAATACAAAACCGGGCCCTGCGACGCCAAACATGCCTCCTAAAGCCAATTATCCACAACAGCTATATTCTAAGTTACCTACTTATACCAAATTAACATGGCCTGCGTCAAGAAAAATCCTCGCAAAACAAAGCTAATTTCTTCGCCGCACGCCCTGCCAAACCGCAACTGCTGTATTGGCAGGATATTACGAAGAATATAAAAGCGGCTCAACGCCCGAAAATCCTTGATAATCGCCTTTTTTTTAGAGAGCCAAAAACAGCCCCCCTAAACCGGAAAAATAACGCTCTTCACAGCCGGATCAGCAGCAGCTAAGAGCTTCTAATGCTCTAAGTCTTATCCTCCTGCTCATCGGTCGGACTCTGCTCACTCTCGGCATCCGCATCAGCTTGCGACTCCACCTGCGCCTCGTCAGATTTCTTTGCCGACTCATCTTTCTCGTCATCGCCGGCCTTGACATCTGCATCTGCGGATGGCTGCTCGACGGTATCCGCCGCCGCTTCATCGCTGCCGGCCTCGATACCACTGCTCTCGTCAGAGGAGTCTTTGTCCTGCGGCTTGGTAAGCCGAGCAACATCGCTGTCCGACAGAACATTTTCAATAGCCGTAGGCTGAGGTTCGCGAACAGGCTCCTGCTCGGCACGACCGCCCTCTTCCTCCTCAGCAGCCCACTGAACACGACGCAAACTCAAACCAATCTTCCGAGCCTCCGTATCGACCTTGAGGATCTTGACCTCGACCTCCTGGCCTACGTCAACAATATCCTGAGGCTTGTCAATCTTGTGGTCCGCAAGTTCCGAAATGTGAAGAAGCCCCTCCAGATCGGGCTCAAGCTCAACGAAAGCGCCGAAGTTCGTAAGCTTGGCAACCTTCCCCTTGATGATATGACCTGGAATATACTTCTCCGGAATCGCACGCGCCCATGGATCTTCGGTCATCTGCTTGATCCCAAGCGACACGCGACGCTTCTCCTCGTTAACATCGAGCACCAGACACTTCAACTCGTCGCCCTTCTGCAGCGCCTCGCTCGGATGGCTGTACTTGCGGGTCCAACTGAGGTCGGAGATGTGGATCATACCGTCAATCCCGGGCTCTATCTCGACAAAAGCGCCGAAATTCGTTATGCTCCGAACCGTCGTATTAACAACCGCGCCGACCGGGTATTTCTGAGATGCCACTGCCCACGGATTGGTCTCGGTCTGCTTCAATCCAAGCGAAATCTCCTGCTTGTCCTTGTTGACGCTCAGCACCACGATCTCTATCTCATCGCCTAAATTCACCATCTCGCTCGGATGTGCAAGACGACGTGTCCAGCTCATCTCGCTGATATGCACAAGCCCTTCGATACCGTCCTCAAGACGCACAAAAACCCCGTAATTCATCACGTTAACAACCGTACCCCTGACACGAGCGCCTATGGGATAGCGGTTCTCAACGTCGTCCCAAGGGCTCGCCGTCTTCTGCTTCAGGCCTAATGATATCTTTTCCTGTTCTTTGTCAACACCGATAACGACGACCTCGATCTCCTGGTCAAGCTCGACAACCTCGGACGGGTGCGATATCCGCCCCCAACTCAAATCCGAAATATGCAGCAGCCCGTCCAGCCCTCCCAAATCCACGAATACGCCGAAATCGGCGATGTTCTTGACCACGCCCTTGCGACGCTGCCCCACCTCGATCTCGGAAAGTATCTGTTCTTTGCTGCTTCGCCGCTCTTCCTCGACCAGCTTGCGACGGGATATGACGATATTGCGCCCTTCAACATCGATCTTGAGTATCTTGCACTCGACCTCTTTGCCGATGAATCGGCTGATGTCACCGGGCTTGCGAATATCAACCTGCGATGCCGGCAGAAACACCGGGACGCCGATATCAACCAACAGCCCGCCCTTGATTCGGCGGATCACCCGACCCGTGACAACATCACCTTCCTTCTTCGTATTGATTATATTCTCCCAGCCCCTGATGACGTCGGCTTTGCGCTTGCTCAGAAGAATAAGGCCGCTCTCAGAATCGGTATCCTCGAGAAGAACCTCGATCTCTTTGCCGGCCTCCATCTCCTCAGGCGACTCGAACTCACCGGCATCCACCACACCTTCACTCTTCAGCCCCACTTCGACGATAACGTCATTCCCTATAACCGTAACGATCTTCCCCTTCAGAATCGTGCCGGGCAATCGCAAATCAACTTTCCTTTGAAGAACTTCCTCCAGAAAAGCGTTCTCCTCATCGCCAAAAAGCTCTCTTACCTGCTCATTAAGCTTATCTTCGGACAATCCTAATTTATTGACAATATTTCTATCTACCATGAAACAAACATCCTTACTGTGGAGCCTTGGTCAGCCACTCGCCCGCGTCCCACATTCACGCCGACGAAGCCCTGTGCTGCACCGCACAGATTGGTTTAAGTTAACACTTGCCGCTTACGCATCCGCCAACGCAGCAAATGCGCACAAGAACCCTTCTCGCGGCATCGAAGCTCAACTAAAAGCTCTAAGCCTCGAAGGCTTCAAGATCGCTGACAAACTCATCTATTATCCAGTCGGGCGTCGAAGCCCCGGCGGTTACCCCGGCGACTTCCTTGCCCGAAAGAGTCCTTGTATCAAGTCCCGCACGGTTTTGCAAGTAAAACGTTTCATTATTGTATTTTTTGCATAGTTCCGCCAACCTGCGGGTATTAGCGCTTTCAAGACCCCCCAGAACAAACATCACGTCAACCTTCTTGCATAGCCGAACAGCCGATTCCTGCCGCTTAATAGCCTCGTTACACAGCGTATTGATGACTTTCAACTCGGTGAAGCTCCGCCGACCTATCGAGCCAAGCATATTCCCGAAATGCTCCGGCTCCTGCGTAGTCTGGCAAACAATCCCTAATTTGCCCTTTCCTGTCAATTTAGGCAAATCAGATTCGTCGGCAATGACCACGACATCCTGGGCACAGCCCATCACAGCCTGCACTTCCGGATGATTCTCCTCTCCAACGATAACAACCTGATAACCGTCTTTTCCGAGCTGTGCGGCGATATGCTGAACCCTCTTGACCAGCACGCAAGTCGCATCGACGATATCCAGCCCCCGGGCCCTGAGTTCATCGATCTGCGACGGAGCCGCACCATGAGACCGGATAATGACCGTCCCGGAATCGATCTCCTTAATATCATCAACCGTCCGGAGACCCGCTTTTGCCAGGCGGTTGACTTCGTCCCTGTTATGGATAATCGGCCCAAGACTATAGACTACAGCCTTGTCCTTATTCTCAGCGAGCGTCTTCTCCGCAACGCTGATTGCAGTACGCACCCCGTGGCAAAAACCGCATTTCTCGGCAACAAGAACCTTCATTACAACCAAATACCCAATAACCGACATGTCTGCGGCGACCCGCGAGCCCTCGTTTAGTCGCTATACTGCGCAAAACGCCGCCCTCTGTCAAAGTGCCTTCCTGACACAGACCTAAAAATTTGTG
This sequence comes from Sedimentisphaerales bacterium, assembly GCA_016932835.1. Lineage (GTDB taxonomy): Bacteria > Planctomycetota > Phycisphaerae > Sedimentisphaerales > Anaerobacaceae > JAFGCD01. The sequence continues at coordinate 4,076 of JAFGCD010000032.1, forward strand.
TTTCAGACCAGCGGAGTCTGCCCAGGGACAGCCACAGGCCTCATCTCAAGATCGCCGAACTCATACTTCGCCGGCCGCAGATCAAGCTTCGAGGCCTTCATAGCCCAGTCCCACTTCAGCGAACGACCCGTATATGCGCTCATCCGGCCCATGATCGACGTCAGAGAACTCTCAGCAATCCGCTTGCCCTCGTTAAGACGCTTGCCTTCTCGAATCGCCGAAATCTGGTCCGCATGTTGCTTCATTTCAGGATTCCACGCCGGACCGTCGTACTTGAAGGCCTTCGGCCCCTCGATAATCGCGTTGGCGAAGTCCAGAAATGCCGACCCCTTCGTCCCGACAATATGCTGATCGCAACGATCCGACGCCTTCTCGATCTGCGCACCCATGTACTCGACGCGAACCCCGTTGGCGTATTCGTATTCGACTGAGAAATGATCATACACATTCCCGTACTCGGCCCCCGTACGAACCTCACGTCCCCCAAGACCCATACAGCGGACAGGAGGACCGCCTAATACCCAGTTCATTATGTCGAGATTGTGAACGTGCATTTCCGCAATGAAGTCGCCGCTAAGCCAAGTCAGAAACAGCCACCGCCTGAGCTGCCACTCCATATCGGTCCATTCGGCCTTGCGAGGCGTCGGTCCCCATCCCAGCATACCCCCGCCGATTCGAACGCATTGCCCCCCCACAATCTCCCCGATATCGCCGTCGTGAATCCGCTTAACGCCGTCCATCAGGTGCGCTATTTTGCGCATCTGGGTCCCCGCGACAATCGTAAGACCCTTTATCTCGGCAAGCGCCGACGACTCTATCACCGAACGAACCCCGACAGGGTCAACCGCAACGGGCTTTTCCATAAAAACATGCTTACCCGCCTCGACTGCCGCAGCCAGGTGCTCAGGACGAAAACCAGGAGGAGTGGTGAGAATAACCATATCCACATCGCAAGCCAGAACCTTCTTGAAAGCATCCCACCCTGTGAAACATGTATCGTCGCTGAGTTTTACCTTATCGGGAAGATTCTTCTCGAACATATTGCGGGCGCCCTCCAGTTGATCCCCGAATAAATCGCCCATGGCGGCCAATTCCACGTTCGTCGCAGATTTCAGGCAATTTGAACAGTCGTGCCTGCCTCTGCCCCCGCACCCGATCAACCCGAGTCGAACCTTGTCGCTGCCTGCCGCATAAATCCGGCTGGCGCCAATCCCAAGAGCCGCAGCCCCCGCCGCCGCCGAAGCCTTAACGAAATCCCTCCTGCTAAGTGAGTTCCTGCCTTTGTCTGTTGCCTTATTCATGAATATATCCTTTCAACTATGTTCATAGCCTCCGAAAATACTCTGCGGACCAAACAAGAAGCCGCCGTATTCGCAGAACAAGGCAGCACGCCGCATGTCATTAACAAAACACCACACAAGCCTACAATGCAGCCGCCATCAAGTCAATCATAGAACCTCTCCCAAAACCTGTTTCGTTACGAGATCGAGCGAAAAGGTCGCGGCCAAGGCCGGAGGTGGAAAATGCTCACAAGCGTGCTCCCTGCACGTCGAGAATGTTTTTCGCCGACAACGCAGGCCCCGGCCTTTGCAGCCTATCGCAATAGACAGAGGTTTTGGGATAGGTTCTAATAAAAAACGCTGTTTTACAGAGAATTTACAGGCTGCTTGGTAATTATTCTCCCCATTGTGCGTCTATACTTATGAAGATAAACCGACCTTTGAGAATTCGTGCTCCTCTAAAGGAAAGGAGAAACAAATGTGGAGAACAATAATCACAGCAAAATTCAAGCCGGCAGCGATCCTTGTGCTTCTGCATATCATTCTCGTCGGCGGATGCGGCTCATCGCCCGAAACATCCGAATGGAAGACAAGAGCTTTTGAAAAAGACGTAACCACTTTTGAGACTCCCGACGGAGAAGTCCTAATTGGCAGGCCAAGCGAAGCAAACGAATGCGTGCGAATATGTATGGTGGACACCCTCTGCAAAAAGCATCAATGCAGGATAGTCGCTGTCAGCAGGAATGGTCGGACATATCTCGGAACACAAAAAACCAGGTTCAACAGAAACCGAAACTGCCGAAGCACGGTAGCGATGTTCCCTAATGTCAACCTCGAAGACATAGAGCAATTCGAGTTCCAGACAAGACCGCGAGAAAAAGAAACCGACCCAATCGACACCAACTCGAAACTCAGCAACGCCGTCAGAAAAAGGCGGCTCGTGGACCAGTTCTCTCAGAGCCGCCCCTACTGAAAGTCCAATCCCGGCCGGTCCGGTCGAGAATCACCACTCGCAACAATCGCACTGTTCGCATTGAAAGCTCACCCTGCCCCATAACCACAGCGGTTGCCAACCTTACATTGCCCGCCGTCTTTCGATTCCACTCCGACGCCGTATGATCCAATCCAAAATGCCCTTGTATTCACGGCGCCCGCTGCTTATAATGTATTTTTTATAATTAAGATAACGTCATAATGCTGGAATTTGCACATTTAAGGAATATGAATAATGAGACATACGATTAAATCAACAAACGTAATTTGCTTCCTTGCAGTAGCAGTTCTGATTGCAGGCTGTCATCCGGCCTCGGCGCAACTCGGACCAAAGAACATAATTGTGATGATCTCCGACGGCTGCGGTTACAACCATGTTGATGCAGCAAGTCTCTATCAATACGGCAAGACCGCAAAGCAACCCTACGAGAGGTTCCCCGTAAAGCTGGCAATGGCAACTTATGCCGACGGACAGGACTACGACCCAGACCGCGTCTGGGCCGACTTCAACGACGTCGCCGATTCAGATGGATGCACCGATTCCGCCGCCGCGGCAACCGCGATGTCAACAGGGGTAAAGACATTCAAAGGCGCTATCGGCCTCGGCCCCGACAAAAAACCCCTGACACATACGGTCATCCGCGCAGAGAAACAGGGCAAGGCAACCGGCGTTATAACATCGGTCCAACTCAGCCACGCTACCCCCGCAGGCCATGTCGCACATAGCAAAAGCCGCGACAATTACGACAAAATCGCAAGGGAGATGATTTACGAAAGCCCCCTTGAAGTAATCATGGGCTGCGGCCATCCGGAATACGACAACAACGGAAAACTTATCGAAAAAGGCAAGAAGGACAAAGACGGCAAAGAGATAGAACTCGAATACAAATACGTCGGAGGCCAGAAAACCTGGCTCGACCTCAAGGATGGCTCCGTCACGGGCGCAGATGCAGATGCCGACGGCGAACCGGACGACTGGACCGTAATATACGAACCCGACGACTTCCGCAAACTTATGAAAGGCCCGACCCCGAAAAGAGTCATCGGAATCCCCAAAAAGCATAAGACCCTCCAGCAGGAACGAAGCAGCAAACGCAAGGCAGACCCATACGTCGTCCCGTACAACGGCGACGTCCCAACTCTGCCCGAAATGGCCGCCGCCGCGATAAACGTCCTCGACGACGACCCCGATGGTTTCTTCCTAATGATAGAGGGGGGAGCCGTGGACTGGGCAGGACACAGCAACCAGTCGGGCAGACTAATAGAGGAACAGATCGAATTCAACAAAACCATCGAAACCGTCATCAAATGGGTAAAGGCCAACGGCGGATGGGACAAAACCCTCCTGATCATCACCGCCGACCACGAATGCGGATACCTCACCGGGCCTGATTCCGGAACCTTCGACGGCAAACCCCGATGGAACCCGCTCAAAAACAACGGCAAGGGCAAGACCCCGGGAATGGAATGGCACAGCAATTACCACACTAATTCCCTCGTCCCGTTCTACGCCAACGGATTCGGCTGCGAACTGTTCGTAAAGCAGGCAAAAGACCGCGACCCCGTACACGGACCCTATCTCGACAACACCGAGTTGGCCAAAACAATAGCATTTCTACTTGGACCCGGAAAGACCGACCAGAATTAGACCAAGCAGGCTCCACTGACTCCTAAGCCGCAAATCTAAATAAAAAGGTCTCTTTTTCCCTTGCCGCGAAGTCACCTGCCTGTTCTAATGCCTGGGCGGCCCTCGTATAGGCAGCTAACGTTTTCGGGGACCCCTGCGGTTCGAGGTTATTTCGGAGACACCAGGCACAATGGCAAGGCTGGAGCCAAATTCCAACGGAATCGAGAAATCGCTGCGACTGATACGCGCCGACGGCGTCGGCCCCGTGACATTTGCCAGGCTCATCAAACATTTCGGCTCCGCCGACAGGGCTCTATCGGCTTCGGTGAGAGAATTGGCCGAAATCGACGGCATAGGCTCCAAAACCGCAGAGAGAATCTTCGCAACACGAAATAAATTCGATGCCCGCGCAGAACTCGACCTCGCCGGGAAACTCGGCGTCTATCTGGTCACTATCGACGACAATCGTTATCCCGCGGTGCTCAGAAAAATCTACGACCCGCCCCCCGTCCTGTACGTAAAAGGCGACCTAACTCGAAACGACAACCTTGCAATCTCGATAGTCGGCGCCAGGCGATGCAGTTTCTACGGAACCGAACAGGCATCACGCCTTGCACATTTCCTCGCCTCAGCAGGTTTCACAATATGCTCCGGAATGGCGAGATAGTGTCAAATGTTGTGGATGAGATTTCTTTCGACCCAAGGGTGGAACCGCTTTGCGGGTTGTTTTGATCTTTTCATTCAC
>JAFGCD010000033.1 GCA_016932835.1 Sedimentisphaerales bacterium
AGTGAGAATTGCCCACTCCCTCCGTACAACGGCGAGAAACCAAGATTATATTGTATCTACCGCCCCAAAGCAAGCAAAAAATCGGAAATATTGAAAAAGCAGTAAACACCAACCTCACTTTTCGTAATTATCTGTTGTAGCGTCCGTGCATTCCGGGCTATAATTGTGCTCATTAATCCCGGCTGCGCGATACACAGTACGGCTTGCGCGTCATAAGTGCTTACAATAAAATGCTTTATGAAAGACAATCGGTCGTGACAGCAGTTCATCTCAGCAACGTCAGCAAGTACTTCGGCGAGGTCCAGGCCGTATGCGACCTCAGTGTATCAGTGTCCGCCGGAAGCATTTACGGGTTCCTGGGCCCGAACGGCGCCGGCAAAACCACCACGCTTCGAATGATAATGAACATTATTCGCCCCGATACCGGCCGCATCGAGGTCCTCGGTGACGGCTCAATCGAGAAAGTAAAGACTCGTATCGGCTACATGCCGGAAGAACGGGGGCTCTATAGAAAGATGACCGCCACCGGTGTTCTGTCGTATTTCGCCGTAATCAAGGGGCTGCCCAAAACAGAAGCGGCCCGGCGGGTCCCCCAGTGGCTCGAACGGGTGGGCCTGACCGACAGGGCCGGCAAGAAGGTCGAGGAGCTGTCCAGGGGAATGCACCAAAAGCTGCAGTTCGCCGTGACCGCCATCAACGAGCCGGATCTTCTGATACTCGATGAGCCTTTTTCCGGACTCGACCCGATCAACACCGATCTGCTGAAAACTATTATCCTCGATATGCGGGACAAGGGTAAAACGGTCATCTTTTCCACGCACGTAATGCATGAAGCCGAGAAGCTATGCGATTCGATCCTTCTAATAAACAAAGGCAAGATTGTGCTGGACGACAAACTCGCCGCTGTTAAAGCACGAGACAAATCACGAACAGTCGTACTTGAAGCCGAAGGCGATACGAACTTCATAAGGCATCTGCCGATAGTCACGGCGGTGGAATCCGAAGCCAATTACCTTGAAGTGACCCTCACTGAAGACGCCGACCCGCAGGAGCTTCTCAGAGAAATCGTAAACCGAATCCGAGTTCGACGTTTCGAAGTGAAGGTGCCCTCGCTGCACGAGATATTTGTTAATCTGATTGGCTCAAGCAATGCGCAAGATTCTTAGAATCGCACAACGCGAATACATCGAGACGGCCAAGACCAAGTCGTTCATTCTGGGGCTTCTCATTGTTCCTCTGATAATCGGGGGCATTATTTTCTTCACCGGCCGGATGACACACGGAAAAACAGAACCACGACCTCCGCTTAACGTCGCCGTCACGGATCTCTCCCGAAAGATATTCGCTGAAGCCAAGAACAACTCCTTCTACGAGTATAACAAGCAGAATCCAAACAGGCAGATTCTGATTCACGAACTGCCCTTCCCCGAAGACCCCAACAGCGTCCTGGAACAGAGCAAGACCAGACTGCGGGAAGGTCACCTCGACGCATATGTCGTTCTCGATCCCAACCTTCTCCAGGACACAGGCCGAATGCACATATATACCCACAAGCCCAAGGCCAGCAAAATGGACGCGATATGGACCGTCGAGAATCTTTTCCGCAACGCCGTGGTAAACCAGAAGTGCAAATCGCAGGATATCGCCCCGGAACTTCTGAACAAGCTTCGAAGTGTGCCGATTGAGCGTATCGAAATCGGTTCGCCGGATCAGAAAGACCGCGTCCAGAGCAAGAGTGACTCAGTTTCGAAAATGATGATCCCATTCTTCTTCATGTTCTTCGTGTACATGGGTATGGTCGGCACAGGCCAGCATATGATCAGCAGCGTAATAGAGGAAAAGGGTTCTCGCGTTATCGAGGTGCTGCTGTCGGCTGTAAGCCCCTTCCAACTGATGGCAGGTAAGATCCTCGGGCTGGCCGCCGTGGGACTGACTGTCGTCGGCCTGTGGGGTGCCGGAGCATATTTCGCCGCTGCAAAGCAGGGAGTCAGCCTCGATGTTACGCCGGATATGATGATTTACCTGTTTGTGTATTACATACTCGGCTTCTTCCTGCTCAGCGCCGTATTCGCCGGGACAGGCTCGGTCTGCAACACCATCAAAGAAACGCAGGGGCTGATGATGCCGATAATGATGATTTTTATCGTGCCTCTGCTTTCCTGGATGCGACTGGCGCAGAACCCGGACGGCATACTCGCCAGGGTCCTTTCGTTCATCCCCCCGCTGACGCCGATGGTAATGGTGTTGAGGCTCTCGGCCGGAGCTAACGTCGGGATAACCGAGATTGCAGCGTCAATCGTCCTGCTGGCCGCGACCGTGATTGCTGCAATGTGGCTTGCAGCAAAGATATTCAGAACCGGCATTCTGATGTACGGCAAACGACCCTCGTTGCGAGAGGTGGCCCGATGGCTGAAATATCGCTGAGGATTCCAGCCAGGCAAGGACGAGCGGCATGAGCAAGTTGTTCTATAATCTGGGCAGAAAGGTCGGTCCTAAGGTTCGCAAGGCCAAGTGGATATGGCAATCGATGACCGGAACCGAGGCCGATGCCATTAAGGTCGAAAACGACGTCGGACGGGACCTCGCACACGAGATCAGGCTGCAATTGAAGCCGGATCGCGACCAGCAAACTCAGAAACTGCTCGCCGATATCGCTCCCCGTCTGACCAGTTGCGTCGCCAACAAGTACCGAACATTCAGCTTCGAGGTAGTCGAGGGAGGCGAGCCAAACGCCTTTGCTCTTCCAGGCGGTTTTATCTTTATCACCAACTCGATTGTGGAACTGTGCGGCAGCAGAACCGATGAAATTGCCTTCATCCTCGCACATGAAATGGCTCACGTCATCCGAGGCCATGCCATGAACCGCATTATCAGCAACACTGCTATCTCGACAGCCGCAAAGGTCACCCCCATCCGCGGCGTTCTGGCGGGCTGGCTCCGGAAAGTTGGCATTCAGTTCCTCGAAAGCGCCTACTCCCAGGACCTCGAATCAGAGGCCGACAATCTCGGCGTCCGTCTCGCAGCCGCTGCCGGATATGCTCCGAAAGCAGCAACAACGCTGCTTGAGCGTCTCGACAAACTCACCCGCCCCCCACAGAAGATATGCCTCGGCCACTACTTCTCCACCCACCCAGCCTGCAAGACCCGAATTGAGGCCATCAACAGGCTCATCAGCAAACTCCAAGAGTTGAAGACCGTCTGCCAGGGAACGCACCCTCGGCACTCGATACCCGGATAAATCCGCCATGCGTAAAGAGACCCTCACCTGTAAGGAACCATCCACAGCCGAGTCAACCACTGCCGCAGACTATACTCGCTTACGGTACTGCCGGCGCCGCCGGTGAAGGCGTCGCAGCCTCCCAGTTGTTGGGATCGTTGCCGTATGCGCCAAGCGTTATGCGGTTCAACGACTTTCCGCCTCGATCCGCCTCGACCGGCCAGAGATCCACGCCGCCCGGAACATCGTCATGATGCGAACCGTCGCTGTAATTGACTTTATCGACCAGAATGTAGTACCACCTGCCGAACTTGTCCCTATCGCCAGGCTTGGATAACTCCAATTTCTCTCCGCCGTCGTTCAATCGGCCGTCGTATGGGCCAAAGGTCAGGTCTGTAGGGACAGTGGGATAGCGCCAAGCGAAAGCGCTGGGATTCAGGACTACTGTCAGATAGCCTCCTGCCGGAATTGTCACCGGCGACGGGCTCACCGGGAATGTAAATTCCACGCCGTTTGTGAGTTTCCAAGGCAACCCGGTCACCGAATCATACAAAGCCACGTCATAAGGTGCGATATTGTGCAGTTCGACATATTCATACTGGTCGTTGGTATATGCTCCGCCTACAGGCCAGTCGGGATTATACATTATTTCGCTTATGACCACCGGGCCGACCAATGGCGCGCTGTTCGGCCAGCCGGGTGTAATACTCTGCATGGAAACAAAATCGTAGTCTCCCGTGCTGCCCTTGTAGTATCGCCCGAATGATACCCCTGTCTCCGATGCGCCGAAATCTCTGGCCAACCGATAGCCCGTAAGCACATCGGCCTCTGTTGACGTCAAATAGATATGGTCGCCGTTCTCGCTGAGAGCAAAGGGCTCGAGCTTCCCAGGGTCGCTGCTCAATTCGCCGAAGTGCAGATGTTCGTAGAAGAGCAAATATCCGTGTGCGGGAATCTCAGTGCCCAGTGCTATACGGTACTTTCGCAAATTGATCCCGCTGTCGCTGAGATACCAGCCCCCGATATCGATGTTGGCGTCGGTCGTATTGTAGAACTCGACCCAGTCGGTATCCAGACCATGCGAATGAGCCAACACCTCGTTGACGACTATCGCTCCGGGATTCGGAATAATCCCGTTATCGTCCCAACCCGGCGAACCGCCTACGTATGCGCTGGCTCGCCAGGACTCTTTTTCACTCCATCGGCTGGTCGGATCGGCCATGATGGCCAACTCGTATTCGCCCAGGACATCGTCGTATATGCGAACGTCGTCAATCATGCCATTGAAGAAGCCGCCGCCGAAGGTCTCGTATCCGATGTACCCCTGGCTAGCCACACCTGTATAACCGACCGAAGAGACCGTCGCTTTCAACACGCCGTCAACATAAACACTCAAGTTAGCACCGTCGTTAGTCCCGGCAATATGATGCCATTGGCCCTTGGTTATTGTATCAGGTGAAGTCGCGCGAACGGTCGCACCGCGAGGGCGGGCAATAATGCCGAAAGAGGGCTGGTCCAGGGCAACCTGCAGGCGGTAGCCAATGTTGGCCGCATCGTGCTGCGTCACTATCGGATTCATTGAACCGGCAGAATTGTCAAGCCAAACCCAAGCCGTAACCGTTACGTTGACTCCGGTTAAAACGGTATGGCTCGGAAATGCAGCATAATCTCCCGAACCATCGAGGGCCAATGCGCCGTCGATCCGCCCCCCTGCCCACGCGGCATCGCCGTACAGCGTCCCGTCATAACCCCCGACGCTGTCCGTCGCAGTCGCTCCCGGTCCGTCGTTCATGTTCCAGTAGCTCGCCAGGCTGGTGTCCCATTCATACGAAATGCTGTCGGCAGGATCCGTTATTGTCAAAGAGAAATCCTGGCCATCTGTCAGGTCGTACCAGCCGTCTTTGTACTTGAAATCAAGAATCGTCTGACCGAGCGCATCTTCCAATCTGATTCGTTCGCCTCCATTGTCGAGTTTGCCGTCAAACTCGCCGCCTATGGTGCCCCAGAAGCCTTGATACCTTTCGAGAAATGCTGCTTCGTCCCGTACAAGAACGATTATCTGCCCCGGAGCCAAAACGAAATTTCCGAACGTGAAGCTGATTCCCTTTGTGAATCGCACCATATTCAGATTGATCGGATCGCTGCCGATATTCGTCAACTCGATGAATTCTCTGTTCGGATCCTCCGGGTCGCCGGTCTCCATCGGGTGATACATAAGCTCGGTTATCCGCAGATTCTCTGCAACCGGACCGACACCATAAACCGCCTCAGCGAGAGGACTCCACTCGGTGTCTGTCTTGATACGCGCCTTGATAATGCTGCTCACCGAGATATCGATCGGCTCGGTGTACACCTGGGCCGAGGTATTGATGCCGCCGCCGGGCTGACGCGGGTCGCTGCCGTCGTCGGTATAATAGATTATCCCCCCGGCGCCGCTCAGCCCCACTGCAGAGCCAAACCCCAGATGTCCGCTCGGTCTGCTGAAAACCGGAGGCTGAACATTCGGATACCATCCGACATTCTTGAACTGGTTAAGAACAACATTCGTTCGAGGCGGAATATAGACATTCACAAGCTCGTTGATCTCAGGCTGCCAATGGTCGTTACGTGTAAACGGAGTCGCTCGTTTGGCGTCCCCCCACCTCGCCGACTCACCGATTATCGCTAACTCGATCTGTGCGACGCGTTTGTTGATGCGCGCCTGCGAAACTGCCGGGGTGAGCAGACCGCCGTTGAAAAAGTGCTTATAGACGTGATCGGCAAATCGCATTCGGTAATCGACGCTTTGCGTAGCGAGCCGCTCGTGCAGCCAATGCGGGTTGAAATACAGAAACTGCGAACCAGCCGACGTGAAGGGTATGACCATGTTGATCTCGCTGGAACTGACGCCGAGCGTATGTTCATTATCGTGGTGCAGTGACTTCCATCCGTCAGGGTTTTCCCGATTGTAAATGCAATACGTATTGTTCGGCCTGTTGACGAAACGTGAGCCGGGACCGTCTCTGTCACCGGTGTAATATTCGATAATCATGTAGTCGATCAGATTGTCGGTATCGAGCATGCGCTCGTAGGCCGGGTTCGGCGTCCCATCCGGATTCATGCCCTGGGCTCGATAGTAAGCCTCCGTCATGCCAAAACCTGTAATGGCGGCGTTGTAAAGCCTGCGGTAGGCAGTCGAATCTCCGTCCGTAGGAAACATATAATAGCCGTCCGTATCGACCTTCATCACATCGTAATCATCTTTGCTGCCGCCCATATACGACTCGGCGAACGATGCCTCAGAACGCTCCTGAGTCTGATAAAGGCCCCAATAATGACCGTTGAGATACAGATGATAGTATCGGCTGCGCGTGTAAGGATGACCCATCTCTCCCTGAGTATCACGAGAAAACACCTCACGAACAGCCGAGTTTTCATCGCTGCCGTTGAAGCTCCACGAGTAGTTCTGGCTGCATCGCAAATCAACATTCGAGAATTTGTCCACCCCTTCGTCGCCGAACAGCGGGAATTCCAGCTCCCCGCCGTATTCGGGCCCGAACAGGAGTCGAAAGGCGTGCTTCGGATTGGCTCCCTGCCGGCTGTAACCTCCCCTGATTCGCAGTCCCGCATTGATCTGAAAACCATCGCTGCCGTCGGGATTAATCAACTCGACCGAAACCGGCCTCTCCCAATCCGGACCGTCCTTCTCCGCATCAACATAGATTCCGGTCCAGTAGTCGAATAGATTCGGCAGTTCGGTCACAAGCGAAACCGAAGGAATGCTCAACATCGCATCGTTGAAAATGGCGCTGTAGTCGTAGCCGTGCACTATATCCGGATCCATACCATAATCAAGTAGCTGGCCATCGAAGTACCCCGGCGCAGGCCATCCGGCCCCGGGCGCTTCGCCGGCGGGAGACTGGTTCTTAATATCAGCAATGAAAAGATATGTCTGCGTCACTATCGCCGACGGTTTCCACCCCGATATCACAGCCACCGCGCGAAGACATGTCGTCCCGGTGATCGAAATAGGCCCGGTATATGGTATGCCGGTAACGGTCCGCCCGGACACCTTGCCCGGCTCCTCCCCGTCGATCGAATAGTAGATACCGGCCCCTTCGGTGTCGCACGCAATCGTAACAAGGATTGGCTCGTCGTAGAAACCTCGCTCATGACTGAATTTCACATCAGATACAAGCCCCGCATATCCGCCTATGTTCGTCGAACCAGGACTCGGAAAACTGAATAACCGCCATTCGTCGCTGCCGTCAGGATACCGACCATAGGAAATATTCGTCTCCTGATCCGGAAATTCGACGCTGTCCACGAGAATAGTACCGTCGTTCGCATACAGCCCGACCTCTTCGCCGCCGGCACTGAGTTCGAAACCCGCGTGAAGCCCGACAGGATTCTTGTCAACATCGTTGTCGGCCCATATCACCAAATACTCACCCGGGTCAATCGTCGTCAGAGTCGGCCAGTCGTCAGGTATCTGCCACTTATTCGGATCGTCAAGGTTATCTGTCAGGTGCATCCCGCCCACATCAATAGCGTGATCACCGGCATTGTATATCTCTATCCAGTCGTCGTCCTCATTCTGCGGATCTCTGGCCCCTCCGTCATTCGACGCCAACAACTCGTTTATTACAAGGGGGATACCCAACTCATACCACTTGCCCGCAAGAAGGGCGAAATCTCGCGATTCAACGCCGTTTATGCCGTCCAAATCCGCTTCGCTATCGCCGCCGGCAGGATACAGCCACTGCGCAGCCATAGCCTGCAAATCCTCGAAATCGACCTTGCAATCCCCCGTTATATCGCCTTCCGGGCATGCAGACCATACAGGGCATACAAGCGATACGACCACTACAAGCGCAACAAATGTGTTCCTCATAGAGTCAAAAACCTTCATCAGCCCTCCCTTGCGTCCGAGAGGCCGCAAACTCTGATTCAATCTACACTTACCATATATACCCACAGGTCCTCATCCACCCTAAGTTAATTTACCACATCAACTCTCCACAGTCAAGGCTTCTTCAGGCATAATTACGCCGTCTCGTGAACCGCTTGCCAGCCTGTCTTGAGCACCTTAATACCTTTTTTCGGTTTTCCAAGGCCGTGAATACAGCTATATATACATATATAATCGGTCCCGCAGATATTGTTCGGCCTATCGCCGGCCCATTCAATTGAGGCGGAAGACTGAAATACTGAACACAGAAAGGCCGGACAGCCAGACAGGAGCAAACATGAAGATCTTTCACAAGACTGCCATAATACTGACTATCCTGATATCAACTGCCTGCCTCAAGGCAGATGAGCTTCCCGTCCGAGTAATTTACAAGGCTGTCCTGCCTGCAAATCCTCACCCCAAAATGATTCGCAGCGTTGAAATCGCCATAGCCCCGGACCAGAACCAATCCAATCTCAACTGGCACAGAATCACCTGCACTAAGGCCTCGGAATCCCCCGATAAGCCTTTTGTTGTTTGGATACTCACCGGCGCCAACCTGTTTCCCAATGAACCAACCGAAGAAGCTAACCTGCTCCGCTATATCGTTCAGGAACCCGGACAATCGCCGGTCGAATACATCAACCAGCGAACCGGTAGAGCGATGCCGCCGCTGTTCAGTCTGACCAGGCAGCTCTTGCCGCACGCGACCGTAAAAACCGACGAGATTCTCTTTGAAAAAGGCGTCTTTCTTGGCCATCCGATTATTCGCAGCGACGTACTTGATGCCCAAGTCGTTACGCCCCCAGAGAACATTATGCGGCTTGTACTCAATCCCGACCTGCTTATCGGCACAAGCCGCAATTTCCGCGACGACGGCAAAGGCAGAAAAAGTGAGAAAGACAACTACAACTACATCGGCTTCACCGAAAAAGAATACGACGAAATGATCGACGCCGGCTTCAACTACTTTACTGCCGCCGACAAACAAATCGAATATATATGCCGCAAACCCGTATTCTACGAGGGATATTCTCCCGCTATCGACTTCCCCGAAGAACTCTTTCGCTCCAACTTCAGAGGCCTTTCGATGTTCATCGATGAACCCGCCTCGCGATTGGCCGGCAAATACGCCAGGGATGCATCCCCCATCGACGCGGTCAAAATGATCCAGGCCGAGATCCGCAACAAACGCAACAACAAAGGATACCAGAATCTGCTGCTCAGTAAGGGAATAGACCTCGGCGATCTCGAACTGATAGAACCGGATGTGCCCATCTGGGAGACTTATATCGGCACCGCCTGGTATCAACTCGAAGCGTATCCATACGGCCTGGTGCAGGAATGCCGATGGCAGATAAATCCGGGTAATTTCGACCGAGGACGAATGCTCCAGCGAATCAACGCTGAATTCGACACGGATATCCCCGTCAAGCCGGAAAACCTTTTCCTGTGGTACTATAGTCAAATCATCGGGCCGGCCAGACATCTCAACGCAAGATGGGGGATGTCAATTTACGGCCATGCCGAACATGACTTGAGACTGCCTTCCATGAAGCTCGCCTATGACCTGGGAGCTTCATTCATCTGGTTCTGGACATCCGATCACAACCACCATGTCCCCTATACAGAGCAGCTCGCCCTGACCCGTGCGATCACTGATTACGCAAAAGCCCATCCCCGACCTCCGTTGCGAAAGCTTATGAAGCGCGCCAAGACAGTCATCGTCCTGCCCTACGGCTACACATTGCCCGCCTGCTGGGAGCTCGACATGTTCGGGTCCTACATCTATCCGATAAACAGAAAGAACGAATTCGGCCTTACCTACAAGGAGGTGCTCAGTCCCGCCATCAGAAAGATCGAATACTGCCTCAAGAACGGCACCCCCTATGATGTCGTCCCCGCCGGCAAAGCCTTCGACCCGAACGTCTATGAAGAAATTATCCGGATAACAGAAGACCGCGACGGCGGCCGGGAGTAGTGCATCTGTCGTCATGCATTTGCAATCGCCGGACTTTTCGTTTGCCCGGCACATGTCTTCCTACTGCAGACCTCAGTCCGTCAAAACAGCCTACGCAGAACAAGCCCGCCAAAAAATACGAACCGGAGGAAAAAAGATGTGGGCTGAGGCGCGGAGGGAGAGAGGAGAGGAAATAACCCCAGCCCACAATCATACTAAGATTAAAATGTAATTATATCATGCCGGAATTCCTGTGCAAATAAAAAAATAAAAAAACATCTACCCGAGCGTCACCTGTCTCGCCCCGGAATTTTCTTTGGCGCACGACACTTATCGGGCCCGGATTGCTCGGCACCGATTGATTCCCAACTTTCGTGAATCGAGCGGCATCCAGCTCAATCCCCTACCATTTACTCGCCCCGCGAGCCTTATGCTGTCTTACCATTCAGCCGTATCCAAACCGTTCAAGACCTGCCTGACCGGACCAATTCTGATCGAGTATTGCAGAGGTACGACTAATTCGTTAAAATTGGCCTGTTGCCAAGCCATTTACGGGGCAATATCGAACCTCGCCATATTCATTTTAGTACAAGGGCATATTCGACCATGGAAGACCGGTTATCCCATATAGAACGCAGGATTCTGGCAATTCTTCAGGGTGGACTGCCCAAAAGCCGGACTCCGTACAAGGATATGGCTGTGCAGGCTGACCTGGACACTAAGCAGATTCTCGCCGTCCTGCAGCAATGGAAACGCCAACACAAAATTCGAAGGATTGGTGCAATAGTAAACTATTATAAGGTAGGGCTCGAAGCCGGCGCTATGGTCGTCTGGCAGGTCGAACCCGAACGCATAAAGCGAATAGGGGAAGAAATGGCCGCCTTCAAACAGGTCAGCCATGCTTACCAAAGGCAAACTGCAGAGAATTGGCCTTATAACCTTTATACTATGGTACATGCAGAGACGCTCGATGAGACCAGGCGGATTGTACAGCAGATCAGCGATGCCTGTGGCGTGAGCGACTATCGCATATTGGATACCCTCAGAGAACTGAAGAAGACGCCGCCAACCTACATAATAAACGGCGAGTAAGGATGAACATGCTGAATCTGCCGGAACATGAATTGATTATATTTGCCGCATCCGCAGCCGCCTATCTTGCCGCAGCCGTGGTCGGAATATTGCAGTTACGCGCCGGAGACAAGCGGTGCTCGCCTTTCCTTGCGCCGCTCGCAACGATTGCCGCTATCCTTCAAACGATCTTACTGATCTCCAGGGCAGCTGCCATAAAGGCTGTGCCCCTCACAGAAACATTCGAGTCCCTGGTCGTCCTGACTATAACTTTCACCCTCATATACCTCTTCTTAAGTATGCACATTCGCCACATATGGTTCGGCTCGATAATGGTCTGGGTGATTTGCAGCTTGAATCTTCTCGCCGCTACCGTCGCCCAGCCGCCTTCTGCGGCAAACGAATTCGCATCCACTCCGTGGGCGATTGCACATGCTGTCGCAATGATCCTCGGCGGGGCGGCTCTTATGCTGGCCACTACAACCGCCACGCTTTATCTCTTTGCCACACGAAAGCTCAAACAAAAAGAAGTCACAGCGATCCTTGGCAAAGTGCCGAACATCGAGAAACTCGAGCAGATTAACCTGCTGGGTCTGAAGTCTTGCTTCGTACTGATGACGTTCGGGCTGGCAACCGGAGCCGCTCTGGCGATATCGCAGAAAATGACAGCCCTTGATTTGCTCACCGACTCCAAAATTGTACTTGTCACAACCGTCTGGCTGCTGGTTGGACTGGTCCTGCTGTTGTGGCGGACCGTTAAGTTGAAGAAGAAGACGATAGCACACGTAACAATCATTGCGTCCGCTTTGATCCTTTTTGCAGCCGTGGGAACCCTGCTTTTTTGCGGAACATGGCACGTTTTTTAACCGGCGATAAGCCGGATAGTTGGGTAATCGGATACGTATTGATATGAGAATTACAGTTTCAGGATTAAACCATAAAACAGCTCCGGTCGAGATTCGTGAGAAGCTGGCCTTTGACGCCTCGCAGGCCGCCGAGGCCCTCTCCAAACTCAAGACCAGACACTGCCAGGCTGAGTTTGTCCTCATATCGACATGCAACCGCGTAGAGTTGTACTGCACATCCGAAAATGTCACTGCGAACGACCTGACAGAATTCTTCTCCGAATTCCACAACCTTCCATCGGAGGATTTCGCCGAGTTCCTCTACAACTACGAGGACACCGACGCCGTCAGGCACCTGCTGACGGTCGCCTCCAGTCTGGACAGCATGCTCGCAGGCGAAGCACAAATTATCGGGCAGGTTAAAGAAAGTTATCGCCTGGCCTGCGCGACCAAGAGCACGGGCAAGGTGCTCAATCGCCTGTTTCACGTCGCTTTCGCAACCAGCAAGAAAGTGTACACAAATACATCGATCTCAACCGGCCGAGTGAGTATTCCCGGAGTAGCGGTGGAATTGGCCGGCCAGCTTTTCAACGACATCTCTTCGGCTAAAGCGGTTGTGATAGGAGCCGGAGAGACGGGCCGGCTGATCGTTCAGCACCTTCTTCACGTCGGAACTCGCGACATAACAGTGATAAACCGTTCGATGGAACGAGGCCGGCAAGTCGCTCGCGAGTACGGCATAAAGGTCAAAGAATGGGCCGAACTCGATGAACAGCTCGTTGACGCGAATATAGCTATAGCCTCAGCTTCCGTGCAGGATTACCTCTTCACCAAAGACTCCTTCGCAGCGATAGCCGCAAGGCGAAAGAAGGGGATGCTGCTGATTATCGATATTGCGGTCCCGCGCAACTTCGAACCTGCTGTAAACGACCTTGAGGACATCTACCTCTACAGCATCGACGACCTTTCCGCAGTGACCGAACAAAACAGAAAGGCACGGCAGCGAGACATCGCAAAAGGTATGGAGATCGTATCAGAAAATGTCTCGGAATTCATGGAATGGTTCAGGGCAAAAGATGTCGGACCCCTGATAGGGCAGATGAAAGAGGAGTTCGCCAGAATAGGAAATAACGAGATCGAGAAGTTCTTCGTCGGTCCCAGACAGGATGCCTCCTGCAAAGAGGTTATGGAAGCAATGGTCAGCCGCGTGGTCAATAAACTGCTGCACTGCGTAATAAAGAACGCAGACATGATCGCCAAAGAACAAGGCCCTGCTGAGGCGGCAAGATTGCTCAACACAATCGTCCGACAGGCAGAGGATATATCCTCCGAATCCGACAACAACAAGAAACACGAGGATGCACCGTCGTGAACGGACACCCATTTTCAGACCGAATATTGAGGCTCCTGTTTTGGGAGACTACGATAAAGTGCAATTTGGCCTGCGCGCACTGCCGCCGCATCGAAGATGACGATGCCGTCGTAACGGACCTTTCCACCGAACAGGGAATGAAACTGATTGACCAACTGGCCGAGATAGGTCGAGACCAGCCCATGATGCCGGTTCTGGTCTTCTCCGGCGGCGAACCCCTATGCCGAAACGACCTCTTCGACCTTATCGCCCATGCGCGCAAAGCGGGGCTTATCTTAGCCTTGGCAAGCAATGGAACACTGATTGATTCTTCTACGGCCGAGAGAATAAGAAAAAGCGGAATCGCAAGGGTATCGATTAGCCTGGATGGGGCGACGCCGGAGATCCATAATAAACTGCGCCAACTGAAAGGCTCGTTCGAGGATGCTATCAAAGGAATAGGCCACCTGCATCAGAAGGAAGTGCCCTTTCAGATAAATATTACGCTGGCCAAGCACAACGCACACCAATTGGAGGAAGTTTACGAACTGGCAAGGTCACTCGGCGCGGTGGCGCTACATATATTCATGCTCGTGCCGGTCGGCTGCGGGCAGACCCTCGCCGAGACCGACATGCTCTCGCCGCAACAATACGAAGAAATGCTGCTGAAGATATGCCGGCTCGACGGCCTGGGACAATTGCAGGTCAAAGTAACCTGTGGGCCTCATTACGAGCGGGTAATCCGGCAGCAGGGTTTGCACAAGGCCCGTAAGACCTCAGGACATCCGGGCGGCTTGGTACCCGGAAGGTCGGCGCATGGCGCATCTAAGGGATGCCTGGCCGGGCTTGGAATCCTGTTTGTGGGCCATCAGGGAGATGTCTTCCCCTGCGGATACCTGCCGGTCAATTGCGGCAACATCACCAAGACAGCCTTAGCGGAAATCTGGCGAACAAATGAGGACCTCGCGACAATGCGCGACAGCGAAGCCCTTCAAGGCAAATGCGGCGTCTGCGGATACAGAACCCAATGCGGCGGCTGTCGTGCAAGAGCATACGCTGCAACAGGCAACTACATGGCTGAAGAGCCTTTCTGCGCATATGTACCACCCGAAAACGGTAAGTGAAGGATCTTAGTGAATCATAGTTTAGAACGACACATTATTAGATGATAAACATCAGCAAGCTATATTGTGATCAGGTAACGCCGGGCGACTGGCTCAGGTACGGCAGGAAAGGCTCCGGAGAGCGCCAGGGCGAAGTAGTACCCAAGAAGGCGTCGGAAAGGCGTCCTATTGTCGTATGGAATATCACCAGGACCTGTAATCTCAAATGCGTCCACTGCTATAATGACAGCGGCGTCGGCAGACCCTTCAAGGATATCTCCACGGACAAGGCTAAGGAAGTCCTGGATGACCTGGCTCAGTTCGGCGTCCCTTCGGTGCTCTTCAGCGGTGGCGAGCCGATGATGCGGCCGGACCTCTTTGAACTGATAGAATACGCCGCCGGCAAGAACCTCAGGACGGTTATTTCCACCAACGGCACGCTGATTTCCGAGAAAAAGGCGGCCATGATCAAGAAAACAGGCGTCTCATATGTCGGCATCAGTCTCGACGGAATAGGCGAGATCAACGACAAATTCAGGGCCGTCGAAGGCGCTTTCGATAAGGCCGTAACCGGCATAAAGAACTGCCAGGCCGCCGGAGTGCGAATCGGTCTGAGATTGACGCTGACCCAGAGAAACGTACAGGACTTAGAGGCCCTTTTCAATTTCTTCGAGAAAGAGAACATTGAAAGGGCCTGCTTCTACCATCTCGTCCCCAGCGGCAGGGGCCGAACGATAAGCACCGAAGACCTCACTCACGCTCAAAGCAGATCGGCAATTGAAACGATATTGGCCAAGACAGAGCAATACAAGCAAGCCGGAAGAAAAACCGACATCCTAACCGTGGACAACCACGTTGACGGAGTCTATCTGTACTTGAAGCTCCTCGAAAAGGACCCGCAGCGCGCCGCCAACGTCTGGAACCTGCTCACATGGAACGGCGGAGGGCTCTACAGCAGCGGCGTGGGAATAGGCTGCATTGACTACAACGGAAATGTCCATCCCGACCAGTTCTGGGGACATTACGACCTCGGAAGCGTTCACGACAGGCCGTTCAGCGAGATATGGACTAATCCTGATGAACCACTCCTCAAGGGCCTGAGAAATCGCAGGGCACACATCAAAGGTCGATGCAGACTGTGCAGGTTCTTCGATGCCTGTGGCGGTAGCCTCAGGGTCCGAGCCGACCTTCACTACAACGATCCCTGGGCGCCCGACCCGGCCTGCTATCTGTCGGATGAAGAAATCGGCATTGATGCGGCAGAGCAAGAGGAAATCAAACGGGCAGGCGAAGTATTCCAAATGCCTGATTGAGATACAATAATATCCAAAGCTCGCCGATTAAGCTCGAGCAACAATGCATGACACACGGCAACTCCTCTTGGCCAAGGCGCGAACAATCAGCCCGAGCCGTAGCTGTGGAGGCCCGCGAAGAGCCGCGAAAGATTCACCCAGAGTAGCGTCACGACGATGACCACTACACCTGTAATTGCCCAGAAGCTGTTGACGCGAGGATGCCTCTTCCCGAACATATAACGATAATGCAGATATCCTACGTAAACCAGCCACGATGCGAGGGACCAAAGTTCTTTCGGGTCCCAACCCCAGTAATCGCCCCAGGCGAGTTTACCCCAGACACTCCCAAGAACGAGCCCTAAAGTCAGCAATGGAAAGCCGATACAGATTAGCCTGTAGGTCGCCTCTTCGGGAGGGAGTAGATTCCCATCGTCTCTCGGGCCCCTGCCGGCCAACTGCCAAAGCGCGTGAGAGGCGGCCTTGGCCATGAAGATGTACGAGATCATATAGACCGCGACGTGCGGCGCGAACAGCCAGCTCTGCAAAGCGGGCGGAAGTTTTTGCGGTTCGGCGTTGAAGAAGAAGCCGGCGGGAACGAGCACGACCGCGCCTATAAGCATATCAGCCGAACGCCCCCCTATATGCAGAACTCGCCGGCAGAAAACCGAAACCGGATATATCATTCCCAGACACAGAAATACCTCGAATAGATTCTGCATGGGAACGTGCCTAACGTGATACCAGCGATAGCTGAAGGAAACGACCGCCACGACAAACCCCGCCACATACAGTATGTGCCCCGCCCTCGGTCGGCGCAGCAGGCTCACAAGCAGCGCAAGCAGATAGGCCGCTATGGTAACATAAATCAGTAAGCCTTGAATTGTGTATTTGATTTCCATTTGTCTGTTTCTTAATCCTGTTCTACGGAACCAGCCGGCGCCGATTTCGGCGGTTTCCTCAGCCAAAAATGCCAGAACGCCCCGATGCACAGCATCAAGTATCCCGCATAAACCGAATTAAGCCCCGTGTCCGGCCCGACCATCAAGACGGTGTACTGGGCCGCCTGCGCATCGTAGGAATGCTGATAAAAATGGTATCCGCCGAAGTGCAGAGGATGATTGACCTCAATATCCTTCTCAGCGACGACCTGGCCGTCGCGAATCACCTGCAATTCGCTTACATAGTCGCTGACGACCCTGTCATAGCTCATATAGAGCTCGGCATCCGGGTAGATATTGCCCCGGGAACGCTCGAAGACGTATCTTGTGAATACCCGACCGTCAGGCTTTTTCATGCGTACTTCAATCGCCGCGTTGATTCCGGTCCCGGGTTCGTCAATGATGGCTCTGCTATCACCGTCAATGGTTATTCTGAAATTCTCGAACACCCTGAGAATCTCTATGGAACCATAACCCGAACCCAATTGATATTCAGCGCCGACTTCAACAGGAAACTCCCAGGCAGCATCGCCTTGCCGGGTCTGAATGTAGATGTGTTCAGGCTCGTAGTATTCAAGTCGAAAGTCTTTGAGCCTTACATGGAACGGCAGTTCACGTATCTCGTTGTCCTCCAGTATGACCCGGTTGTCCGAATAACCTTCGTATATCTGCATCTGGCCCGTCGGGACTATGTCGATTCCAAAAAGCCTTTTCTGGAGTATGCGTCCGGTTTCGGATCCCCAGATCGCCCCGGCTAAGATGAAGATACAGCCGGCGTGCACGAGCAAAAGAGCGGGCACTCGAAGCAGCCTGCGAAACAGCACAACCCCAACTGCCAGCAGCAAGGCAAACGCCACCCAATAGACGCCCAAAACAGGGCTGTTGAAGAACTTTTTGGCGCGCTCGGGACCGATAAATGCGCCATAGACAGAGAGGAAAAACAATAGCACGATAATCGCCATCGCGGCCCACATTGCCGTCCGCCTGAGCATGTTCTTCGGTCCTTGTTGTCCACTCACAGCCATATCAATCCACCAATCGGCTTACTCCCCACGATGTGCCCTGCATATCTCAGGAAAATAGAATGCACTTCATAACTGCACAAGATTATCCCATGAAGGGCCTTAATTGCAAGCTTATTCGACACGCGAAAAATCGCTCGGATAAAGGCTCGTAAAATCGAGTGGGGCGGTTCTTAAGAATTGAAGGTGCGGGGCGATTGCTTTGAACAGACGCCCCGCACCAGATCGGTGTCTCATAGACACATGAGATAATAACTACAAGACTACCATAGCAGTATTTGACGGTTCGCCTTCGCCGGCCTTGTTGACTGCGATTATCCTGTATTCCAGCTCCTTGCCTCTGGGCTGCTCTACTAATGTCGCTTCGCTTACTACCGCAGTCGCCGCATCCTCCCACGACCCTTCCGGCCGCTCCCTTCGCATTACCTTGTACGCCGCCGGAACCGTCACACCCGGCTGTAACAACCAAAAAACCCGAAAAAAGAATTGTCAAAAACCTTTTCACAAAAGCCATTCCGCAACTGCGCAACACCTCGATCTATGGCTGCAATCCCGAACTTCAACTGAGTTACCAGAACCCTCTCATGTAAACAGTTCTTTCTCAACATATTTCATATACTTATTTACATAGAACATATCCGGTTCCTGTTTCGTAGGACGAACTCTAATATTGAATTGAGGGTTATCGGGAGAAGATGAATTAAAAAGAATCAATCCAATACCAAACACTATACACAGAGAATCCAACCGCGCGATCTCTTCCTGAGACGAGTGTTTAGGAACTACCAGATATGATTTATGGCTAAACAAGCGATATGAACATGCCTGGCCAAAGGCTGTGACCAACTGATTCACTTCTGTCTTTATTTCCGCTGATATGATTTCAATAGAACTTTGGATTATATCGCTTCGCATAGACTCCTTCTTCCCAATTACGTCTGGAGTTCCCCATTTATCCTTGAAGCGATTCCCACCAAGTCTTATTGCTTTTGTGCATTCCTCTAATTCGTTTACCAGCCAATCAGCGAAAGGACCGTAAAAATCCTCTTCTTTGATTTGCCTTGGCTGTTTAGGTATAAGCTTCTCTTCTAACTGATCCGTTTGTGGCGAACGAAATTTGACGAGCCGAAATAAGCCTCGAGATGGTTTATAGACCCTTTTGGGACACCGAGAATGGAGATTCCATACGGTTCCATGGATTGTATTCACTGGGATATTGCCGAAGTGTTCAAACAGAGCCTTGACAAGTTCGGAATATCGCAGACCATCAGGATTATCTTTGAGGATCTTAATTGCCTGATCACTAATCTTTTCCCATTTTGTTGCCATGTCATCTATCCCTTTAAAAGACAGCTATTGATTATATAGATCCCAATTTCCATCTAATTTCTTAGCCTGTCATCTTAGCCAAAAACCTCTGCGTCCTCTGCTGCTTCTTAATTCACTATATCCAAATCCGTTCACTCCTGGATTGTCAAAACAACTTCCGTCGCAGGCCTTATACCCAAGGCACAGGCAGGCAGATAAATACCCGGCAGTCTTGATACAAATCGGTGCGAATCTCTGCCGTTGTCAACTCTCGATGTGGTAATTCTACCGTCGCGAGGGGACATCAAGCAATGGTCTTTTTGGGAAAATTATGGAGAATTAACCGCGTTAGTTGTGCGTGAAGCGTGAATCCCCTGAGTGGCAGGCGTAAAGCGTATTTCGGCCTGCGGGCCTCGGCGGCGAGGCTACTTCTGAGGGCTTAGATTTTTGGGCATGGGCAGGGAAAACGGGGCGTTGCGGCTCTTTCCCGACGCATCGGGGCCGTAAACGAAGTTAACCTTCGCGGCCAACGCGCCGGCTTTGGTATCGACGCCGAGGAGCTTGTTGTGCTCGGCGGATAAGGCTGCGGCGTCACCGCGTTCGATGGCCCTTTTGATCGTTGACTGCGGGGCGCCCAGAAGCTTGACGATGCAGTTTGCCTCGGTGCCGACCAGCACCGACGCCAGATGCCCCTTCTGCACGTCGCTGAGAATGCTCTGCCCCACGATATACCTCTGGAACGCGCATGAATACAACTGTGCAAAACGGTAGGCCACCGCCGAAGTCTTCGTGCTGCCGGCAATCATCTTATCGCTCAGCAGGTTCAAAACGGTGCTGTCTAAAAGCTCGTATTTCACCTTCCAGGCGGCATACTGCCTGATACGCTCATCTGCAATCTTCAGCAGCAGTTCCTCGGTCTGTGAAATCTTAACGCCGTCTGCGAATTGCAGTATCAGGGCCAGTATCTCAGGTTCGCCGGCCCCGACAAGTTCTTCGAGCTTCTCGGCAATAACCCGCGCCCGCTGCGCCCCCGCCGCGCCGCCGGCGCTCAGTTGCGCTATTATGCGGGGATTCGTAAGCGAATGAACCGCCCAGTAGCGAACAACCGGACTGCGGTTTGCGAGACTTGCAGCCGAGAGGTTGACCAGCCTGAGGTCGGCCAGGCCGTCAATCAGAATCAACAGGTTCATCGTTACTTTGACCCTGACCTCGGGCGGCAAGGTCGAAGCCAGTCTAAGGCCGGAGGTGATATGCGTCAGGGCGGAGGCGGAAAACTGCTGAGCGTATTGCTTTTGAGTGCTCTGCCTGCTCAGAAGGATTGTGCGAAGCCTGGCTATATCGGTGAATTCGCGGGTTCTGACCAGTTCCTCGACGCCGGCGGCCCAGAAACCGTCGATAATCTGCAAATCCTGCTGGGCAAGCACTTCCTTTTTTCGAACCGCATCAATCGCCGTCGTATCGACAGCTTTGGAACTCGAAGCGGCTGTTAGAGAAAAGAGCATTGCCAGAGCAACGTAAATCGCCTTCATTTCGTCATTATCCCAAAAAAGTCGCTGTGTTCCGGCCTCATGGACCGCTTATGCAGTATCGGCATTTGATACTACCCAGATTAACGGCGGCGGGTGTCTTTGTCAAGCGAATTTACCCCCCTGCCGATACGCTCAAGCCGACGAATGCCGGTCTGCACACGCACAAAACAAATTCGATACGTCGTGACCCCGGCAAATGCAGGATGCAAAATTGTTGACAAATGGAGATTGTTCGTTCAGGGTATATTCATGAGTGAACCATCGCCAAAACCCGTTCGGATTGACCCGTTTCGGCTGCGAATCGAACAGCGAGGCCGGATGGTGACCGATGCAACCATTTTCGCATCGGATAAGATCAATCTCGAACCCGACGCCGTCCGCCAGCTTTGCGACGCCGCCTCTCTGCCGCCGGCGAGGAAAGTGGTGGCCACGGCTGATATTCACGTGGGCTTCGGCATTCCTATCGGAGCGGTGCTGGGGATGGACAATGCCATCATGCCGCCGGCGGTCGGCTACGACATCAACTGCGGGATGCGGCTTCTGCGCACCCCTTTCTCGAAGGGCGAGATTGACACCGACAAGATAGCTGCCGATATTGCCCGCGAAATCCCGCTGGGCGAGGGCAAATCGAACCTGCCGCTGGATCGGGCCGGGCTTGAAACCGTCATTCATGAAGGCGTCGGCGCGATACCCGCATTGGCGCAGAGAAGCGGTCATCGGGCCTGGGACGCCTTCGGCACCGATGAGTTTGCACAAGACGCGGCGCGAATCGAGGACAACGGCTGCCTGCCCGCAGACTTTGGCGCGGTGCCGAAGTCCGCAATACAAAAAGGCTCAGGACAACTCGGGACACTCGGCGGCGGGAATCACTTCATCGAGATACAGCACGTTCAGAAGGTATTCGACCGGGATACGGCAAAGAAGCTCGGCCTTTTTGAAAACCAGATAGTCGTAATGATACACTCCGGCTCGCGCAGATTCGGCTATGAAATCGCCGATCAGTATATGGATACAGCCGCCCGACGGCCGGAGAACGCAGACCGCAGGAAGATGCTCGCATACCTGCCCGCCGACAGCAGGGACGGCAAGGCGTATATCAACGCCATGGGAGCCGCGGCGAACTTCGCCTTTGCCAACCGCCACATAATGGCTCTGCTGGTCAGGCGATGCTTCAATTACATGTTCGGGCCGACGCCGCTGCCGCTGGTGTACGACGTTACACACAACATGGCCAAATTCGAGGAACACGCAGGCAAGCGGCTCTGGGTGCACCGTAAGGGCACGACGCGAGCCTTCGGCCCGCGGCAAATGGAAGGAACCGCCTTCTCCGGTACAGGCCAGCCAATCATTACGCCCGGCTCGATGGGTACTGCCAGTTTCCTCCTGGCGGGAACAGGTAATTCCGAGGAATCGCTGGCATCTGTGAACCACGGTGCAGGCAGGGTAATGAGCCGCTCGGCCGCCCTGGGAAAGGCACGCAGAGGGGCAATCGTGACGCCCGGAAGAATCAGCGACGAACAATTCAAACGCAGTATGGAGGGAATAAGGCTGATTACCGGCAACAGAAGCAGGATAAAGGAGGAGGCGCCGGACGCCTATAAAGACATCGAGGAGGTCGTCAGGATCGTAGTCAAATGCGGATGGGCCAGGCCTGTGGCTCGAATGGTCCCGCTGGCGGTCTTGAAAGGCTGAATACCCCCCCTACGACGGATATGGTCGGGCATTGCACTTCCACAAATAGTCTCGAAACGCGGGGAAACACAATAATAGGGGACAACAAATCGTTGCAATTCATCGCGGAATATCGTATGTTGATATGCACAATAGTCGATTCTTCTGACTGAGGAGTAACGCAGTTGTTTATTGGAAGATGAGAATGATCAAACGTCTTGATGTGGTTACAGTCCTGCTGGTGGTATTGATCTTCGTCGCCGGCTGTTCTCGTTCAACAGCCGAAGCAGAAGAAACTCCGCCATTTGAGCACCCCAAGGCTCCTGTCAACCTTTCGGTAACCACTGACATATGGCCTGACCAGACTATTGCCGTTGAATCCGAACCTGACGAACCGGCAGAGCCGCAGCAAGATGTAAATGATGTTCCTTCCGCCGGAGAGGAGGCTTCACCCCGACAAAACGAGCCAAACAACACCGAGTTCGTAGCGAGCGAGCCCAACGACACCACGGTGAATACAACTGAGCCGAATCAAACCGAGCCCGGCGACGTCGAGCCGAATATACCTGACGCAAACGACATCGAAACGACGGTCGCCAAACCGAATATCCCCGATGCAAACGACATCGGAACGCCAATCGTCGAGCCGAACACCCCTGACATAAACGACGTGAGCATCACCGCAACCGAACCCAACGATCCTAATGTCGAGCCAATCGCATCCTTTCACGATAAATGCGCCGAGATACTCAAGACGTTCGTTGATGAGAAGGGGATGGTCAACTACAGGATGCTCCGGCGTAAAAGACCGGATCTGAACGCGGTGCTTGACGAATTCAACACCCTCGACCCCAACGTGTATGAATCCTGGAGCGAAGAGGACAAGATTGCCTTCTGGATAAATGCATACAACCTCAAGATGCTCAACATAATTACCGAGAAGTACCCGATCGAGCCGCTTTCGCGATTCCACGCCGTCCTCTGGGGCCCCGACAGCATCAGGCATATCGACGGAATATGGACGCGGTTCAAATTCCTCGTGATGGACGAGGTCTTTACCCTATCCGAGATCGAGAAGCGATTCTTCCGCAAGAAGTTCGACGACCCCCGGATATTCCTGGCCCTGACTCGCGCAAGCCTCTCCGGTCCGCCGCTTTCGAATGAGCCTTACTACGGTTACAAGCTCAACGAACAACTGGACAAGCAGGCACGAAAATATCTCGCGAACCCTCTGGCATTCAAAGTGGACAAGGAGAAGGGCAAGGTCTATCTCTCGGCGATATTCCAGAAGACCCAATACGGCAAGGAGTTCGTAAGCAAGTACGGCATAGACAGAAAATTCAAGGCCAAAGAGCCTGAGACGCGAGCGGTGCTGAATTTCATAACTAATTATGTCTCCGAAGAGGTGAAGTCTTTCCTCGAAATAGGTAATTACACCATCCAGTTTATGGGTTACAATTGGACAATCAACGATGGATCATAGGCCGGCAGGCCGAAGACAAGGAATAAGAAAATGTTTAAGGATTAGGTGGCAAATGGTAAAAAAATCGACCAGCAAGAGCAAGCTCTCAGGCAAAGAGCGGTATCTTTTCACGAGTGAATCCGTGACTACGGGCCATCCGGACAAAGTCGCCGACCGCATATCAGATTCAATTCTCGATGCGATGCTCGCACAGGACCCTAAAAGCAGGGTCGCCTGCGAGACTCTGGTGACTACAGGGGTAGTAGTAGTAGCAGGCGAGATAACAACAAAAGCAATCGTTGACGTTCCCGGTGTTGTTCGCCAGACCATAAAAGACATCGGCTACACCGACCCGCACATCGGCTTCGACTATGAAAATTGTGCGGTCATGGTCACTCTCGACCACCAAAGCCCGGATATCTCACAGGGCGTGACGGAAGGTACGGGCCTGCACAAGGAGCAGGGTGCAGGTGACCAGGGATTGATGTTCGGATTCGCCTGTAAGGAGACACCGGCCCTGATGCCCATGCCGATTCACTTGGCGCACGCACTGACAACCAGGCTCGAAAAGGTCCGACAAAGCAACAGACTGCCATGGCTGCGACCCGACGGCAAGAGCCAGGTTACCGTAGAATATGAGAACGGCAAGCCCAAACGCATTCACACCGTTGTCGTCTCGACGCAGCATTCACCGGACATCGCCTACAAAAAGCTGCGCAGGCAGTTAATCGAGAAGGTTGTCCTTCCGGTCCTGCCCAAGCGTCTGATCGATAAGAACACGATCTACCATATCAATCCGACCGGTCGATTCGTGGTCGGCGGCCCCAAGGGTGACTGCGGGCTAACAGGCAGAAAGATTATCGTCGATACATACGGCGGCAGAGGGAGCCACGGCGGCGGGGCCTTCAGCGGCAAAGACCCCACCAAGGTCGATAGAACCGCAAGCTACATGGCCCGATATGTCGCCAAGAACATCGTCGCGGCCGGCCTGGCCGACGCCTGTGAGGTGCAATTGTCATACGCCATCGGCGTCGCAGAGCCTATCAGCATCCTGGTGGACACCGAAGGAACAGGCAAAATCTGCGAAGGCCGACTCAGCCAAATCGTCAGAGATATATTCCCGCTGACGCCCAAGCAGATGATAAGCCACCTGAAGCTCGCCCGGCCGATCTTCGCGCAAACCTCGCACGGCGGACACTTCGGCAGAAAGGGAGCTGATTTCACCTGGGAAAAGACAGATATGGTCAACGAACTGCGAAAAGCAGCGGGATTAAAGGATAAGAAATAGCATATCAACAAATTTCTTTCCCCGGATATACGATAAAGCGATGCGGCAGCCTTCGAACAAACCGGAGGCTGCTTTTTTCATACTGTCACGCAGCCGAAAGTCACGAATTGCCGCCTTTTTAAGCTTGCCGCCGTACTCCGCCGCCTTTCCTCAGAAAAAGCCCGCCCAGACCGAACAGTAAAAACGTCACCGGTTCGGGTACGACATTGGCCTGCAAATTGTCGATGTAAACTGCGCCGTTGGCCCCGGATACAACAACAAAAGCTATGTCGAACGAATCCCGACTGATATTGATCCTGGCGAATTCAGCGTAATCCATAATAGGCGTTTCAGCCCACTCGATCAGATTCAGGTCGGCATCGTACACATCCACACCGGCCCTGTCACCGCTACCGTCAAGATTGTCGCCTACGATATCCAATGCGACCCAATCAGCCGGGTCGTAGAATTGCACAACAAGCATGGTCTGCGGAAACACCCACGTTTCGTTTAACGGCCTGCCATACATATCGGCTCCCGTCACGGCGTGACCGAAAACATTCGTCCCCGTACTGGCCAATACCGGATCGAACGCGCGGCGAGAATAGACACCGCCTACGACTGTGCCGTAGTCATAATATGTTTCCATTTTGACGCCGGCAAAAGCGTCGCTGATATCCGTGCCGGGAGGGTGATAATCGGCATCCACATGAATCAGCTTCGCGGACGCACTGGAAACTACAGCCAACATCAACAAAACAGCCGGCAGTATCTTGAATTTCCCACTCATCTTCCACACACCCAAGAACTCCTCAGCGCCTAAGGACCGCACCCTTTTGAACGCCTATACGCCCATCCCGGCAATGCTGTTCGGGATCCGACGTACAACCTTCCGTGCTGAAAGGCCCGTTCATCAACATAAAATGGCAGTATAGTCGAGTCGAAGCAAAATGTCAAGCACAAATATCCGCAAAACGGAGGCCTGTTTGCAGGAATCAGAGATATGCACAAAAAGCTCCGAAACGAGGCGAGACTAAAAGCAAAAACATACACATCTCCGCAATCAATTACTTCGCGTGTACTCAAACACTTCTCAACCTTCGGTTTTTGCCGGATAGATGGCTACCCTGTTATGGCGGCAAAATGCGAATGAAAGGCTTCTCAGGTATTAAGTCGGCGAAGAATGTCCCAGTATGCTCCGCGGGCGCCGTTGCGGATGGCCTCGACAAGGACCCTGTTCTCGTTGTAGTTGTACCCCGCCGGCTCGTCGCGCGGCTCCGGCTCATCGCTCTTGGCTGAAGTGAAGAACCGCTTATCGCCCCCAATCAGTTCGGTGACAAGACCGGCTGGGTCATCGCCGAGAGACGGCGAGATGTAGAAAGTCGGTTTGAACAGATCAACAGGGCCGTCATACCGGCGATGGATTCCGCTGTCGTCGCCCGCTGCGATCTGCCTGCTGACAGTCTCGCTGATGCCCGTGCCCGGATACAGCCGAACCCCAAGCGTTGCCCCGGCGCAGTCGGGATTGATCCGCTTGATGAAATCGATCGTTTGTCGAACAGTCTGGGCTGTCTCCCCCGGCCCGCCCAGAAGCAGATCTATCATGACAGCCATGCCGTTCGCCCGGCAGAGCTTTACAGCCGAAGCAAGGTCTTCGGCCGTGTGACCTTTGCAGTAAGTTCGCAGCATCAGGCTGCAAGCCGAATCACCTGTGAAATTGATGCCGACACATCCGGCCCGCGCCAGTTTCGAGGCCATCTCGGCATTGAACGGCTGCGGCGTCATATAAGTGTACCAGCGAGCCTTGCCGCCAAGACCTCGCCTGATCAACTCATCGCACACCGCCAGCGCATGCTCGCCGGGAATGTTGAACTCCGAATCGCAGGTATGCAGAACGTCGACACCCTGGGCCAGTAAAAATTCCACCTCGTCGGCGACCTCGGACGGTTCGCGGAGCCTGGAAACGCTTCCTTTGGCAATTGCATCGGCGCAGTAGATACAGTTTAGACTGCAGCCTCGCTTGGTTTCAATGCCACACTGGCCGCCCCGTTCGAAATACCACGGATTATCCACGAAGTCGCGCCCGGTAGGTACGCAAAGTCGCTGCGGCCAACTCGGCGGATTTGCCGCAATTCCGTCGTCGCTCTGCCACAACAGCCCCGGAACCTTCGCAAAGTCGCGCCCCCCCCGCAACTGGCGAACAAGCTCGACCACGGCCTGCTCGCCGTCACCGCGTATCCCGAAATCGACACCGGTGCACTCGATAATCGGCTTCGCAAATACTGAGAAACCAACGCCCCCAACCACTATCGGCGCATCGTTCAATTCTCGTATTCGCCCCACCGTCCGCTTGAGTTCCCCGATGAACCAATCGCCGCTCGGCCACATGCAGTCATCGGAATTCCGGAACGAAATGCCGATAAGCTCAACACCACAGCGGGAAAAGCAACTCTCCATCGCCTTATCCGAATCGTCGGCCCTGCACAGATCCAACAACTCGACATCGATTCCGGCCTGTGCGGCAGAGCCGGCTACGTAATCCAGACCAAGCGGCCCGATAGGCGGCGACATCCTGTTTGTGTTGACCAGTACCAGCATATGTCTCTATCGGCCAAGGCACCCAAGCGAAAAAAGCGAATACTGCAAATGCCTTTGCGCAATCCAAAAAGAAGGGCCGGAACAATAAGCACCGGCCCTTGATAATATCAACTCTGCAAATTTCGCCTGTCAGAACGAGTACGCCAGACTGAGGCTTGTCCAGTATTCATCGGATGTATTGATCGAATCATCCCACGAGGACTGGTAATGGAATCCCGGCGTGATTCGCACGTTATCCGAAGGCTGAAAATCAGTCGAGATACTAAAAACACCATGTGACCAATCGTGATCGGCTAGTCTCCCGGCAGGCCCGACACTGTCGTTATACACGGTATGGAAACCGAGATGGACAGGCTGGTCCGGTCCGTCGGACAGCAAGGCCGGAATCATAATGTCGTAGTTCAGGCCGAAGACATGCGCCCAGCCGCCATTGTTACGATTCAGCGCACTGTGTTCAGACGGCCAATATGCGAATACAGCATAGCTCGGAACCAGTCCGCCCGGAAGAAGCTTCGGCCACTGGAACATGCCGAATACTTCCTGTGCGTGGCCCGTACCTGGATTGGCGCCTCTGCGCTGAGCATCTGGATACGCAAAGTACGTATATCCGATTTTGTAGTTCGTCACATACGACGTGTCGGCGAACAGGCGATTGCGGTAGTATGGAGTAAAGGTCAGCCACTCGCTCTTCTCGAAGCCGGAGCCGTTGGCCCGCGACCACCACGTCGTAAATCCGAAGCCCGTCCCAAACAGGTCGAGATCGAGGCTCGGCTGAAAAGCACTGTGGTTGTTCGCATAGGCATCATAGCCGCGCCAGATGTACCTGCTCACATACGTCAAATCGAGCGTTCCATGGAGTTGCCCATCACCGCCGCCGCCGCAGGCAACGGTGGTCCCAAGGAGAGACACAAGCACCATAAACAAGACATAATTTTTCATGCTAATCCTTTCACAAAAAAAATCATTCTCTTCTGTTAAGAACAAATTTGCCGACCACACAGGCTCAGCGTCCATGCTACCATTTGCCGCTTTTCCGCATCTCTGCTTTGGGCAGCTTTTCGAGATCGGCCAGGTACTTCTGCAGTTCCTCTTCGGGCAGTTCATACTCGATAAGCTTGCCTGAGAGATACGCATCGTACCCCGTCAGGTCCATCAGGCCGTGCCCGCTGTAGTTGAACAGTATAACCTTCTCTTTTCCTTCTTCTTTGGCCTTCTTCGCTTCATCGACAACCGCCGCCAGCGCCTGGCTCGTCTCCGGCGCCGGTATGAATCCTTCCGTTCTCGCCCAGGTAACGGCTGCCTCGTACGACTCTATCTGGTGATACGCCCTGGGCTCAAGAAGACCCTCGACTATTCCCTGGCAGATAAGCGGCGCCATCCCGTGATACCTCAATCCACCTGCATGAATGGGCGGAGGAATAAACGCGTGCCCCAGCGAGTGCATTGCCAGAAGCGGCGTCGTGCATGCCGTATCACCGAAGTCATAGACGAACGGAGCGCGGGTCATCGTCGGACAAGCCGTCGGCTCGACCGGAACGATCGTGATATCGGCGCCGTTTATCTTGTCGGCGACAAACGGGAACGAAAGACCGGCGAAATTGCTCCCCCCGCCGGCACAACCGATTATAATATCAGGTTTGTCAATGCCGATCATCTTGAGCTGCTTCTTCGCTTCGAGCCCGATGACCGTCTGATGCAGCAAAACGTGATTGAGCACACTGCCCAGAGAATATCGCGTCTTGCCCGAACTGTCGGTGACTGCTTGCTCAATCGCCTCGCTGATTGCTATGCCCAGGCTGCCCGGCGTATCGGGCATCTCCGCGAGCACCTTCCTGCCTGCATTGGTTTCGTCGCTCGGACTGCCGACACAATTGGCGCCCCAGGTCTGCATCATCAGCTTGCGGAAAGGTTTTTGGTCGAAGCTGATTCGAACCATGAAAACCTTACACTCCAGACCGACGAGCTTGCACGCAAACGCCAGAGCCGAGCCCCACTGGCCGGCGCCGGTCTCCGTCGTCAAACGCTCGATACCGAACTGTTTGTTATACCATGCCTGAGCCACCGCGGTATTGGGCTTGTGGCTGCCGGGCGGACTAACGCTCTCGTCCTTGAAATAGATTTTAGCCGGCGTATCTAAATATCTCTCAAGATAAACCGCACGTCTCAAAGGCGAGGGCCGCCAACGGTAGAGAAGGTCCAGAATCTCTTCAGGTATGTCGATCCAGCGCTCGGTGCTGACCTCCTGCTCGATCAAATTCATCGGAAACACCGGCGCGAGCATCTCCGGCCCGATGGGCTTGCCGTCGGGGCCGAGCGGAGGAAGC
This sequence comes from Sedimentisphaerales bacterium, assembly GCA_016932835.1. GTDB lineage: Bacteria > Planctomycetota > Phycisphaerae > Sedimentisphaerales > Anaerobacaceae > JAFGCD01. Next base: position 29,892 of record JAFGCD010000033.1, read on the forward strand.
AGGGGAGTCGGCAAATCAGCGGCGAGATTATACCACTGTTTGGGTATGTCCTTTTCCTTCAGTGTGATCTTTATTTCGTCCATAAGTGCTCCTGCCAAAACGTTGTTTACATATTCTGCTGCATCAAAAAAATAGTGGAACTAACTTTTACCGGGCATGCTCTGCCGAGCAAAGTACTGTAAATCATACTGTACATTCGTCGAGCAGACAAGGTTTATCAAAGGTTTTTTTGAGGGAAAACACCCTGGTCGGCGTCTATCGAGACCCCAATTAAGTCATCCAAATATTCGCAGTTCATAAATTCCGGGATTCACAAATGAAAACCGGGCGGCCACAATGGCCGACCGGATAGCCTCATTATTCAGTCACCGGCCGCTCAGGACCGAGAAGTAAACTACTACCGCCTGGAAGGCGGTAGCTTTGGAGGCGGGCTGCAAGCCCGCTAAAGATCGCCTTCTATGCGGAAATCGCCG
>JAFGCD010000034.1 GCA_016932835.1 Sedimentisphaerales bacterium
ATGCACACCCTACCGTAATAGAAACTCAAAGCACGAAATGCGAAATTCGAAAGAGACGGAAGAGGGAATTTTAACAGATTCCTCGGCCCCTCAGGGGCAGGCGGCGCTCGGAATGACAAGGCAGAAGTCATCCCCTGGGGCAGGGGCGGTCAGTACTTGATCAGCAGGTGTTTTTCCTCTTTGGCGGCGAGGGTGAGTTCGAGTCCTGCGGTAAGCTTGTCGCCGGTGAGGGTCTTTTTAGTGCTGGCGGTGAGGTCGTAGAGGTCGAATCTCTTTTCGCCGTGGGCTGTGAACCATTCGGGGAACTGATTGATTCGCGGCCAGTCGAGGGGCAGGTGCATAACGGCGGCGTGCCTGGGGGCGTCGAAGATGAGCTTGCCTTTCCAGTCCTTATCGGCGCGGATTGCGATTTTGAGCGTGCCCGGTTCGAGGACGGCGCCGAATACGACGTCGTCTCTCCATGGCTGGATTGTGAGGCCTGCGGTCTTCCACAGGCAGTACATTATTGTGGTCCTTGCGAAGTTTCCGTCGCCGTGCCAGCCCTCGATGACGCCGTCGGGTTTCTGAATCGCCCACATTTTTTTTGTCTGGGTGTCGATCCACTGAGCGGCGGAATCGACGGGCTCGCGATTGTACAGGTTCAGTGCCGATTCGATTGCGTCGGCGTATCCGTCGGCGCTGCCGGACTCCCAGTCGTAGTTTTTGTAGTGGTCGTTGATATTGGCCAGGGCCTTGAGGACGGCCTGCCTGTACGCTTCGGTTCGGTCGATTAGGAATACGGTGTAGAATCCGTTTAGGTTGTAACCCCAGGTATCGGCGAGGGCTTTGTCGTGGTCGCCGGTTTTGGGGTTTATCGAGTTGTAGAAGAGGCCGTGGTCGTTTCTGCCGACTTCGAGGACGCGGTCGAGCATTTCGTGGATCGGCCGGCGGTATTCCTTTTTCTTTTCTGGTCTTGCGAAGGCGACGGCGGCGTAGAGCTCGCAGAGTCCTGAGAGGATTTCGCAGCCGTGGTCGCGAAGGCGAAGTGCGTCGGAGTGGCGGGTTGGGTGGCGGTCGGCGAGGAGGTAATAGTCGCCGAGGCGAACGGCCCAGTCGAGGTATTTGCTTTCGCCGGTCATGTAATAGACCCTGGAGAGGGTCTGGAGCATTTCGCCGTTGACCTCCCGGCTGGTGGAGGGGATTTTTCCGAAGGGGGTATCGACGGGGGCGTGGTTCCATATGTCGTCGAGTATTGCGATCATTCGTTCGGACCAGGGGCTTTGGCCGAGCCACTCGGTAAGGGGCAGCAGACCGTCCTTGACGTACTCGCTTGCGCCGAAGATGATTCGATTCAGGTCGGGCGTTTCGTCGGCGAAGGCCTGCTTCGTGAAAGAGAAGGTGTCGGGCATTGCGCCGATTCTGGAGGTGAGTTCGGTTTCGGTTTTGAGCATGTCGAGCATTGTTCCGTCGAAGAGCGGGCGGTCGGTGACGGCGGCGGCCAGGACCATGAAGGGGTAGTTGTCTGCTGCGGAGTCCTGTGCGTTCCAGATGTCCTTGTTGCTTGTGAGGTTTCTCGGTATGAGGCCTGTTTTGGGGTCTGCGTGGCTTAACCAGCCTGAGACGAATTTTCGGCATCGGCGGAGACCTTCGTTTGCGAGTCTGCCGTTTTCGAGTGCGACTTTGAAGTCGTGGTCATCGCGGTCGATGGGCTTGCCGGCTCCTTGTTTGGCGAGTTTCTTCAATTCGTCGAGATGGTTCTCATAGACGCCTCGCGGGGTCGTGTCATGCTCTTTGCAGAGCGACGCGGCCATTCCGATGACTTCGCCCATCATTCCGCAGGTCCGCATGACGCGGACCGTTCCGAGGGCGACGTGCGTGACGCTAATGTCACGGCCTGCCATGAAGAGATTCTCGATGTTTCGGGAGTAGAAGCAGCGATAGGGGATCGGGTAAGGCTTTATCTGGACGTGCTTGGCTATTGAGCGGAATTCCTCGCCGGGGAAGTGCTTCGTGTTTTCGGGGTCGGGGTAGTGCAGGTCGATTGTCCAGGTAGTGGTTACGAATGCGTCGGGGAAGATTTTTCTTCCTTCGATATCCTGCTGCCGGAGGATTACGTCGCCGAGGAGCCTGCGGGATTCGCGTTTTCCCGCGACGTAAGCGACCCAGTCGAGTTTTCTGCCGGCGTATTCGGAGGTTCGGGCGCTTTTATTCTTGAGGTAGGCCCAGTTTCCGAATGCGGCTCGCAGGGCGTAGTCGCGGATGAATTCGAATTCGGTTATCTGGTTTCGGTTGAGGCCGGTTTCCCAGTTCCAGTCTCCTCGCGTGAGGTAGTGACAGGTTTCTTCGTCGAACTGCAGCGCCCATGGGCAATCGGGGAAGGCGGCGCTTCTGTCGGTCGCGGAGGAGTACCACTGGACCGAGGCGCCCATCGTCATTTTGTCGGGCGTTTCTGGCGCGAGGGCCTCACCGGTCTCGGCTTTGCTCTCTCTTCCCATGCGAAAGTCGGCTCCTGCGAGGAATCCGAGGGTTCCGTCGCCTGTGCAGTCGGCGAAGTATTTGCCTTCGAATCGCAGTTGCTTCGAGGTGCGGATGTCGTTTGCGATTACTGCGGTGATGCGGTCGCCTTGCTTTTCGACGTTGCAGGCGCGGGTGCTGAGGAAGAGGTGCAGATTCTTCTCGTCGCGGACGACTCGGAGCTTCTTTTCGTCGTCGTAGTACGCTGCGGGCCTGGCGTTGCCCTGGAAGCCGGGGTCTATTTCCTTTACGACGTCGCCCAGGGCCGGGTAGGGGGGCAGGTTGATCCGGCCGTTGAGGTGGACGCGGACTTCGGAGGAATTGTTGCCTCCGAGGACGGGGCGGTCCTGAATTAGGGCGACTTTGCATCCGAGCCTGGCGGCAGTGATTGCCGAGCATGTCCCTGCGATTCCTCCTCCCACGACGACGAGGTCGAATGCTCCTGCGTCTTGCGGCTCGTCGGCGAGGCCGAGCAGCTTTCTTCGGAGGGCCGGGAGGGTCTCGTTGTTTGGCGGGGTGAAATCCGGGTCGGAGGCCAGCAGGATCGCATCGCATCTGCCGTCGAAGCCTGCCAGGTCGTGCAGTGCAATGGTGACGTTAGGATTGGGGATATCGACGGCGCCGCCGTCCTGCCAGTGCCAGAGCGCGCCTTCGGTGCCGAAGGTGGTAGGCAGGGCTTTGCCGTCGATGAGCAGTTGGAATCTGCCCGGCGCGCCGGGCGCGTTCCATGGCGCGACCCAGTCGCGGGTTCTGACGAAGACTCGATATTTGCCGGCCTGGGGCAGTTGTATTTTTGTCGCTGCGTCTTCGACGGGCGTTCCCAGGCCGTGTGCGAGGAGGAAGGGCGAACCGGTCTGGTCGGCGAACTGCTGGTCGATGAGCCACCCGCCGAGATTGCCGAAACTTTCGGCTTCTACGAGAACGGTGTGCGCCTGCAAAACGGATGCGGAGAAAGCAAAAATGACTGCTGCTAACGTCGAACGTATTATCGCCGCCGGTCTTGTCATGAAAAGGCATCTCCAAAAACGTGTGACAAAAGCGATTCTTTGCCGCTATTTTTAGCCTTTGGGCAGCGTAATGTCCAGCGTCATCCGGGGCGATGCTGCGATTAGTGCGTCAAGGGGTTTTCGAGGTTTACGGGGTATTTCTGTTAGGGGACTGCGCCGGCTTCTATTATATGATTTCTCAGGGCGGCGAGAGGTTGATTATCGGGCGGTAACAAGAGTCTATAAATATATTGACTTCTCCAGAAGAATAGTCTATATTTATATAGTCATACATGTCGATATAGTCTATATATGTATAGATATAAATTGGCGGTTTCGAGATGATTGCGTCCAGTTAGAGGTGCTATAGTCATGAGAGCGAAAGAAACAAACCTTGCCAGGAGGCAATTGGACAGTACGTTGAGTCAATTTGCCGGGCTGAGAGGTTCGGCGGTTCCGGCGAAGGGCTGGATTCGGGCGATTCGCGATGCGCTGGGGATGACCGGGGAGCAGCTTGCGGCGAGGCTGAAGGTGAACAAACAGCGCATCAGCCGGATTGAGCAAGATGAGAGACTCGGGCGGGTCACCGTCAAGACGCTCAAGAATGTGGCTGAGGGGCTTAGCTGCGAGTTCGTCTATGGTTTTGTGCCGAGGAAGAGTCTTGAGCAGATTGTCGCCGGGCGGGCGCGGTCGGTCGCGGCAAGACGTATGGAGCGCAGCGACCAGACGATGCGACTGGAGAACCAGGAACTGAGCAAGGAGGAGAAACGAGAGGCAATGGAGGCTATGGTGAAAGAGATTATCGAGCAAATGCCAAGATCGTTGTGGGATGAATAATAATGGAACCTGCCTATCCAGCCGGTGGAACCATACTCGGTCCGGACGAGATCGAGGGCCTGATACCCACGCACATAACCACTCGTGGCGAGTTGGATCGGTGGGAACAGGACAACATAAACGAGGCGCTGGGGTGGCTTGAGCGTCGCCGGCCGAAAGACATTCTGAACGAACCATTCTTGAAACTTCTGCACAAGAAGATGTTCGGGCGTGTGTGGAAGTGGGCGGGGCAGTTTCGGCGAACCGAGAAGAACATAGGCGTGCCCTGGTACAGGATACCGATTGACCTGAAGCAGTTGTTCGACGATGCGGGATACTGGATCGACAAGGGGACATTCTCGGAGGACGAGACGGCGGTTCGGTTTCATCATCGGCTGGTAGCGATACATTTATTTGCGAACGGCAACGGTCGTCACGGCAGGCTGGCGGCCGACCTTTTGCTGGAGAATGTTCTCGGCGGGCGTGCTTTTACCTGGGGGCGGGCGCAGTTGGCGAGGCCCGGCTGCGACAGGCAGCAATACATTGCCGCGCTGGCGGCAGCCGACCGGGGGGAATACGCGGCGCTGATAGAATTCGCCAGATCGTGACTGTTGCGGGGTCGGTCAGGGGGTCAGCGGGTCCTTAAGGTTTACGGGGTATTTCTGCCAGGGGACTGCGCCGGCTTCTATTATGTGGTTTCTCAGGGCGGCGAGGAGCTTGTTGTACATGGGGTGCTTTTTGCCGAGGGGATTCTGTTCTTTAGGGTCTTCTTTGAGGTCGTATAGTTCGAGCGGCTCGAAGGGGCTGTTCTGCAGGAGCTTGAAGTCGCCTAACCTTGCGGCGTAGTATGCTCGGCCTGCGTATGGGCCTGCCTCGCGCCGGACCCAGAATAGGAAACGGTCTTCGGCGGGCTGGTTCATTCCGAGCAGGGTCGGCAGGATGGTCCTGCCTTCGATTTTGTGTTCGATTTTTGCGTTTGCGGCGTCGCAGATTGTGGGGAAGAGGTCCATTGTCAGTGCGAGCCGGTCGGACTTTGAGCCGGGGCGAATCTTTCCGGGCCATGCTGCGCAGGCGGGGACGCGAAGGCCCCCTTCGTACATATCCTGCTTTCCTCCTCTCAGGGGGCCGTTATTTGCGCCGACGCCGAGTTGTCCGCCGTTGTCGGAGGTGAAGATTACGAGGGTGTTGTCGCCTTGGGCTGTCTGCCTCAGTGCGGCGAGGACCTTGCCGATGCCGTCGTCGAGGTGCTCGATGAGCGCGACGAGTTTTGCACGTTTTTCTGTAATGCCGGGTTGGCGTTTTTCGACTTTTGCGAGCCAGTCTTCCGGGGGCTGGATTGGGGTGTGCGGGGCGTTGTATGCCAGGTAGAGGAAGAAGGGTTTTTTCGATTGGGCGCGGGCGGTGATGTAGTCTATCGACCACTGTGTAAAGAGGTCTGTTGCGTGGCCTTCGGGGTCGATTTCTTTTTCTTCGAGTCGCATGTAGTTAATTGCGTGCCTGCGGTGGGTGTAGTAATCGTCCATCATGTCGCCGAGGCAGCCGGCGAAGTGGTCGAAGCCTCTTTCGTTTGGCGTGTTGGGCGAGGCCAGGCCGAGGTGCCACTTGCCGACGATTGCGGTGTGGTAGCCTGTCTTTTTGAGCAGTCGGGGGAGCATTACGGCCCTGGGGTCGAGATAGCCCCAGTTATTGGCGATGTGGGTGCGGATGACGCCTGGGACTCCGACGAGGTCGGGGTATCTGCCTGTTAGCAGTGCTGCGCGGGTGGGCGAGCAGACGGGACAGCTTGCGTAGAAGTTGTCGAGTCGAATGCCGGAAGCGAAGAGCTTATCTATATTGGGGGTCTGCATATCGGCGGCCCCGCAGCAGGATAAGTCTCCATAGCCGAGGTCATCGACGAGTATCATCAGTATGTTGGGTTTGCTGTCGGGGGCGGGTGACTTGCCCGAAGCGGCTGCGCAGGCGGGCAAGGCCAGGCCGGCAGCTCCGATGCCGATGGCTTTTAGGAGGTCGCGTCTTGTTGGGGGTTGGGTCATTTGGCGGCTCCTTTTTGGTGTTCTTCTGCGGAGGCGATTACTATCGTGTATTCGCCCTTTGGTTTTTCATCGAGGCCGGCGAGCAGTTTCGAGATGGTGTCTCGTTTGACGGTTTCGTAGAGCTTGGTGATTTCCTTTACGAGTGCCGCCCGGCGGTCGCCGAAGACGGCGATAGCGTCTTGGAGGAACGCCCGCAGGCGAAAGGGGCTTTCGTAGAAAAGAAGCGTGTGAGGCGAGTCCTTATCGAGGGCGAAGAAGGCTTGTCTTTTGCCGGGCTTTCGGGGGGCAAAGCCGCGGAAGGTGAAGCTGTGCAGGGGCAGGCCCGAGAGGACCAGGGCTGCGATGCAGGCGGCAGGGCCCGGGACCATTGTGACTTCGATGCCTGCTTCGATTGCGGCTCGGACGAGGGTGAAGCCGGGGTCGGAGATTCCGGGCGTTCCTGCGCTGGTGACATGGGCGACGGTCCTGCCGGCGGTGAGCAGGCCGATTATTCTGGCGACGGCTCTCTGCTCGTTGTGCTCGTGGAAGGATATCTGGGGCTTTTTGATTTCGAGATGGGCCAGGAGCCTGCCTGTCTTTCGCGTGTCTTCGCTGGCGACATAGTCGGCGGCGGCGAGCGTGTCAATCGCCCGCTGCGAGATGTCGGCGAGGTTGCCAATGGGCGTAGCGACCAGATACAGCATTTGTTGCGTGCTCCTGCAATTAACCTGGCGTTCAGGATCCGGGTGTCGATTGTATTTGGAATCGGGTGCGGTTTCAAGTGCGGGTTTGCGGTTTGCCCTGAGGGGCCTGGGAGATTGGCGCAGCCCTTCGGGCTTCGCAATGACAATATGGTGCTGCGCAGGCCGAACTGACAATTTTCGGTGTGCGATGCACACCCTACAGGCTACGTCTTTTTCTCGCGGGGCGGCTGCGGTGTGCGGTCCTTGGGACCCCTCACGGGATGCACACCCTACGTCTTTTTCTCGCGGGGCGGCTG
>JAFGCD010000001.1 GCA_016932835.1 Sedimentisphaerales bacterium
CTCCTTAAAGACTCCACAACAACTGCCCCCCGGCACACAAAACTACCGCATATCAGATTAAATCACCCACCACCGTCATTATCACTACTAATCCTTAGAAGTTTATCGGTATGCAACGCAAAATCAAATAAAATTTTTCCCCCGAATTGTCTCTGCCCGGGCTCTGCGTCCGATATTGCAGGAGGCGGAAAAGGTATATGCGAGGACCGTAAACCGGGAATTTACATCAGTTCTCCGCGATATTGACCCCGAAATCCATATCAGCCTTCCGCACAGGGGCCAAATTGCGGGGGCGACCCCGCTTATGGCCCGATAATCAGGGTGAAAAAAATTGCTTGGGTTCACCCCCAAAATCTTGCTCCAATGCCCCATCCGAATTTGATGCCGCGCCGGAAACTCGCACATTACCGGTTTATCCAACGAAATTGCTTGATGCTCGCGCAGGACCGTATGCCCGTGATGCTGCCGCCATGAAGGTAAGCAATCGCCGGTACGCTATGGTGCAGGAAATTAGCTTTCGACAGTATTAGTGGCGGCGGGTATAATGTTCCGAATGAGTGAGGACGGTTATGAAACAGCGTTGTTCGGCCAAATTGAGAAGGCCAATATCGACTCGGCGGCGCCGTTGGCGGTGCGACTGAGGCCGCGGAACCTCGACGAATTTGCGGGCCAGAGTCATTTCCTCGGCTCCGGAAAACTCCTGAGGCGGATGCTCGAAGCCGGCAGGCTTACGAGCTTGATATTCCACGGCCCGCCGGGAGTCGGAAAAACGTCGCTGGCCAGGGTGATTGCGAACTATACAAAGGCCAGATTCCATTATCTAAGCGCGCCTGCGGCAAGCGTTAAAGACATTCGAACCATAATCACAACAGCCCGCGACCGGCTCGCCTCAACAGGCGCAAGAACCGTCCTGTTCATCGACGAAATCCATCGCTTCAACCGGGCCCAGCAGGATGTCCTGCTCGACGACGTCGAGACCGGCATCGTAATTCTGATCGGTGCGACTACAGAAAATCCTTATTTTTCCGTGAACTCGCCCCTGATTTCTCGCAGCACAGTCTTTCGCTTCGAGCCGCTTGCCGAGGAAGAGATTATACGTTTGCTCAAGAGCGCTATAGCCGACAGCGAGAGAGGGCTTGGTAAATATGATGTCGATGCTGATGAGGATGCCCTGAAATTTCTCGCAGTGATGTGCGACGGCGACGCCAGAAGGGCGCTGACGGCTTTGGAGGTCGGCGTTCTCTCACAGGCGGCGACCAAGAGCAGAGACAGAACAAAATTTAACCTGAAAGTTGCCAAAGAGTCGATACAACAAAAGGCGATTAACTACGACGGGACCGGTGATACTCACTACGACCTCGCAAGTGCCCTGCAGAAAAGTATGCGCGGCTCGGATCCCGACGCCACTGTCTATTGGCTGGCGCGAATGATAGCCGGTGGAGAGGACATGCGATTCATCGCCCGGCGGATTGCGGTTTGTGCCGCCGAGGATGTCGGCAATGCCGACCCGATGGCAACGGTTCTGGCCGCCGCGGCTGTTCAAATTTCCGAGTTTGTCGGCCTGCCCGAAGCACAGTTGCCCCTCGCACAGGCCGCAATCTACGTCGCCTGCGCGCCGAAGTCGAATGCCTCGGCGAAAGCGATTTGGCAAGCCGCCGCCGATGTTGCCCAAAAGCCGACCGTGGCCGTGCCGAAACATCTGAAGGACAGCCATTACGCAGGGGCGAAAAAGGCCGGCTTCGGCGCCGATTACAAGTATCCGCACAATTTCCAGGGCGGTTTCGTGCCGCAGCAGTACCTCCCGGCAGACGCCGAGAGGAGCTATTACAACCCGAAGAATGCCGGGTATGAAAAAAATATCCGGTCTTATTTACAAAAGCTCGAAAGCCTGATAAAAAATAACCAGACCGTCGAAAACCATACGGAAAATAAGGACAGTTGAATGGACAAGGCCCGGTTGCGCAGCAAGCTCAAGGATACTCTGCTTGCCCTACAACCGGACCAACGGGCCCTCAAGAGCAGGCTGGCATGTGAAAGACTGGTTGCCACCGAGCATTTCCGGAATGCATCGACTGTAATGTTGTTTCTATCGTTACCGCATGAGGTTGATACTGCCGGGGTGATACTAAGCGCCTGGCAGTTCGGCAAGACAGTCGCCGTACCGAAGATCTCCTGGGAGCAAAGGCATATGTTGCCTGTGCGAATAAACTCGCTGGATACGGGTTTTACGACCGAATCCTGGGGGCTGCGAAATCCCTCGGCAACCTTTCCTGTGCCGTTCGGCGATATTGATCTGGTCGTAACACCGGGCCTGGCATTCGACAAACAAGGCAATCGTCTCGGACGGGGCGGCGGATATTACGACAAGTTCTTCGCCCACGAGCAGGTGAAGGCCTGCAAATGCGGGTTCGCTTTTGCTGAGCAGTTGATTGACTCGGTGCCTGTGACCGATAGCGACCAGCCGATGGATATGCTCGTTACCGACGCCGGGGCAGTGTACTTTACAAACCTTAAAGGAGAATAGAATGGCTCGTCACCGTGGATCAAGGGGCCGGACACAAAATACTTCATATCTTGTCGCCGGGCTGATAGTTGCTGTCGTGGTTGTGGGCCTCATATACGTCCTTGGCCCGTTCGGCGCCGATAGGGGTAAAGCCCCGAACGATCTGAACGGCGTGTACTTCGAAACGCCCGATCCGCCTGAAACCGATGATAACGACGTTGGAATAGGCTTTGTCCCGTCGGAAGATGAGGTCGAGAAGACTGCCGAGCTTGATGGCAACGACCTGAAAGTTGACCCACTGCCCGATGTCCAGGCCAATCCCAGGGCCGGGGAGCTGATTGCCGAAGCGATGGCGATGTTAAGTGGATCCCCCAGCCGAATAATAGAGGCGCGCGACATGCTGAACGAGACCTTGTCGATGCCGATGAGCCTGCAACAGCGGATGCTCGTCAAAGACCAGCTCTCAAAACTGGCCGAGCAATGGCTCTTCAGCAAGACCTTCTACCCCCAGGACAAATTGTGCGGCAGTTACGAGGTCCAATCCGGCGACAAGCTTAGTCTTATAGGCAAAAAATTCGACGTGCCCTATGAACTGCTAATGGAGGTAAACAAGATCGCAAAGCCTGAGGCCCTGCGAGCGGACCAGCGAATCAAGGTCGTTAACGGGCCTTTTCATGTCAAGGTGTACCGTTCAGCATTCATGATGGATGTTTATCTGCAGGGTACTTACGTTAAGAGCTTCCCGGTGGGTCTCGGCGCTTCGGGAAGACAGACCCCGCTCGGACTCTGGCACATCAAGGCGGGAGGCAAAATTCCTAATGCCCTTTATACCGACCCCGATACCGGCAAGACGATCCATCCCGAAGACCCCGAGTATCCGTTGGGTTCGAGGTGGATGGAGCTCGAAGGGCTGGATGAAAACACAAAAGATAAGACAGGATTCGGAATCCATGGAACAAAGGACCCCAGCAGTATCGGGAAAGCCAGTTCGCGGGGATGCGTGCGACTACATAACGGCGATGTGATAAAGGTCTATAATATGTTGGTGCCGGTGAAGTCCCTGGTAAAAATACTCGAGTGATATGAAGCAGTGTCGGGCAGACCAACAGATTGATTCAACAGGTATCGGTGACGGTGTGAAAAGTATCCCTGGAAGAATGTCGGATGTGCGAGAAACTGCGTTCTGGGCGTGGACCGTTTCTATTGCCTTTCATCTGGTTGTCCTTTCGCTTTTGGGCGTTGCGAGGTTCTCCAGGGCCGAAAGCCCGGACCAGCAGCACCGTGCGCCGAATGCGAGGATAGAGAGAATAAGACGGCTTGCAAATACATCACCGGTGACGGCAGTGCCGAAAGTGGCACAACCGCCCGCCGTAATCGCCAGAAATCGATACGCCTCAGCCCATACCAAAGCAGTTCCTCTCGATCGCATCTTCAGTTTTGCCAAGCCCGGCCTGCGGGATTGGCCTGCCGACGATGGCCAGGCCGGCGCAGGCTTGCCGAACGATATACAGGCATCGAGAGGGATCGAGTTCTTCACAACCGCCTCCGGACAACGAAAAGTCTGCTATCTTGTGGACTGCTCCGGAAGCATGCAGGGTATATTTACACAGGTGCGAGAGAGACTCAAAGAGTCGATAGCCGCTTTGCAGCCCGACCAGTATTTCTACTTGATATTCTTCGGAGACGATAAGCTGTATGAAATCGGCCAGGGCAAGCTGCTGCGGGCGACGCCCGAAGCAAAGCTCTCCGCCGCCGGCTTTGTCGATTCCATCCGCCCCGCGGGACGAACCAATGCCGTCGCCGCACTCGAAAGGGTCGTCCAAATCCGCGACAGCCGGGGGATGAGCCCGGCCCTGGTCTATTTTTTGACCGATGGATTCGAGTTAACCGGCCGGGATGCGACCGCATTTCCCCTGAGAATCGCCGGCCTGCTGAAACAGTCGGCCCCGCAGATGAAAATCAACACAATAGCGTTTCTCCCGAACGACAACGACCGAAAGATGCTCGAAACAATCGCACGGCAAAGCGGCGGCGAGTTTTTCTGCATAGGAGCCGGTAAATGAGATCACAGAGGGCGGAAATGATCGAAATTCGGAACCAGGAGAAGGGTTTTTACTGATGAGAAAAAGATTATTGATAAAAACATCTGTTCTCACCGCCGGCCTGGCGGGCGTCGTCGCTGCGATATACTTCGTCACGCGCAACCTTGCGAGCGGCTCGGGCGAAGGTGGCGAGTTGCCGACTTTTTTCGAGCAGTTTGTTATAGACGGAGGCCCTGTTGTATGGTTTGTCCTGCTGCCGTTGTCACTGGTCACCGTCTATCTTGCAGTCGAGTATTCGCTTTCTATCCGTCGCAGGAGACTGCTGCCCGAGGAAACGGCCGCCGAAATCGCCGGAACGATTCGCCGATACGGCCTGGGGCGATTGCAGATGCGGTTGGCGGATCGGACCGATCTGCTCGGAGCAGCACTGGCCAAGGCCGCCGCAGCCGGAAGGGGAGATTGGTTTCGCATCAGAAACATCCTCGCAGAATCACTCCAGGACCAGGCCTCGGCGCTTCTGCGAAGAATCGAATGGCTTAACCTGATTGGGAATGTCTCGCCGATGGTGGGGCTGTTCGGAACGGTGTATGGAATGATAAAGCTGTTCAACGCGATTGTCCTGGCCGGCGGCCAGCCGCAGGCGACGCAGTTGGCCGACGGCATATCGGTAGCCCTGGTCACTACCTTCTGGGGCCTGTTCATTGCGATACCCGCTCTGGCCGTGCATGGTGTATTCCAGAACCGCATCGAAGCCCTTATAAACGACGCCGTTATGGAGGCCGAGGCCATTATGCCCGAAATCAGGCGCGCCCTGGAAAGACAAAAGCACGCTCTGGCTCAGCGTGCCGCCGCAAAGCCGCAGACTATACGGCAAGTGGAAGCCAGACCTGCAGGAACGGCAGATCAAGATACCTTCGTGCCGGCAATAAGCAGAGGACAATAGATGATGCCCTTGAGACATACCGGCAGATTCTTCAGAAGGCCCGGGCGAAGCTCCCTCAACATGACGCCAGTCATTGACATCGTTTTTCTGCTTATCATATTCTTTCTCGTTATTTCTCGGTTTATCGAGACAGAGAGTTTCTCCGTGACGGTTCCGGACGGCTGTGAATTCGCCTGGGATGACGGCGAAACCGACCCGCATAGAACCACCCTGACGGTTATGAAAAAGCCCGATGGGCGGGCCGCCTTTGCCGTGGGCGGCGAAGAATTCGCCCCCGAAAATGACGTCGATTTGCCTTCGATGGCCGATAGACTCACGGAATTGATCGATATGCGCCTGACGACTCACCCGCCCGACAGCCGAACCGTCACGCTACGAATCGACAAGGACATCCCCTTCTCCCGCACCCAATACGCCCTGGCTGCCGTAGCCCAAAGCGCCGCCGCGAACATCCGCCTGGCCGTCATGAGCACGAAGCTTCAGCCGGACAACGTTACAGCCGGAAAGTGAATTAGTTCACGAATGCTTTGTTCAGCAAGACAGGAACGATAATCCTTACGCCGGCTCTTTCTCCTTCTTTGCCTTCTGTCTCGCGCTGAACAGGTCGGCCTTGCCTTCGACGATGTCGCGGGTGATAACGTATTTGGCTGGTTTGGTCTCTTCCGGCAGTTGGTACATCAAATCAATCATCAACTCCTCGGTAATCGCACGCAAAGCACGCGCGCCGGTGTCACGCTTCAGGGCCTTCTTCGCCAGGGCGTGCAGCGCGTCCTCCGAGAAGTCGAGCTGCGCATCCTCCATTTCGAAGAATCGCTGATATTGCTTCACAAGGGCATTCTTGGGTTTGGTGAGTATGTCTATAAGGGCGTTTTCATCCAGCGCCGAGAGCGTCGTTATCACCGGGAGCCTGCCCACCATTTCTGGAATCATCCCGTACTCGATAATATCTTCCGGGATAACCTGCTGCATTATATTGCTGTAGGCAATCTTGTCGTCGGTCCGCCGGGTGAGCTCCGAATCGAAACCGATCATCTTCTGGCCCAGCCGTTTCTTGATGATATTGTCCAGACCCACGAAAGTCCCGCCGCAGATGAATAATATCTGGCTCGTGTCGATCTGTATGTACGATTGCTCCGGATGTTTCCTCCCGCCCTGGGGCGGAATGTTGGCTATGGTCCCTTCGAGCATCTTCAATAGCGCCTGCTGCACGCCCTCGCCGGAAACATCGCGAGTGATCGAGACATTCTGGGATGTCTTGCCGATCTTGTCGATTTCATCGACATAGACAATGCCACGCTGGGCTTCTTCGATATCGTAGTCCGCCGCCTGGAGCAGACGAAGCAGGAAATTCTCGACATCCTCGCCGACATAGCCGGCTTCGGTGACGGTCGTCGCGTCGCAAATCGCGAACGGCACTTCCAGTTTATTCGCCAGTGTCCGAGCCAATAGGGTCTTGCCCGAACCGGTCGGCCCGATCAGGAGCACGTTAGACTTATCTATCTCGACATCGCTGTCGTCGCTGTCGCTGTGGAGCAGCCGCTTGTAATGGTTGTGCACGGCCACCGAAATATACTTCTTAGCGTGTTCCTGCCCGATCACATACTCGTCCAGATACTCTTTGATCTCCCTGGGCCTGGGCATATCCGCAAGAGCGAACTCGCTCTTGGTCGAACGTCTGCGATTCTGCTGAATGATATTGTGACAAAGATCCACGCACTCAGGACAGATGAATACGTTATTCGGGCCCTCGATCAGCGTCTCGGACTGCGTCCCGGAACGACCGCAGAAGCTGCATATCGCCTTAGGTCTCTTACCGTTCGATTTCTTGGCCATTGTTCATATCCCAACTTGAATTGGATTCGAATCCTACAGTACTCGATCTATCTTAACTCACAAGCCCGTAGAAAGCAAGCCATTTGTCGCCAATGGCGCCAGCCGGACCGCCCACGGCAATGATAATCCCACGGCTAAAGAAGTGCCGGCTGTCCTGCAGGGCCTCTTTCCGCTCTACTCATCTTCGTTCTTTTTTCGAGGCAAGACCTCTCAATTTCTCAGCCCAGAACGAAGGAATATCCGTGAAACTGTTCTGCAGCACTTCGATGCTGTGCATGATCTCCTGCCTCGGCGGCTGCGGCATCTTCGAAACGCAGTAAAGTTCGTAATACTTGGCTCGCCACCACTGCGGATTTCTCCGGCCCGGCGGGGATGAAAGGCCCTTCTCAGTCTTCGCGACTCTCGCCCAAAGCCTTGCAGCCTCCTCAAAATTGCCCTGCAAGCCAAGCAGCCGAGAACGGCAGCGAAGAAAGCCAACACTTTGTCCGGCCTGTGTCTTGCCCAATTCATCGAGTATGGCTTCGGCCTGCGGCGCCTTCTGCAGATCCTTCGGGGCAGTTAAAAGCAGTATTTCAGCAAGATCAAGCCGCGCGAGCTTCAGCGGGATAACACCGAAACTCGACGCCGCCGTTCGTTCGCAACAGCGAGCGAGCGCAAGGCAATCGGCCCGGAATTTCACGGGATCGGATGACTCGGATTCCACCTGCTCGAATTGCTCAATGACAGCCCTTAGCACGCCGGCCGCTTCCGCCGCGTACTCGGGATTATCCGCTTCGCAGATTCCTGCCAGGCACTCGGCCGATTCATCCACCTTCCCTAAGTAGCGCAGAGCCTTCGATTTGAACAGGTTCAACTTAGGGTCGTCCTGAACTTGCGAATCGGTGAGAAGATTCAAAACCTCTCGTGCATGCTCTTTGTCCGGCGATTCGAGCAGCAGCCGGCAGTACATCTCCATTGCCTCGGCGCCCACGTCGGCGGGATCGTTTTGTTCGCGGCACTGCCGCAGTAGCTCAAGAAGCCGGCCCGCTGTTTCCGCCCTATTCTGCCGATCGGCATAGTGAACCTCCGTGATCTCCAGCGCAATAAGGTCCAGCTTAGCTCGGTGGCGAAGAGGCGACTGCGCGGTCTCGGCGATCTTGCCGAGCAACGCGGCGCCCTTATCCTTCTCGCCGCTTTCGACCAAAATCGCAGCATAACAGTATTCCAGTTCGTCATTAGCCCACCCGCCGGCGATTTTCCGACAGGCTTCCAGAACGCTTAGGACGGCTCGCGAATCCTCCTGGCCGCGAGTATGAGTATGGCAAGCCAGACTGCCGGCCTGTTCTGCAATCGTCTCGAAATCTACATCCAGTCCGGCGCTTCGCTTTTCTTTCTGGAGCCAGGCGGCCCGCAACAGCAACTCCGCTGCTTGACGCGGTGAGTTTTCAGCCGACGCCAACGCCGTTACGTAAAGTATCAGGGGAGTCTGGAATCCCTCATCCTTCGACAGGCAGGTGAGCAGGCTTGCATAATTTTCGGGACCATTAGCCCATGCGGCCTGGACGGCCAGTTCGGCTTCGAGCAGGCCGACCGCCTGCAAGTTCAACTCATCCCGGCTGAAACGATACGAAATATCCGTCAAAGCCAGCGACCCGAGCATCTTCTCTACCTCGGGCCACGTCTGCACCGTCTTTTCGAACGCCTCGTCTCGATTCAGCCGTCGCTGAAGTATAGCCAGAGACAGGAACAATTCCGGATCGTCGATATCGGCGCTCCGGGCAAGTTCGTCCGTCAATCTGTCAAGTCGGTCGTCTCGTCCCGGACCGAGCAGCTTGATTCGCTCGATCGCAATCTTAAAAACGGTCGAATGCCGCATGTCGGACCGTATGCCAAGCGAGTCAAACTCTTTGCGCGCAGCCGGCTTGTATGATGGATCTGTTCGAGCCAGCAGGCCCATGGCTCTGGCCCGAAGAAAATGCAGGTACGCAGTGTCATAATCGGCGGCAAGTAAATCTATTCGCGACAGGATGTCGCTCAGGGCCTTGTCCCGATTCGAACCCTCGACGCAAAGGGCAACGTAGAAATCGACCTCACACCGGCTTACATCCGTCGCATAGATATCCGCAAAGAGTTTTCGCCACAGACCTGTTCGGCCGTAACGTTCGTCCCAGTCGTCGCTGTCGTCGTATGCCTTGATGCGAGCCTTTAGCTCGGTCTGTGAATCGCTGATTGACTGCAAGCTCTCCGATGCATCTTCCGCAAGCTTGCGGAGCTTCTGTCTGTCGCTGTCGCTCAGGAATTCCCCGCTGTATTCATATTGAAAACGCAAATGGAGGCTATCCCGACGAAACCTATCGACCGTCTGCCGGCATGCCTCTGCTAATACACTTACATCGTTGACATCGGGCAGAGCATCTTCACCGTTCACAGGAGAAATGAAAAACGATAGAACCACACTCAGCAATACGCGATAATTCAACACCCTGTACCTACGATCTTCGAATCCTGATTCTGCACCGTATTCCTGCGTCCCCCGGTTCACTCCGTCATTCGGAACGTTATGTCTGCAAGCCCCGTCCCGAAGAGGACATTGTATATTTTTGCCTGGTGTTCCCATTTAACATCGGGACCGAAGATGATCTCGATGGGGTCGTCGGCGAATCGCTTATCTGCGAGCAGACGCGACTCTATCTTTTCGATCATAACCGCTAAATCCGCATCGATGGTCCTGTCGGCTATTTCGATTTCGTCGGCCCGGCCTATTTTAACCCGGCAGCCGGTCGGCGTTGCCAGGACATATAGCTCCAGCGGTTCAACCCTTCCGAGGGGAATATCCTGCCCCTTAGCCGCGGCCAACTGCAATGGAAGAAAATCCTCCTCGGGTCGCCACCGGGCGGTTACGAGGAAGAAAATCAACAGCAGGAATACCATATCGATCATCGGCGCCATTCGCAGGGCAAAACCTCGCCGCCGTTGCGGCCTGCGTTTCAGCCGACCGAAAACATCCTCGTGAATACTGCCCCTAACTGTTTCCAATCGAATTTCTCTGCTATTCGCAACGTTCCTCAGGAACCTTGGGCGGCGAACTCGGCGCCTCTGTGAAGGGCTTTCGAGTTGACAGGCAGCGTCTCATGATGGCGCTTCGCAAGCACGTCCGCCAGACAAACCGCAGCAGCATCCGGCCCAAGATAGCCTCGTTTTTGCAAGTACGCCCCCATCGCAACCATGTTGGCGCTCCTCGGACTGCCCAACTCCACAGCCAGGTCGTCGGCGGGTATTGCCACGATTTCTATATCCCCCTCCAACTCGGGCTCGCCGTCGATCAACGAACTGTTCATTATCAACAGGCCGCCGGCCTTGATTCGGGGGCCGAACTTCGTTAAAGACGCCTTGTTCATTGCGATCAACGAACAGGGCCTGGTGACGACCGGATTGGCGATGGGCTTATCCGAAACGATAACCATACAATTCGCTGTGCCCCCCCGGACTTCGGCGCCGTAAGACGGCATGTAGGTAACTTCGCGCCCGGCTTTCATCGCAGTCTGCGCAAGCAGCTTGCCGGCCAGTATGATGCCCTGCCCGCCGAAACCGGCGATAATAATCTCTTCACAGAAACCGTTCGTCGTCATCTTCACCCCTTAAGCCGGCCAACCGGGAAGAATTTGCTCATTTCTTCGCGGATACGTTTCATCGCTTTAGCCGGAGGCATCCGCCAGTACGTCGGGCAGGGCGACAGAACTTCCACCAAAGCCAACCCGGGCGCACCCTCGACCTGAAGCTCGAAGGCGTGCTTGATAGCCTTCTTCGTCTTGCGCACACCGGCCCCGCCGTCCAGCGCCGTTCGCTCCACGTAAACAACGCCCGGAAGAACTGCCATCACCTCCGAAACCTGCAGGGGATAACCCTGCTCGACGGCGCTGCGTCCCTTCGGCGATGTAGTAGTGACCTGGTTCAGCATCGTAGTAGGCGCCATCTGGCCGCCGGTCATGCCGTAAACCGCGTTGTTGATGAATATCACCGTCAACTGCTCGCCGCGATGACCGGCGTGCAGAATCTCCGCTGCGCCTATACTCGCCAGGTCGCCGTCGCCTTGGTAGGAAAAGACTATCTTGTCCGGGTTGGTCCGCTTCATGCCCGTGGCAACCGCAGGCGCCCGCCCGTGCGCGACCTCGATACAATCGACATCGATGTAATCGTAAAGAAGCACCGAGCAGCCGACAGGAGCTATCCCGATAGTCCGCCCCTGTATCCCCAACTCGTCGATGGCCTCGGCCACAAGCCGATGCGCAATGCCGTGCCCGCAGCCGGGGCAGTAATGTGTCGAGCAATCCTTGAGAACCGCAGTCCGTGCGAATACCGTTTTCATTTTCGCTTCCCAACCCCCTTTTCTCCTCCGCCGGACCCCGAAGCCTGCCTGAGAATACCGACTATATCCTCGACCGCCGGCACGCCCCCGCCCGATCGGCCGTGAAACAGCACCGAAGCCTTGCCCTCAACGGCCAGACGAACATCTTCGACCATTTGCCCCATATTCATCTCGACGGCCAAAAACAGACCATACTTATCAGCGGCCTTACCGATTCGTTCGGTCGGAAAGGGCCAGAGAGTGATAGGGCGTATAAGTCCTGCTGCAATGCCTTCCTCTCGCGCCGAATCGACCGCCGAACGAGCTATCCTCGCCGCAACGCCATAGGCAACGACCACAACTTCGGCGCCTTCGAGCCTGTAATCTTCGAACAGCACCTCGTTCTTGAGTACCTGCTCGTACTTGGTCTGCAGTTTGCGATTCTGCTCCTCAAGCCGACCGTCGGCAAGCCACAAAGACCGAACGATATGCTGTTTTCTGCCGTTTGCTCCCGTCAAAGCCCAATCCTTGGGAGGAAGTTTTCGCTTACTCTGCTTCTTTTCCAGCACCACCGGCTCCATCATCTGGCCCAGAATCCCGTCGGCAAGGACAAGAACCGTCATTGTATATTGGTCCGCAAGATCGAATGCCAGGGGCATGAAATCGACCATCTCCTGAACGGTCGAAGGCGCCAGTACGATAGTGCGATAATCGCCGTGACCGCCCCCGCGCGTGGCCTGGAAATAGTCGCTCTGCGAAGGAGCGATATTGCCCAGGCCCGGCCCGCCCCGCATCACATTAACCACAACAGCCGGCAATTCCGCACCCGCCAGATAGCTTATACCCTCCTGCATCAGGCTTATGCCGGGACTCGAAGAAGTAGTCATAGCACGCTTGCCCGTCGCCGACGCCCCGAAAACCATACTTATCGCCGCCAACTCACTCTCGCTCTGGACAAAAACCCGCCCTTCTTCGGGCATTCGCCGTGACATATAAGCCGGAATCTCGTTTTGCGGCGTAATAGGATAACCGAAATAGGCATCGCACCCGGCAAGAATCGCCGCCTCGGCCAGAGCCTTGTTGCCGCACATCAATACCCGTTCACTCACACTCTATCCTCGACTAACCCCGGCCCCGTTTGCTTCTCTGCGCTGGCCCGCCGAGCCGGCCTTGCGCGAATCGTCGCGATACACCGTGATTACCGCATCCGGGCAAACAACCGCACACTCGCCGCAGCCGGTGCAATCGACATTCGTCGGGCGGGCGGGGAAATACCCTTTTGCGTTCGATTCGCTGCTTATGACAATGCTGCCCTTGGGGCAAACCGCCACGCACAACCCGCAACCTTTGCATTTCTCGATGTCGATAGTTATCTTGCCGGCCATTTCTATATCACCTCTGACACTACGAATGCAGAATGCAGAAAAGCGAAAAACCCTTCTACCTGAACTGCAAAAGCATCTTAGCACGCCTGCGTGAGCCTGTAAAGCCAAAAGCCCCTTCGAAAACACCAGACCCAAACCCAGCCTGTGCGACGCCCCGAAAAACCAAAAAGCGTGATACTTGCCGACCTTCACAGGAAACCGCCGCAACAAGAGCCTATCGCCGCCGATTCACCCTGAAAACCCGGTGTTCTGCGTCGAAAGAGACGCTGCCAGAAGCAGTTACGTCATCTTCCGTCAATCCGATAAGCTTCAGCGGATTGGCCAGACCCATCGCGACAAGCTCATCGGCGCCGACGATATCCAGCGATGCCAGATGGTTCATGCACTTGAGCATCGTTGCTGACGAACCGCACATATACCCTGTTTCCGGGTCATAAAGCCGGCCGCTCTCTTCGAAAACGACCTTGTGTCCCAGAGTCTCATAGACGCCGGGCTCATAACCGGCAAGCGATGTCGCGTCGCTGATAACGATGCAGCGCTCCGGCCCTTTGGTCCTGATGATAGTCTTCAGTATCGACGGCGGCAGATGGTTGCCGTCGGTGATTATCGTCGCGGCAAGGTCGTCTTCAGCAAGGCCGGCCCAGAGAGGATTATTATGCCGATCCAGCATGGCCGGTATCCCGTTGCCTAAGTGCGTAAGAGCAGCCGCCCCGGCGCGAACCAACCTGCGCAAATCTCCTTCTTGTGCCTCATGGTGGCCGAGTGCAACGGCAATGCCTTTCCCCGTCGCATATCGAGTCAATTCCTCGGCGCCGTCGCCCTCGGCCGCTATCGTCAGCAGCCTGATATTACCCTCCGCCCAGATCAGCAGTTCCTCCAGAAAGCCAATATCGCACGGCCTTATCCAGTCGGCGTTGTGAGCGCCGCGAGTCCCCTCAGCCGACGATATGAACGGGCCTTCGAGATGAATGCCGAGAAGTCTGCCTCGAAATTCCGGCAATTCCATTGCTTCGGCGATTATACCTAGATTACGCCGGTAAATATGCTCCGGGCTTGTCACCATCGTGGGCAGAAACGCAGCCGTGCCTGTCTGCAGCATCCCCCGGCAGGCATCGACGAAATCCTCCGGCTTCAATTCCCCGCTGGAGAAATCGACGCCCTTGTAACCGTTAACCTGAATGTCTATGAATCCCGGTATCTTCATGGGTCAAGCTGTCATAATCGCATTAAAGCAGCGACGCCGAGCCGGAGTCGAGAAAGATGCTGCAATTGCCGTGCTGCCGCAATATCGACGCCGGGCACATCGGCGTCACGGGCCCCTGTAATGCGTCCTTCACGGCCCGGGCCTTTCGTTCGTCTGGCACGGTGACAATCAGGCGGTTGCTCTTGAGAATCTGTCGAATACTCATCGATATCGCTTTGGTCGGCACATCCTCGAAGCTCGCAAACCATCCCTCCCCCAACTGCTGCCTTCTGCATTTCTCGTCCAGCTCCACCACAATGTAGGGCTCTTCCGTCTCGAAATCCGCAGGCGGATCGTTGAATGCAAGATGCCCGTTCTCGCCGATGCCGATCAACGCGACATCGATAGGATGCTCGGCGATGATCCCGCTGATACGCCGGCATTCCTGCTGAGGGTCGGCAAAATCCCCGTCCACAAAATACGTCGCCTTGAGTGGCCCAACTTTATCGACGAATCGCTCCCGAAGGTATTTTCGGAAACTCGCTCCGTGATCGGCGCCGAGACCGATGTACTCGTCCAGGTGAAACATCGTTACCTTCGAGAAATCCACCGCTTTCGAAGAAGTAAGGCAACCCAGCATCTCGACCTGGCTGGTGCCGGTTGCGAGGATGATATTCGCGCGCCCTTTAGCCGCCACGGCATTATTGATGGCATCGACGGCGCGACCGGCCGCAGCCGACGCCGTTTCACCGCTCGTTTTATAGATAAACTTCTCCATAAGTTCACCGCCTCATATGTAATCGAATAACTGCCCCGATGATATGAAAGGCAATACAACCTGTCAACGTCGATATCCTCATAAGACCGACCGAACGTTTGTCATGGCGCTATTGTCCTGAGAACCGAAGCTGTGCTATAATCCTGAAACGATGCTCTGCATAAAACACCAGAGAACGAATACTCAATCAGAAGGAGGCAGACTATGAACCGTATCTGCAAAGTTGTCCTGATAATGGTCTCCGCATGTTGCACATTGGCGCCTGCCGCGCAAGCCGGCGATTTCATCGTCGAGCCTGCTGAAGTCCTCCGGACACTCGACAAGACCCATCCGCGTTTGATGCTGAAGGACACAGACCTCCGGAACTTGAAAGAACGATACCCCGAAGACGAAGTCCTCCGAAAATGTATCAAGGACGTTATAGACACAGCGGATGGTTATCTGAACAGGCCGCCTCTGGTATATAAGAAAATCGGCCCGCGACTCCTCTCGGTCAGCAGAGCGTGTGTCAGCCGGGTCTATGCGCTCGGCCTTGCATACAGGTGGACGCAAGATGAAAAATACGCCCGAAAGGCGCTGGACAACCTGCTCGCCGTCTGCGCGTTTGACAACTGGAACCCGTCTCACTTCCTCGACACCGCCGAGATGTCGCACGCCGTCGGCATAGGCTACGACTGGCTGTACTCCTATATGGACCCCGAAACCCGGAGCAAGGTCAAGGCCGGACTGATAAAGAACGGACTCGAAGAGGGATTGACCGCATACAAAAAGCTCTGGTGGGCCAAGAGCGAACACAACTGGAACCAGGTCTGCAACTCAGGCCTTATAGTCGGCGCGTTGGCGATAGCCGAGTCCGACCCGAAATACGCCGAGCAGATTGTCGCCTCCGCTGTCAAGTCGCTGCCGCTGGCAATAAAGACCTACGGCCCCGACGGCGCCTGGGGCGAGGGACCCGGATATTGGCACTACGCAAGCAGATACACCGCCTACGGCCTGACCGCCCTCGATACCGCTCTCGGAAAAGACTTCGGCCTCACTAAAATCAAGGGCCTGGCCGAAGCGGCGACCTTCCCGATATATATGACCGGTCCGACTGGTTACTATCTCAACCTCGCAGACAGCGGCGAGTGGGCCGCACGGAGAACAATGCCCTGCGTATTCTGGTTCGCACGAACCTATGAAAACAGCCTCTACGCCGAGGCCGAGCACGCCGAAATCGCCCGGCGTGCGGCGAGTCCGGAGCATGTAGTCTGGTATGTGTCGCCGCCCGAAGGCAAAAAGGTCGAAAGAGACCTCGACCGGATGTTCCGGGGGCCCGTGGAAGCAGCCGTCTTCCGAAGTTCCTGGGACGACCCCGATGCACTCTTCGTCGGCGTAAAGGCAGGCTATAACCAGGTCAACCACGGACATCTCGACCTCGGAAATTTCGAACTCGACGCCCTCGGCCTTCGTTGGGCCCGCGACCTCGGCTCCGACGACTACAACATGCCCGGCTACTGGGACGGTAAACGCGGCGGCAGACGATGGACCTACTACCGCCTGAATTCCAAAAGCCATAACGTCCCATTGCTCGGCGGCGAGAACCAAGACCCGTACGCAAAATCGAACATCACCGCGTTCAGCGGTGATCAGGCCGACCCGTTTGCAATAATAGACCTCACGACCGCATATCAAAAATTCACTTCAAAAACCACCCGCGGCGTCAAAATGGTCCACAACCGCCGAGCGGTACTGGTGCAGGACGAATTCGAAATCGACAAGCCCTGCGAAGTGGTATGGGCAATGACCACCGACGCCAAGATCACCACACGCAGTAACGGTTCGGCTGCCCTTACCCTGAAGGGCAAAGAACTCACCGCAAGAATACTCTCCCCTGCCGGCGCCCAATTTACCGTCGAATCAGCCGAGCAGAAACCGCCTGAAAAAAAGAATGCCGGTGTCAGCAGATTGATAGTCCGCCTGCCAGAGGCCAAAGGAAACCTACGACTGGCAATCCTGCTGTCGCCTGAATGGAAAAAAGGCGCTGTGGAGACCGCCGAACTAAAACCCATCGCTCAGTGGTAAGCATGATAAATTACCGCAAGAAGGCTATGAAAGGAATGCCAACCATGAACTCCGACAAAAATAGTCGCCACGTCCGCTCGGCCGTAATCCTCGCCGTCTCCCTCATCGCAGCCGCCTCATACGCGCAGCACAACCAGCCCCCCGAACTCTGCCAGGGCAACTACCAGACCGAAGAAGCCGCAAAAGAGCAGCTCGCCAAATTCGCAGAAACATACCACGACCTGGCCCAGTGGAAAGCACGGGCCGAGAATATCCGCACCGGCATACTCCGCGGCGCCGAACTGCTGCCTCTGCCCGACAGAACGCCGCTGAACCCGATTATCCACAGCAAGCGACAATTCGCCGGATACACCGTCGAGAACGTCGCATTCGAAAGCTTCCCCGGCGTCTTTGTCACCGGAAACCTTTATCGCCCCGACTCGCCCGGCGGACCCTTTCCGGCAATCCTCTGCCCCCACGGCCACTTTAACGCCGAAGGCGACTACGGCAGGTTTCGCCCGAATATGCAAAGAAGATGCGCGACCCTGGCGAAAATGGGCGCCGTCGTATTCGCATACGATATGGTCGGATACGGAGACTGGAAAAACGCCGGCTGGGAACACAACATACCGAAGGCCCTCAAAATACAGCTCTGGAACAGCATCCGCACGGTGGACTTCCTCACCTCACTGAAAGAAGTGGACCCCAAGAGAATCGGCGTAACAGGCGCCTCCGGAGGCGGAACCCAGACCTTCCTCCTCGCTGCCGTCGATGACCGCGTTACAGTATCGGTCCCAACGGTGATGGTCTCGGCCCACTTCTTCGGAGGCTGCAACTGCGAGAGTGGAATGCCCATCCATAAAAGCCCCTCCCATGAAACAAACAACGTCGAAATCGCCGCCCTAGCCGCGCCGAGACCGATGCTGCTCATCTCCGACGGCCAGGACTGGACGAAAAACACTGCGCACGTCGAATTCCCGTACATCCGAAATATCTACGGCCTCTACGGAGCCGGCGACAATGTCGAATACGTTCACCTCACCGACGAGGGTCATGACTATGGCTATTCGAAACGAATCGCCGCCTACGAATTCCTCGCAAAACACCTCGGCCTTTCGCTGATTAAGGTCAAAAAGCCCGACGGCTCCATAGACGAAACCTTCGTCACCATCCAGCCGCAGGAAGACCTTTACGCCTTCGACGACAGCCACCCCAGGCCCACAGCCGCAGTCAAGCCGGACGACAAACACATGCCGTGGGATTAAGATGCCGCGGCTGCGAGTTGCTTACTGACAGCCTTGCGGTAACCGGTGACAGTAATATCGCCGGACGCCGAGAACTCGACGATTGCGTAAGAATTGTTTTCTTCGCCGCTGCCTTCCACTACCGCCTTGAGCGTGTAGTAATGAATTCCCCGGATAATGTTGTAGCAGCCGGAATGCTGGTGACCCTGAAAAACCGCCGCCACCTTTCCCGATCCTTCCAGCACCGACCGAACCTCGACGGCATTGCGGACACCGTGAGCGCCGCTGTCGTCCAGCAGTTGATGAACGAACGCAACAACAGGTCCGCGCGCCCGGTCCAAATCCCCGCAAAGCCACTCCAACTCAAAACCGGGGATATTCGCATCGGTCCAGTCGAAATTGCCGTGGTCGTAGTCGGTTCCGTCAGCCGTATAATTGGCGTCCAGAACGATGAAGTGGGCGCCTTCCGAATCGAACGAATAGAAACTCCTCCCGGCCTCGATACCAGTATTCTCGACGCTGCCCAGAAGCTGTTGCTTCGAGATACTGTCCATGTCGTGGTTGCCCAGAACGTGATACCGCGGACCTGCGAACCTCCGAAATACACTCTCGATGTTTTGCAGGTAGCCGATAGTCTCCCGCTCGACCCGGCCTGCATTCTCGTCCTTGATATCGCCGAGTTCAACGAGAAAATCGACGCTCTCGGCGTTCATCAATTCGACGCACTCGCCCAGTTTATCCAGCGATTGCCGGTAGTACCGCGTTCCTTGCGCCTCGATGTCCGCATAATGACAATCCGTCACGATCCCGAAACGGCAACCCTTCGACCCGCTCGTCGGGCAAGGCCGCACCGCGCACGAAAGCTGCGAAAGCCCCGCCGTCGCAATCGACGCCCTCAAAAACTCCCGTCGAGTAACGATCCGGTTCGACGCGCTGCGCGAACGATTTGCTGGATAGTCATTGTTCATCATGAAGCCCTCTCAAAAAAGTCGTGTCCCCTCTCGTACATCCGGAAATCGCATCGGCAGCCTGGATGCCGCAACGTCGGTCAGGCCGGCGGTTTTTTGAGTTCCTCGACCTTCGGCAGATCCTTCAGGGTGTTAAGGCCGAAAATCTCCAGAAACTTCTTCGTCGTCCCGTACAGCATCGGCCTGCCTAATATCTCCGCCCGCCCGACTATTTTGACCAGACCCTTGTACATCAACCCGCGAAGCACCTCGCCGACCGCCACACCCCGGATAACCTCGATGTCGGCACGGATCACAGGCTGTTTGTACGCCACTATTGCCAGCGTCTCCAGTGCCGCAGGGCTCAGCTTGCCGTCCGAACGAACTCGAAGCAGCTTCTGGAGCCAGTGATTATACGGGCTTAGTGTCAGCATCTGGTAGCCCCCGGCGATTTGTTCTATGCGAAAAGCGTTATTGGCCGCGCGATATTTCGCATTGAGATTCTCGATATGCTCGCGCACCTGTTTGCTGCCGGTCTCCGCTATCCCGGCAAGCCGAGCAGCCGTCAAAGACTCATCGCTGGCAAAAAGCACCGCCTCCAAAACAGATTCCACCGTAACCTCGAAATCCTCGTCAGGCTCTCCTGAACCGATTTGTCTATCGTCCTCGTCCTTGGGCTCTCCGCCGACTTCCGGATCGCTCTGCTCATCGATTTCGCCGCCGGCCCGGTCGTCGAAATCGGATGCTTCGGATCCCTCCGCGGTCATATCGCCGCCAACCTCGGATTGCTCACAGAAATTCGCTGTCTCCGGCTCAACAATCTCCGCCGCAGGCTGCTCGTCGGCATCTGCAACGGTCTCGGCGCTCTCGATAGGCACTTCTGTCTGCTGTTGTTCATCTGTCATACGATTTTCCATCTGAATGGGTCTGCATCTTTCTTGCTTACCTTGATTATTACCGAATTTAGCTGTTTTTTCAACTGTTTAGCGAACTTTTTCAGCATAAATCGTTCCGAAACGGTATGGCTCAGACAAACGCACGTTAAGCCCGCCTCCTGCGCCGCCAAGGCCTGGTGGTGCTTCAATTCTCCCGTCAGGTACAGATCCGCCTTGGCTGCGATGACGGTATCAATGATCTTCCCGCACGACCCGGCGCATACCGCCGCCTTCTTCACCAAACGGTCCTCAGGCCCGATTATCCCTGCCGCCTTGGCCCCGGTAGCCTTCTTGACCTTGCCAAGCAGCGCCGACAACCGCATCGGCCTGGCCAGTTCACCGATCCTGCCAAGACCCTCCCGGCTCCGCGAATTGCACTGCTGGAAAACGTCAAAAGCAGGCATCTCGTAAGGGTGTGCCTGCCGCATCGCTGCTATCACCGCATCCAGCTTATCGCCCGGCACAATCGTTTCAAACCGCATCTCGGGGACCTTCTCGAACTTGCCTCGCTTGCCCACCGCAGGTGCAGCCCCATCCAGAGGCAGAAAGGTCCCGGTCCCTTCGACGGCGAATCCGCACCGGCTGTAATTGCCCAGCTTCCCGGCCCCGGCCGCAAAGACCGCTTCAGAAACCTCCCTGAAAGAATCAAGCGGAACGAAAACAACCAGCTTGTATGTGCAACTGCTCGCCGCATCGACGTAATCACCCAGAGGTTCTGCACTCTCGATACCCAGTATCTCGGCCAGGCCGTCGTTAACGCCCCCGGCAACCGTATCCAGCGCCGTGTGTATCGAAAAAACCGAAATCCCGGCCCGGATCAACTCATATACCACGCCCGTCGGCCCGCCGGCCGTTATTTGCTTGAGCCCGTCCCAGATCACAGGATGATAGCTGACTATCATATCGGCCTTGAGCTTCCTGGCCTCGGCCAAAACAGCCGCCGTAATGTCAATCGTAAGAAGCGCCGTTTTGACGTTCTGACCGGCGTCCCCGACCAGGAACCCCACATTATCCCAATCCTGCGCCAATTCGAGCGGCACAATACTCTCAATCGCTGCTGCGATATCGCGTGCTTTCATTTGTCTTGCCTGCATTGATATTCAACCATCTCGTCGAACTTCTTTTTGAGCTTCTTCGCCATCGGCCCCACCTTGCCTTCGCCCACCGTATGCTTCTCAACGCTGTGGACCGGCATGATCTGCATAATAACATTCGTCAGAAAAATCTCATCCGCCCCAAGCACATCGTTGATAGACAGGTCCTTCTCGACCAGCTTGATAGATTCGTCAACCGCAATCCGGCAGACAGCCTTCCTCGCCACCCCCGCAAGCACCGGAGTCGAAATCGGCGGAGTGTAAAGAACGTAATCCTTAACCAGAAAAACATTGCTCACACAACCCTCCGCCAGCAGTCCTTCCGGGGTGAACCACAACGCCTCGGCAGCTCCTTTCTGGTGAGCGAACTTCAAGCCCATCATACGCGCAAAATAGCTCGTCACTTTATGGCCGCACGTTGGATCGTTCGGGTTCTGCCTGTAAGGACAAAGCAGAACCATAACACCCTTGCGGTAGTACTCCGAAGGATAAGACGCCAACTGCGTAGCCGTTATCAATAGTGTCGATTGCCGCTGCTCGGCCGACATCGCGCCGCCCGTAACCGTCAGACGCATACGAGCGTCGCGCAGATCATTCGCCCCCAGAACTTTGTATACCGCCTCAGTGATGTAAGCTCGGTCGCAGCCGATTTCTATCGATAAAGTCTCCGCGCTGAAAAACAGCCGATCCAGATGATCCTTCAGTGCGAAAATCCTCCCGCAGCGGGCCCGCATCGTTTCGAACAGTCCCGCACCATATAAAAAACCGCTGTCCGTCGCCGCAATCCGAGCCTCGGCTGAGTCAACTAATCGGTCGTTTAGAAAAACCTTCTCTGTCATCTTAGTTCGCATACCCGGTGCGCGACTGCACCGCTATCAGCCCCGCCAGCAGGGCCCTGGCCTTGGTGATCGTTTCGTTCCATTCTGCCTGTGGATCGGAATCGGCGACAATGCCGCCGCCCGTCTGTGCATACGCCTTTTGACCCGCGATAATAATCGTTCGTATCGCTATGTTCAAGCACGCATTGCCGTCCAGGCCGATATACCCGATGCTGCCCGTATAAACACCGCGGGCGGTAGGTTCGGTCTCGTCGATAATCTCCATCGAGCGAATCTTCGGGGCCCCGGTAATAGAACCGCCCGGAAACATCGCCTTGAGGCAATCACACATACTCACATTTTTATCGAGCCGGCCGGCCACCGTCGCAACCGCGTGGAAAACCGTCGGATACGCTTCGATAGTCCGGCTCTGGATGACACGACGGCTCCCGGGAACGCAAATCCGGGCCAGGTCGTTACGCTCCAAATCCACTATCATATTCAACTCCGCCCGCTCCTTCTCGCTGCTTAGCAGAATACGGAAGTTCTCTTCGTTGATGCGCATCGCTTCAAGACGGTTTGCACCATCCGGGCGAATACGACACCGCGTCCCCTTAATCGGCTTGGTGCTGATAAAACCATCCGAAATCGTCAGGAACATCTCCGGCGACGCGCTGACAATCTGAAAATCGCCGCCGTTGATATACGCGGAATAACCGCTCGGATTATAACGGTTCTGCCAGTGGAAAAGGTCCACCGGCTCGGCCCGGTAATCGCACTCGAATCGCTGCGAGAAGTTGATCTGGTAAACGTCGCCGTCGTAAATACGCCGCTCGATCTTCTCGAACATCCGCCGGTAATAAGCCTTGTCCATGTTGCATCGGAATTGGGCCGGGTCAATATCGTCAAGATTTACGGCTGTCGGCTCGTCTATGTGCATCTCCTGCGCCTCGTTCAGCAATTGCGCCAGGCCGGCAAGTTTCTCTCCCGACGCTGTCCTGTCGCCCGGCAGCTCGAGCGCAATCAGCCAGAAAGTCCCTTTCTTGTGATCGTAGGCGATAAAGCGATCGTAGAAACACAGCCGAATCAAAGGCATCTGGAGATCGTCTATCTTTGTTGCCGGAAGCTGCTCGATATACCTGCCCAGTTCGTAGCCGAAATATCCGATCCAGCCGCCACAGAACATCCCCGCCGGTATCCCCGCCGGCCTGTTGTCACAGAGCCTGTATTTGGTTAAGATTCTGTGCAGCCTGCCGAAAGGGTCTTTTTCTCCGTTCCTGAATTCGAAAACTTCTCGCGGTTCGGCCGCCCAGTAACTGAATTTGTCGGTGCCGGCCTTCGCCTCGTTGCCGCCCAGGATAGAGACCGATTCAAGCCCGGCAAAGACCGCGCTGAGCGCCTGCAACTCTATCGATGCAGCGTTCCTTCGGTAATGCAGCCTGCATAAACCGCCGCCGCTCGTCGCGCAGACATCTCTCAAAGGCGCAACCCTGCCGGTCTGCGTTGTGCGACTAAGGCGATCTTCTCTTGTGCTGTGTGTCCTGGCCATGGGGAATTCAAAATACACCGTGAGACAATCGGCAGGTCAGAGGCTGCTCTTTATTGTATCCAGCTTCTCTCTGGCATCCGGAACCATCTTGAAGAATCCTTCCAGCTTCTCGCAGGCATAGTCATCGCAGTGCGCGCAGTTTGCAACGGCTTTGTCTCTTGCGCATTTGCGTATCTCGCAGACTTGGCAATGGCTGAAAAGCCGGCTGCTGTCCGGCCTGCAGCCGTCGCAGTTGATCTCTTCCGGCTTGACCGCCATGCCGTACTGCTTCGACCAAAGCTCGGCTGTTTTGGCCCGTTTGGCATCGTCATCGCTGCTTGTTGCAATAAATGCGTCGCATTTGCTGCATAATATCCCACAACAGGCTGTCATATCGCTCATTACGTCTCCTATGATAAAAATCCACTCCAACATAGCTCATCCTGCGTTCTCCTAAATCAAAGTTGCTCAGGTCTTTGGAGTAGATTGCTCTGTCGGCGTCCACC
>JAFGCD010000035.1 GCA_016932835.1 Sedimentisphaerales bacterium
AATTTCGGATTTCATCTATGGAATGGTAGGTTGTGCATTGCACAACAATTCTCTGATAATCTCTGCGCTCTCAGCGTCCTCGGCGGTTATTTCTTTTCATCTTTGATCTTTGCACTGTAATTTTGATTTTTGACCTTTGATTTTTAATCTTGCCGTTCCCCCCCCCGCCCATCCACTCCTCTCATTTTTCCGAAATCCCCGCCAATTCGTCGAATTGCCTTGTCTTAGCCCCTCTGATATGCTATAGTACCTTTTTTTAGTGCCGTAAGCGGGGTAGTTTAGACACGAAAGCCTGTTTTCACCCGCGAAAACTCAATTTTCACTGGAGAACTCGAACATGGAATTTACCATCGAGGACAGACGAAAAAACGCGCCTGCCAAACTAAAAGACGCAATCGCACAGGGTCTGATAACCCTTGAAGACGCCAAAGACTGGCTGCGGACAATACATGAAATCCGCTTCTTCGAGGAGAAGGTATTCGACCTCCTCGGCCAGAACATCATAAAGGGAGCCTCCCACCTCTACGCAGGAGAAGAAGCCGTCGCAACCGGAGCAATCGCAGCAATACAACTCGGCGACGTAATAGGCTCAACCCACCGAGGCCACGGCCATTGCGGAGCAATAGGAAACAAATACGCCAAAACAGAAGACGACCGACAGAACCACTGGAACCAGATGATGGCAGAACTCATGGGAAGGGAAACCGGATACTGCAAGGGCCGAGGAGGCTCCATGCACATAGCGGAAGTCGAAAAGTGCAACAACCTCGGCTCCACCGGAATCGTCGGCGGCAATCAGCCCCCCGCAGTCGGAGCCGCTCTCGCCGAAAAACACAAAAAGTCCGGCAAGGCAGTACTCTCATTCTTTGGAGACGGTTCGACAAACACCGGAACATTCCACGAATCAATGAACATGGCATCGGCCCTTCATGTCCCCCTCGTCGCCATAATCGAAAACAACCTTTACGGAATGAGCGTCCCGTTCTCAGGCAGCGAAGTCGAAGGAACAATAAAAGCAAGCAACATAGAGAATATCGCCGAAAGAGCACATGCTTACAACGTCCCTGCCGTAATCGTTGACGGGCAGGATGCACTCGAAGTCTTCCTCGCCGTAAGAGATGCCGTCGAGCTGGCAAGAAAAGAAAACCAGATGACAATCATCGAGGCAAAAACATACCGCTGGTACGGTCACAGCCGAAGCGACCCCCGCGCATACCGAACAAAGGCCGAAGAAAAGGCATGGCACAAAAAGGACCCCATAACAGTCCTCAGCGAAAAGCTCCTCGAAGAAAACCTCGCAACACAGCAAGAGCTCGACCAGATCAGGGATAAGGCAAATGCCGCCATCGAAACCGCAACGCAGTTCGCACTCGATTCCGCCTGGCCAGACCCCGCAGACCTCGAAAAAGACGTGTACGTCGATGAGACATACCCCGATGACGTCATCCAGGCAGACAAAGCCAATAGCGACAAAGTCGCACAGGCCGCAGCAGCATTCGAAACAGCCCTCGCAGCTTCAACAGCAAAAACCAAAAAGGCCGCTAATGAAGAAGCCGCCCAAAAAGTCAAGCAGCAGTTCGGCATGAATGTCATGACGATGGGACAGGCCGTAATAGCCGCACAGGACGAGGAACTCCGGAGGGACCCGAACGTAATAATAATGGGCGAAGACGTCGGCCTCTACGGCGGGGCATACCAGGCAACCAAGGGACTCTCCCAGAAATTCGGAACCGATAGGGTCATAGACACCGCTATCTCTGAAGCCGCCATAGCAGGAGCAGCAGTCGGAGCCGCCCTCCGCGGTATCAGGCCCGTCGCAGAAATAATGTACGTGGACTTCCTCACAATCGCAATGGACCAGCTCGTCCACGTCGGAGCATACAACCGCTACATGTTCGGCGGAAAGGCGAAGGTCCCCATGGTACTGCGAACAGAAGGCGGAGTAGGACGCTGCATCGCGGCACACCACTCCGAATCCCTCGAAGCATGGGTTATGCACACCCCGGGCCTCTACGTCGTAATGCCATCCACGCCCTACGACGCAAAGGGACTCCTCAAAGCCGCAATCCGAAGCGACAACCCCGTAGTATTCATTGAGCACAAAGCGACCTACGGCCAGCTCGGACCCGTCCCCGAAGAAGATTACATAATCCCCCTCGGAGTCGCAGATATCAAAAGGCCCGGAACCGACGCAACAATAGTCTCGTACAGCAGAATGGCGATGTGGGCCCTCGACGCCGCTAAAATCCTCGCCGAAAACCACGGAATTAACGCCGAAGTCATCGACGTAAGGACCCTAAAACCCCTCGACATTAAGACAATCGCAGACTCCGTCAGAAAAACAGGACGACTCGTAACAGTCAGCGAGGGATTCTGCACCTGCGGTGTCGGAAGGGAAATCGCCGGAAGGTACATGGAATATGAATTCGAAGACGGCTCGCACGGCTTCGACTACCTCGACGCAGCACCCGTGAACCTCGCCGCCGCCGATGTCCCCCCGCCGATGAGCGAACCCCTCGAAATGGCAAGCATACCGAGCGTCCGGACTATAATCGACGCCGTAATAAAACTCATAAACGGCTGACACAACAAACGAAATACGGCATACCACATACGAAACACGAATAAAGGAACAACAAAAATGGCAAAGGAAATCAGGCTGCCCCAGCTCGGGCAGACAATGGAAGAAGGAACAATAGTCGATTGCAGCGT
The DNA here is from genome assembly GCA_016932835.1 of Sedimentisphaerales bacterium. Lineage (GTDB taxonomy): Bacteria > Planctomycetota > Phycisphaerae > Sedimentisphaerales > Anaerobacaceae > JAFGCD01. Next base: position 2,713 of record JAFGCD010000035.1, read on the forward strand.
CAAAGTCGGAGACGAAATCAAGAAAGGCAGTGTCATCTTCGAGATAGAGACCGACAAGGCCACCCTCGAAATGGAATCGCCCGCAGACGGATTCGTTAAGTACATCCTCGCAGAAATCGACGAGACATATCCTGTCGGGCAGCCCTTAATGGTCATCGGCGAAAAAGATGAAGACGTCCCTCAGAGCTTCGTCGATTCCCTCTCTCAAGCCCCCGCACAGGCCCAGGCGACCGCCGCCGCGCCTCAACAGCCCGCGCCGGCCCCGGAACCGGCAAAGCCCGCAGCCAGGATAATCGCATCCCCCAGAGCAAAGAAGCTCGCCGCCGATCTCGGCCTTGACCTCGCCAAAGTCACCCCGACAGGACCGGGCGGAAAAATCACCGAGCAGGACATCCAAAACGCTGCAGGCACGCCAAAACCACCCGCCGCCGCTGATGACGCACCCCAGCCGGCGCCCGGAGCGACAATACCCCTCAACAGGCTCCAGAAAATCACCGCAGAGAGAATGCTACAATCCAAACGCGAGATACCCTGCTTCTACCTCACAGTAAAGGCCGACATGACAGACCTCGTCGCCCTGAGAACAAAAATGAACCAATCCGCCGACCCTAAAGTCGCCTACAACGACTTCATTATAAAGGCCGTCGCCGACGGACTCGAAAAGTTCCCCGTAATGACAGGCCAACTCGCCGGAGAAACAATCAAGCTCGCCGACTCGATTAACATCGGTCTGGCAATCTCGGTCCCCGACGGCCTCGTCGCGCCCATACTCAAGGACGTCGGCAAAAAATCCGTCACCCAGATCGCCGCCGACAGTAAGGTAATCATCGACAAGGCCCGAGCTGGCAAGCTCGCGCCGACAGACCTCGAAGGAGGCTGCATAACCGTAAGTAACCTCGGAGCCTTCGGTATCGACAATTTCATCCCGATTGTCGTCCCAGGCCAGTGCACAATCCTCGGAATAGGACGAATAACGGATACATGCGTCCCCGACAACGGCGGTATAGCCGTCCGAAAGCTAATGAATATGACCCTCTCGGTGGACCACAAGGTTGCGAACGGGGCATACGCAGCACAGTTCCTCGATTTCGTTAGAAAGCAATTGGAGGATACCGCCGCCTTCGAATCCTGACAATGCAGGCGTCTGCGATCCCCCAAAAACACTACCCGGTTTGAGTAAAGGAGCGCTCAAAATGGCTGACAACGCAAAAGCCGTCCACCTCTCGAGCATTAAAAAGGCATTTCACAAGCCCCCCGTCATCGGCGTCTTCGCAACAAGCGACCCCAGAATAGACGCAGCCAGCCGAAAACGCTGTCAGAACATCGCAAAAATGGCCGCAGACACAATCGCCGGCGCAGTCCTCATGCCCGACAAAACACCCGTCCCCGTCGTCTATTCCACAGTCCTCGTGGACGGAGAGCCCCAGGCGGACATCGTCGCTCAGCAGTTCCGCGACGCCGGAGTCAACATCCTCGTCCTCGTCCCCGATACCTGGGCCTTCCCACAACTCACCGCAATCTCTCTGCTCCAGCAGTTTCCCCGCGAAACGCCCATAAACCTAACTTGCGGTAATAGCGGCCCCAAGCCCGGCGTAGTATATGCCCACGCCCTCAACGGCGCCATAAGCCAGTACGGGCGGATCGCCGCCCTGAACGTCGGAACCTGGCCCGACACCGGAAGCAATCCCAAGATGACCGCCCAAACCGCTGTAGCCCTCATCGACTGGTGCTACGCCGCCGTCACCGCCGTCGCCCTCCGCGGCAGAAGGGTCGTCGTCCTCGGCCACGATTCCATGGGAATGGAGACCGCCCTCGCCCATATCCTCCAGACAAGAAACACCTTCGGCCTCGAAATAACGCGACTCGACATGAAGCTCCTCGCCGACATGCTCGGCAAAAAGGCGTACAGCAAGGCCGAATTCAACGAACTTCGCGCCTGGATCGATAAATACGTCGGAAAACGCCTCGAACTGCGAAACGCCGACGATGAAAAGAGATTCGACCAGGAAGTCGCTATGTACCTCATCGTTCGTGACCTCATGGCCGACCTCAACGCAGTCGGAGGAGGATTCATGAGCCAGCTCGAATGGGGAAGCGACCTGCGTGGAACACCACTGCCCGTCGCAGACCTCATGGAGAGCTTCTTCAACTCCACCTTCGACCATACCGGCAGAAAGGCCCCCCTGCCCTACGCAACAGAAGCAGACGTCCAGGGCCTGCTTACAATGCTGTTCATGACATACCTCTCAGGAGGCAATCCCCCACTCTTCATGGACTTTAGAAAGGTCTGGGAGGCATGGGAAATTAAGAAGCTCGCCGGGAAACTCGGCATAAAAAACCTCGACACAAAAGCCGACTGGTACAAAAAAGGACTCGTGGACGGCGACAATTCCGGAAGCGCATCGTTCGACTGGGCCGCAAAGCCCGGCGCATCGGTAAAGAAGATAATGGACGCAGTCTCCCTGCCCCTCGCAGAGGCCAACTACTTCCCCGGAGGCGGAAACGCCGTCAACTTCATGACACCCGCAGGCATCGAAGGCATCGCCGCCCGCCTGACCTACAGCACCCCCGCAGGCCTTTTCAGCATGATCTGGGATCAGGCCCATACAACCGAAGTCCCCAAAAAACTCGCAAAGGCCATGTGCGATTTGACGACCCCAATCTGGCCGCACACCTTCGTCGTCCCAAAATACGCCACAATGACCGAATACAAGCAGTACCCACCCGCCAATCACTTCCACATGACATGGAATCTCCCCGTCGCCCGTCTGCAGCACTGGATGGACCTCACCGGCGTCCTGAGCGTTACCCCATGGGCCGCAAGACCCAAATTCATCGAAGGAACAGACCGCCCACAGCCCCTCGCACACCTCATAAACGCCGGTGAAAACAACTACAAACGATTGACACGCAGTTGAAGCTATTGACACAAATCCGCAAAGACCGCCGAGTGGATGCGAGTGGCGTTTTGCGTCTGCTACTTCACCGACATGACGGCATCGTAAGCAGGTTTGGGCTGGGCGTTTCTATCGAACAGCAGCGGATAGTTCACTCGCTTCCACGGGAAGTTATTGAGCCATGATCGCCCATCGTGCAGGCCCCAGAAGGTTATTCGCTCTATCGCGTCCGCTTCCCTGCTGAACAGGGCAAAAAGCTTGCCGTACTCTCCGGCCTGGTATTCGAGGATTTCGCCGGGACAGCCGGCCTTGTAGGGGTCGTACTGTGCGAGTTCTTCGCGGTACTTGCCGTCTTCGGCCCACCACTTGCTCCTGAGCACTACGTCAATATCGAACTCGGAGACCACCATTTTGAGCCCGAAGCCCTTAATCAAATCGATTGTCGCCTCGAGCTGCTCGTACGGGATATTGTCAAGCTCGAACTGAACTACCACCGGCTGAAGCCGGTGGGTTTTTCTCGGCGGACTAAACCGCCGACTGAAGGAAATAACGGCTGAAGCCGAC
>JAFGCD010000036.1 GCA_016932835.1 Sedimentisphaerales bacterium
AATGCCCGGGACTGGAGTCGAACCAGCACGACCCGAAGGTCACTAGCCCCTCAAGCTAGCGCGTCTGCCTATTCCGCCACCCGGGCTTCTCAAATAAGAACAAGGATTATTCACTATCGGCCCGGCTTTGTCAACCACCTACCGGCAAGATTTCCGCAAAAACCCGCGCCCGCCCCCTTATCTGCCCGGCTCGCCGTCCCACAGCAGGATATGCAGCCGCTGGCAGAACGTCAGCCCCATGAGACTGCACATATCGGCAACGAGAGCCGATTTTGCCAGCAGTTCATCCCTCGTCGCAGCCTGCGGCATGAGCATTACCTTGCCGGTATCGACGCCGGCGAGTTTGTCGAGCGTATCCTGCACCTCGTGCAGGTCGTTGACGGATTCGACGACGAATTTGAGCTGGTAATCGTAGTTGTCGATCAATTCTCCGAGCACGGCTGTATCTAGCCTTGCCTTTTCGTGGGCCGCGGCGGCATCCGCACCTTCCGGCGCCGAATTGCTCAGCTTCGGGCTGATGCTCATCAAATCGCACGCCGCATCGGCCACATAAGCTATCCCCGCAGTCTCGATAGTGATATGCTTGCCTGCCGACTTCAACTCGCGCGTCAATTCCGCTATCTCGCCGTTGATCATCGGCTCGCCCCCTGTCACCACCACATGCCCGCAGCGGCGCTTCTCCACGGCCTCGAGTATCTCGGCGATACTGCGGTCGTCACCACTTTCACAGTCCCAGGCGTACTTCGTATCGCACCACCGGCATCTGAGCGGGCAGCCTGCCAGCCGAATAAATACGCTTGGCACGCCCGCCAGAAAGCCCTCCCCCTGAAGCGAATAGAATATTTCCGTCACTGTCATTCGCAGATTCCTGTTCCTATTTGCGGTATTCGATCGGGTCCTCGATGCCGGCCTCGGCGAACCCCTTCAGCCGCAGCCTGCACGAATCGCATCGTCCGCAGCTTCTGCCCTGCCGGTCGGGGTCGTAGCAGCTATGGGTAAGCGAATAATCCACACCCAGCCTCGTACCCATCCGGATGATCTGCCCCTTGGTCATCCCGATAATGGGCGTGTGGATTTTGAATGCGCCTTCGTCCTCGGCGGCCGCGGCTGTCGCCAGATTCGACATCGCCTCGAACGCCGCTATGAACTCGGCCCGGCAGTCCGGGTAGCCGCTGAAATCGGTGCTGTTGACACCGATGAATATGTCGAATGCGCCGAGCACCTCGGCCCAAGCCAGGGCGTAACTTAGAAAGATAGTATTGCGTGCAGGGACATACGTCGGCGGGACAGCTCCCCCGCCGTCAATCAACTCGGCCCGGTCCTTCGGAACGTCGATAGCCGTATCAGTAAGCGCCGAGCCGCCGAACGCTCCCAAATCAATGTCAATTATGCGATGCTCAACAACTCCGACCGCCTCGGCCACCTTCCGCGCCGAGGCGACCTCCCGCTCGTGCCGCTGGCCGTATTCGAACGTCAGCGCAAAGCAGCCGAATCCCTCATTACGCGCAACGGCCAATGTCGTGGCCGAATCCAGACCGCCGCTCAATAGAATTACCGCCTTGCTGTCCGGCACAGGCTTACCCCTTTGTCAGAACATCGTTCGCCGCTTAATCCGAGAATACTTCGATGCCGTTGATCTCGGAATTTTGAACGTTCGTCGAGAACCCGACAAGAAGCTCGCCGTTCGTCACCGCCACATCTTTGATCGTCTTGACAACCGGCTTCTGCGACCCGCCGGCTTCCTTGTAAACATCCAGGTTCTCAAGAACGGTCTTTCCGTCGATGGCCACCGAGAAAATCCGCTGCCCCTCGCCGGTTATCCCTTCGTATGTCTCGGCGAAATGCAGCCGAACGGTGTACTTGCCGTTTGGGACAATGAATTTATAGCCTTCCATGCTGTACCGCTCGGTCTCATAGACCTTCGGTGCATCGACGCCGGCTATACCCAGATCGCCGCGGTCAATAGTCATCCCGCCGATAGCGCCCCATTTATCCTCCTGCCCGAGGATCTTATCTGCCAGCCAGACATTGTCCGCCTTATCGGTGTAAGGCTCCGTAGCGGCACAATTGACTCGAATCGCGACTTTGGCTGTCTTTGCCGACCCGCTCGACGCACAACCTGCCGGGAGCATCATCGCCCCACCTGCGACACACACTGCCAAAACCAGTCTCTTACTCATAATATCGACTCCTTTCCGAAATAATGAGAAAACGGCGGTCTTCCTGATATCTTCAGGACTAACCCTGCCGAACCGTTATCTTACGAGTTCGCCGGCGCACTGTCAAACCAAAGGTGCAGCCGACCGCCGACCGAAGCCGCAACGGCTTTTTTTGTTATGAGGATGCCAATTGTCGCTTGTTTGAAGACGCAATTTGGGTTATATTAAGCACAGCTGAGTCAATATGAGCGGACACGTAATGAGCCAAACGCCGAAAATAGAACTGTTCGACAACCCACGACCCGAACGTGAGTATTGCATCACCATCCGGTGCCCGGAGTTCACAAGCGTCTGTCCGAAGACCGGCCAGCCGGATTTTGGGGAGATTATCATCGAATACTCCCCCGCCGAATCCTGTATCGAGCTTAAGAGCCTGAAATTTTACATGCAGAGCTATCGAAACAAGGGAATCTTCTACGAAGCCCTGACCAACGATATACTTGACGATTTGAGCGGCGTCTGCCACCCGCGATGGATGCTGGTCACATCCCGCTTCACCCCTCGCGGTGGCATAACCACCGAGATCGTCGCAGAATACGAGGCCGAGAAAAAATAATTATCCTCGGAGGTGCTCCAAATGGCTATAACATTTCATTGCGAGTATTGCGGCAAGGAGATAAGGGCCGCGGACCAGGCCGGGGGCAAATGGGGCAAGTGCCCTGCCTGCCACAACAAGCTGTACGTTCCCAATCTGAACATCAATGACGAGCTGACCCTTGCGCCGATTGACGAAACTGAGGAAGAAAAAAAGAAACGCCTGATGGCTGAAACATACATGCTCACCCAGGACATCCTTCAGGAGCGAACCATACCCGAAGGCGATATAGAATTACCGGCGTCAACACCTTCGACCATGGATGAGAGAGAGATTACCAAGAGAGTCATTCTGTATCTGAGGCAAATGGCCGACGGAGAACTCGAAGACGCCGAGATGACCGTCGCGGCGATAGCCCCGCACTCCAGGCAGGCAAAGCCCATCATCGACAAGATCGCGCTGAGCGAGATACCTGAGCCGGAGCTTGCCGACCTTGCCCCGCAGGTCCTCGCAGGTCTCATAAGAACCTTGCGCAGCAAAATAGGCTGAGCACAAGCCTTTTTTGCCGGGAAAGCCGCAACAGTCCCAGAATGTCACATCGAATCAGTCGTTCGCTGCGCTTTTTCCGGTCCATAGATAACAGCCGATCCAAGCCCCCCCTCGATTTTGCGTCGCCGTGACCGTTCTCTATACTTTATGTAGAGAATCGGCATGACCGAATCTGCCGAAAGATCAGTGTTGTCGTTTGGAAAGAACCTTGATATGCCCAGCGAGACTACAGCCATCCACGTCACCCATGAAGCAGTAGGCAAAGTCGGCGGCATCGGCGCCGTCCTTGACGGCTTCTTTACCTGTCCGTCATACCTTCAAGCAGTCGAAAGGTCCATCCTGGTGGGACCCCTGTTCACAACAGATGGACCTGTCTCGGAACGACTCGGAGAAAACGGAGAAGTGCTGTATTCCTCGGTTGACGGACTGATAAGTCCTCAGTACGCCTCGGCCTTCCGCAAAATCGAGAGGTTTTACAATGCGGGAATCGTGTACGGCAGGCGAACTTTCCTTGACAGCCGAACCGGTGTCAAAAGCTCGCCTGAAGTTCTGCTCATCGACGTAAGGCACATGCACAGGGACAGTCTCAACGACTTCAAACGCCTGCTTTACACTGAATTCGGAATCCAGAGCCATTTGTATGAACATCTCTGGGACTTCGAGCAGTATCTCAGGCTTGCCCCGCCGGCGATTGCGGCGCTCAAAGCCATCGATGCAATCGGCGATTCGACAGTCGTAATCTCCCATGAGTTTATGGGGATGCCCACCGCCCTGGCGGCTATTATGGAGACGCAATGCCGAATAAGGACCGTCTTCTATGCGCACGAGACCGCAACAATGCGCCGCATCGTCGAGGAACACCCGGGACACGACACGATGTTCTACAATGTGATGAAGCAGGCCCATAACGACCGCCTTTATGTCAACGACGTATTCGGCAGCCAGAACGACTACTTCAAACACAGCCTGGTCGATGCATCGAAACACTGCGACCACATCTACGCCGTCGGCGACTATGTAGCCGACGAGCTGCGATTCCTCGCGCCGGAGTTCGAGAACGCCGACATAGATATAGTTTATAACGGCATCCCCTCCTACGAAATCAGCGTTGCCGAGAAGATTGCATCGAAGAGAAAGCTCCAGGCCTACTGCAAGGACCTCCTCGGCTACACTCCGGACTATGTATTCACCCACGTAACAAGGCTCGTTAAGAGCAAAGGCCTCTGGCGAGATCTGCGGGTGCTCTATACGATAGAGGAGGAATTCAGAACGCAGGGCAAAACCGGGGTGTTGCTGCTGCTGTCCACCGAGGTCTCGCAGCGGAACTCCCGGGACATTTACGAGATGGAATCGGCTTATGACTGGCCCGTCGCACACCGCGAAGGCTGGCCCGATCTGTCCGGCGGCGAGGCAAATTTCTACGCTCAAGTGCAGGAATTCAACGCTCGCACACGTAACATAAAGATCATCTTCATCAATCAGTTCGGTTTCAGCCGGAAGCACTGCGGAATGAGAATGCCCGAAGATATGGAGTTCATGGATATCCGCAAAGGAAGCGATGTGGAATTCGGCCAGAGCATCTACGAACCGTTCGGAATCGCCCAGTTTGAGCCTTTGACATTCGGGGGAATATGCGTGGTCAGCAGTGTCTGCGGATGCGCCGGTTTTCTGAAGGATGTCACAGGCGGACAGGATGTCAGGAACGTAATAATCGCAGACTACACAAATCTGAAAACGCAGGACTATGCCGACATTGAAGATATGCTCGGTATCGACCGTGCCGTCCGCGACCGAATAGAAACCGGCGTAAGCGAAACGGTCGCGATGCAGATATGCTCGCGGCTGCCGAACAGCGAAGCGGAAATCGCAGAAATGATTGCCACAGGCTGTCAGCTCGCCGAGAACATGAGTTGGGATGTCGTTGTGAAGAATTATCTTCTGAAGTATCTAAACGGTGTCAGCCACAAACTCCGTATGCCCGCCGCGGACCGTTAGAGAGTAAGACTGCATTAACCGCACTGCCGCCGCGCCGAAAAAGCATGACCCAGCGCCTTGACTTGGTATTGCCGGGAGGCTAAGCTGACGGCTGTGAGTGCAGTCGGGAAAAAACCTTTGATAGGAATTTTGGGCGGTATCGGATCAGGCAAGAGCACGGCCGCAAAGGAGTTTGGCAAACTCGGCTGCGCCGTTATCGAAGCCGACAGGATCGCTCATGATGCCCTGAATAAGCCGGCCGTCAGGAAAGAACTGACAGGGCTCTTCGGACGGGAAATCTGCGATTCGACCGGAAGAATCGACCATACGAAACTCGCGGAAATCGTCTTTGCAGATGTCGAGAAGCTCTCGCTGCTCAACAAAATAGTCCACCCGCTCGTGCTCCGGGAGGCCGAGAATCTTATCCGGCGGCATAACAACGACAGCTCCATACCGGCAATCGTGCTGGATATGCCCCTTTTGATTGAAGTGGGTTGGGACAAACGGTGCGACAGACTTATCTATGTCGAATGCGACAGCCGATTGAGGGCTGAAAGGGCGAAAAAAACGGGATTCCTTGATTATAAACAGCAAAGAATCAGAGAAAATTTTCAGATTTCTCTGGACACCAAGAGAACGGTCGCCGATAATACTATAGACAACAATTCTGACTTTTCGGAGTTGGTCAGGCAAATCGCTGTTATCTTCTCGGATATTATTGACAGATAGCTTATAGTGGGGTATGCGAGGCGTTACTCGCACCACAGCAGTGCCTTCTGAATATAGAGGTTGCGTGTTTCCGCCCGGTAATCAAGTCCTGCTGAACCTATTGAATTATCCGTTTGTTCTTAGTTACCACCCCGCATTTTTCTCAGGGGTACTGAATATATTTTGCAAGAGGAAAAGGAGCAATAATGGCAAAAGCTGCCGCAAAAAAAGCGAAGAAACGCAAGAAGAGCAAGAAGAAGGAAACTGTTTCCCAAGAGCAGATTCCGGTCGAGCAGGAAGGGGAAGTTGTCGCTGCAGAAGAGGGTCAAGTCCGGGCAGAGGAGCCAACCACTACGGCAACCGCTGTAATCGCCCCCCCCGAGAGCGAAGGCCAGTCCAATTCGAGGAAGAAAAAGAAAAAGAAAAAAGGCGACGATGAGTCAACGCATGCAAAATATGAACGGGTAAAGAAGGGAAGCCTCTATCTTACGGACCTTCAAAAACTGACTGTTGCCGAACTCCACGAACTCGCAAAGAAGGAAGGCATCACCGAATACACAGCGCTCAAGAAAACGGACCTGGTCTTCAGGATTCTGAAGGAGCGGATTCAGCAGGATGGGCTCATGTACGGCGAAGGCGTTCTCGAAGTCCTGCCCGACGGGTACGGCTTCTTGCGCAATCCGAGGTACATGTATCTCTCGTCGTCCGACGATATCTACGTATCGCCCTCACAAATCCGTCGTTTTGGTTTGCGGACCGGCAATACGGTTTCAGGCCAGATCAGACCGCCCAAGGACTCCGAAAAATACTTCGCACTGCTTCGCGTCGAGGCAATCAACTACGAAAACCCGGACATGCTTGCGGACAAAGTCGTTTTCAGCGACCTGACCCCCCTGCACCCCGAGCAGCGTTTCATACTCGAAACGACTCAAGAGGAGCTGGGCATGCGAATAATCGACCTGGTCACTCCCGTAGGCATGGGCCAGCGAGGCCTCATTGTCGCCCCGCCGCGCACCGGCAAGACGGTGCTGCTCCAGAAAATCGCAAATGCCTTGAGCACGAATCATCCGGACGTCAAATTGATTGTCCTGCTGATTGACGAGCGCCCGGAGGAAGTCACGGAAATGCAGCGCAAGACCGCCGACGATGTCGAGGTCATAAGCTCGACCTTCGACGAACCGGCCGCAAGGCATTGCCAGGTCGCCGAGATAGTAATCGAGAAGGCCAAACGCTGTGTCGAATACGGACTCGACGTCGTGATTCTTCTCGACTCCATTACCAGGCTCGCCCGCGCCTACAACAGCGAGATGCCGCACTCCGGAAGAATCCTGACCGGCGGCGTCGATGCCAGCGCGATGCAGATGCCCAAGAAATTCTTCGGAGCCGCCAGAAACGTCGAGGAAGGTGGTTCATTGAGCATATTCGCAACGGCATTGATCGATACCGGCTCCAAAATGGATGAGGTCATCTTCGAGGAATTCAAGGCGACGGGCAATATGGAACTGCACCTCGACAGGCGACTTGTAGATAGACGCACCTGGCCCGCTATTGACATAAGTCGAAGCGGCACGAGAAAAGAGGAACTGCTGCTCGACCCCAAGGAATTGCAGCTTGTTTATCGTCTGCGCAGAGTCCTGAGCGAGCTCAATCCCGTCGATGCGGTCGAACTGCTCAAGAGCAGGCTTACGAAGTGCAGAACCAACGCCGAGTTCCTCATGACAATGAATTTGGATTAGTCCTCGTTTGCAATTGCTGTCAGGCGGCCCCTGAGGTGTTTTTGACACGGCCGCTTTACAGATTCGTATCGTTTTAATATACTGCTGACGATTGAAAATTCCCGTTTGTCCGCGGCCAAGTGGCTTAACAATAGTAATTTATGATCCCACTCGCGGGAATTTACTACCCTAAAGGGTATAATATTGAATTCCGGCGATTAGCACTGTCGCCGGAATTTTTTTGGCATATTGCAGGACTTCGTGGATTATGGATGTAGAGTTCTCAAAAGCGTATGAACCGAAAGTGGTCGAGACAGAAGCCGCCGGAATCTGGCTTGCAGGCGAGCATTTCGCAGCAAAGGCAGCCTCTGCCGGCGCAGATTCATACGCTATCGTAATCCCCCCGCCCAACGTCACAGCCGCCCTGCACCTCGGCCATGCCCTCAACAACACGCTCCAGGACATCCTCATTCGGTTTCGCAGGATGCAGCAATACAACACACTCTGGATGCCCGGAACCGACCATGCAGGCATCGCCACCCAGACCGTCGTGGAAAAACGAATCCTCTCCGAAGATGGTAAACGCAGAACCGACTTCAAACGAGACCAATTCGTCGCCAGAATACAGCAATGGAAGGATGAATATGAGGCGACGATCATAGGCCAGCTAAAAGCGATGGGCTGCTCGTGCGACTGGGACCGCACTCGATTTACGATGGACGAAGTTTGCGCAAAGGCCGTGCGGGAAAATTTCTTCAGGCTCTTTCGCGACGGGCTGATTTATCGCGGCAAACGGCTGGTCAACTGGGACCCCGCCACACAAACCGTCCTCGCGGACGACGAAGTCGAGCATGAAACCGTGCAGGGACATTTCTGGTATCTCCAGTACCCGCTCGAAAAGCCGGTTGAAATAGACGGCGATAAAATCGAGTACGTCACCGTCGCGACCACCCGCCCTGAAACCATGCTCGGCGATTCGGCTGTTGCGATGAACCCGTCCGACCCGCGGGCCGAAGCACTCGTCGGTAAAATGGTGCGCCTGCCGATTGTCGCCAGGCTCATCCCCATTATCGCCGACGAGCATGTCGTCCTGCCAAACCCGGATAGCGAAGATGAAAAAGCGAAATTCTCCACCGGGTTCCTCAAAGTCACCCCCGCCCACGACCCCGACGACTGGGCCATAGGCGAGCGCCACGACTTGCCCGTTATAAACGTAATGGCGCCGGACGGGAGCATAAGTGATAAGCATGGCTGGGAAGACGCCGCAGAACCCGAAGCTCAGAACCTCCTCGGAATGGACCGGTTCGAGGCCCGCGAGGCAATCGTCGAATGGTTCCGCCAGGAAGGTCTGCTCGAAGACGTCCGCGAATACGCACACGAAGTGGGTCACAGCTACCGAAGCCACGTCCCCATAGAGCCCTACCTCTCCGACCAGTGGTACATCGCCGTAAAAAAACCGATAGACCTTCTCGCAGAAAAATTCGGCTCAGGCCTGATTGACGGAACCGACGTCCCGGCCAACTCCCTCGCAGGACTCGCCTTAAAACCCCTGCTCGACGGCAAACTCAAATTCATCCCAGAAAGATATGCAAAGACATACCAGACCTGGCTGGAGAACCTGCGAGACTGGCCAATCTCACGACAACTCTGGTGGGGACATCGAATACCAATATGGACAAAAGCAGGCGATTCCGACATTGAGCCTTCAGAGAATCTCCATTACGTTACGCTCGATTCCGAAGAAGGTAAAGTGACATATGCGTGCATCGGCTGCGACAGTGAGCAGTTGGAACTCAGGCTGCAAGACGAGGGCTGGAATCGTGATCCCGATGTTCTCGACACCTGGTTCTCCTCTGCGTTGTGGCCGTTCAGCACTATGGGCTGGCCCGATGATACGCCGGAGTTGAAAACCTTTTACCCCGGCAATGTACTCTGCACCGCTCGGGAGATTATTACACTCTGGGTCTCCCGAATGGTCATGATGGGCCAGTATTGCCTCGGCGATATCCCGTTCAGCGACGTATATATCCACGCGATGATCCAGGACGGCCAGGGCCGAAAGATGTCCAAGAGCCTGGGCAACGGTATCGACCCGCTCGTCGCAATAGACAGCCACGGCGCCGACGCAATGCGGTTTACCTTGGCGAGTATGACGACGGATACGCAGGACATCCGAATGCCCGTCGAGGAGATGACCCTGCCGGATGGGCGCAACGTCAACACCTCCCCGAAGTTCGACATAGGCCGAAATTTCTGTAACAAGCTCTGGAACGCCTCGCGTTTCGCGATGATGAATCTCGAAGGTCTCGACCCCGCCGACTTCGACAAAGGCAAACTGGCTATCGAGGATAGATGGATACTGTCCCGACTGGCCGAGACGACAGCCGAGGTCACCGAATCCCTCGATGCATTCAAGTTCAGCGAGCCGATGATGAGCCTCTACCGCTTCTTCTGGAACGACTTCTGCGACTGGTACCTCGAATGGGCCAAGCCCAGAATGCAGGACCGGCAGCAAAAACCAATCGCCCAAAACGTCCTGGCCTTCGTACTGGACCAGACCCTGCGATTACTGCACCCGTTTATCCCGTTCATCACCGAAGGCATATTCCAGAGGCTCAACCGGATCGCGCCGAACCGCGGACTTGCCGGCATTGCCCAGGCCAAGGCCGCCGACGCCCTGGTAGTGGCCCAATGGCCGGACTTCCAATTTAGTCTGGGCCAGTCCTCTCCTTCTTCAACAGCCGCGGCCACCAACTCCGCCACATGGCAAATCGCGAAGATTCAAGATACTATTCGGTCGGTTCGTGACATCGAAAACAAGCATAATATGACGACCATCCAAACAGTTTCAGCAAGTACCGAAGTAGATTGTCTGCGCGACGTCCTCAACAAAAATAAGAACTTGATATGTTTCTCGACCGGGGCTACTGATTTCACTGTTGGGAAAGACCTCAAGAGACCAAAGAACTCTGCCGCAGCCATCACTGAAGACCTTCAGATTTATGTGCACGACGCAATCGACCCGGAAGCCGAGCGTCAGCGGCTGGAAAAACAGCGAGACAAGGTGCAGAAAGCCAAGGCCGGGACCGAGGCGAAGCTGAAAAATGAGAATTTCCTCAACAGGGCAAAGCCCGAAGTCGTCGCCCAGGCCAAGGAAAAACTCGCAGAACTCTCGAAGCAGTTAGAGACAATAGAAAAGCACCTCGCGGAATTGAACGGGTAGAACCTCGAAAAGGCGGTGGAGTATTATGGAACTGGAAGCTGAACTGTCACGCATTGTCATCGACGAGCAGTCGGACCCGCAGCTAATCGTCATAAAGGAAAAGAACGGCAGCCGAAGCTTCCCGATTGTCATCGGCATAGTGGAGATCCTCGCCATCGATCGCCGGCACAAAGGAATCAAGCCCCCCCGCCCGATGACACATGACCTCCTCGCCGACGTAATCGAAGGTCTCGGCGCAAAAATCGAAAAAATCGTCATCTCCGACCTCCGACACCACACCTTCTTCGCAAGAATACACCTCAGCATAAACGGGCGAATCGTCGAAATCGACTCGCGCCCCTCCGACGCAATTGCACTCGGCGCCGCAGACCGTGTCCCTATTTACGTTGCTGAGGAGGTTTTTGATCTGACTTCCCAGTGAGGCTGGTCCAAATAATCAGCAGCCCTATACCCACACAAAGCAGTGCATCGGCAACGTTGAACGTATGCCAATGGCGTTGCCGACCGAAGATATTCGCATAGACATCGACGAAGTCACGCACCAGCCCGCCATTGAAAAGCCTGTCGTACAGGTTCCCGCAGATCCCCGCCGTCAGTATCCCCAGGGCAACCTGGACCAGCCGATGACGGATCCCCGAAAAATAGAAATAACCGACGGCCCCAACCGTCGCGATAATAGAAGCCGCGGCCAGAAAAAAAGGCTGGCCCGCACATATCCCGAAGGCGGCGCCGTTATTCAGCACCGGCACAAAACGCAGCATCCCGTCAATAACCGTCAGGCCGTCCGTATAGGCATACTTATCAAAAACAACCTCCTTACTCCACAAATCCAGGCCGAGCCCCCCCGCAAACAAAGCCCAGAACACGATTTGCGCGCCCGCGCTCGGCAGCCTGTCAGGCGAGATGAACCGGCGCATGCCGGACAGACTCGACGACCCCGCCTCCATGCTGCTTTTCTCTGTCTCAGGCTCACTCATAGGCGATTGTTCGGGCATGTCACGTGCGATGCGCGTATGATGCGATCAAAACCCTCATTCTCCGTTGGAATATCTCCCTATAAACTTGAGAATCGTTTCGCTGTCGGGCTGATCCGGCTCGATATCCAGCGACGCACGCCACGTATCTATGGCATGCGCTCTCATGCCCTCGTCACCGGCAAGAATCGCCTTGAGCATGAAAGCGACCCCCAGCGACCTCAACGTCTCCCAATCCCTGCGGTCTATCTCAGCAGCACGCTCATAGGCCTCTATCGCCTGGTCCAGGGCGTCAAGCTTCAGGTGACAATACCCGAGATATTTATAGGCCTTCGCATTTTCAGGCTCCGCCTTGACAGCCAGCATCAGCAGCTCCCGCGCAGGCTCGTAGTACTCCGTCCGTATGTAAGCCAGCGCCAGAAAGGTCAGCGCCTCGGGATTCTTGCTGTCAAGTTCAAGTGCCCGCTTGTAGGCGGCGATCGCGGCGTCAAAATCCTCACGCCACTGATAAACCTCGGCAAGCAGCATCTGTACTTCGGCGACATCAGGATCAATCTCTTCCGCCCGCTGAGAGTAACTCAAAGCACTGCCGAAATCATCGAGCTCGATGTAACATCTCGCAGCATTGACATGAGCCTGCAAATGATTCGGGTCGATATCGCAGGCCCTGGCGTATGCCTCGACCGCCTTGTTCAGCTCTTTCATTATCTTGTAAACCCGTCCGAGGCTGAAGTGGTCCTTGAATGAATCGGGTCTCAGTTCCGCAGCCTTTTTGTAGGAGACGGCGCTGTTGCGATAATCCTCAAGCTTTTCATAGACTTCGCCCAGCACGGAATAGGCGTAGTAGAATTTCTTGTCCGCCTCGATGGCTTCGTTGAGCTTGGCGACGGCCTTGGCGTCTTCGTCATATTCGGTTAACAACACGCCATCCAGATACAAATCAACCGCATTATTGGGCTTCTGACAGCCCCAGCAAGCCAACAGTACCGCGCAAATCAGGGCCTTGCCAAAAACGTGAATCCATCCGTCATCACGCATCGTGCCTTGCCTTTCCGTCGTAAACCCAAAAAACGCTGCCGAACAACTTCGCACCAACCCCAAAATCCGAACGTAATTATACACCAGTAAGTGCCGCTGTCAAAGACTTTTAACAATCGGACGATTTTCCGCTGGAATTCTTACTGTTTGACATATCGCCGCGTATTCTGTATCATACCGGACTAATCAGAAACAGAATGAATAAGACGAGGCATTTGCCTCGTCTTTATTGCTAATTAGTCGAAAGGCCGTCTTTCTATGGCAAAGAAGAAGCTGACTCTGAAAAACAAGCCGTTCGTATTGATCATACGCGATGGCTGGGGCTACAACCCCAACCCAGCAGAAGACGAATACAACGCTGTCAAACGCGCCAAGACGCCCGTTAACGACATGCTTACGGCCGAGTATCCCAATTGCCTCATCCACACCAGCGGCCTTGACGTCGGTCTGCCTGAGGGAACGATGGGAAACAGTGAAGTCGGCCACCAGAATATCGGCGCCGGCAGAATCGTCCCGCAAGAATCCGTAAGGCTCAGCAATACCATAGCGGATGGATCGTTCTTCGAAAACGCTGAGTTCCTGAAAATGATCGAGTTTGTCAAAAAGAATAACGGCAAGATGCATGTTATGGGACTTTGCAGTGACATCGGCGTTCACTCCCTACTGAATCATCTCTATGGCCTGCTCGAACTGGCAAGGAGAAACGACTTGAAGGATGTCTTCATCCATGCCTTCACCGACGGACGCGACTCACCCCCCGACAGCGGCGCCGGCTATCTGGCCGACATCGAGGAGAAAGCTACCGAAATCGGCGTAGGCAGAATCGCTACGGTCATGGGCAGATTCTATGCAATGGATCGTGACAGTCGATGGGACAGGGTCCAGCAGGCCTACGAATGCCTTACAGTCGGCAAGGGCCTGCGCGCTGCCGGCGCCGCCGAAGCCGTCGCGCAGAGCTATGAACACAAGGTAACGGATGAATTCATAGAACCAACGGCAGTAGTCAACAAAGACGGCGAACCGACAGCCACAATCGACGACGGCGATGGGGTGGTCTTCTTCAATTTCCGAGGAGACAGGCCACGCGAGATCGTCAGGGCGTTCGTCCAGCCGGACTTCAAGGATTTCACCCGGACAAAAAAACCCGACACGTATTTCGTCTGTATGACAGAGTACGACACTACGATCCCGACCCCCGTAGCCTTCCGCAAACCCCCAAAAATGAAAAATATCCTCGCTGCGTACTGGAGTTCCCTCGGATTGAAGCAGTTCCGATGCGCAGAAACCGAGAAATACGCCCACGTTACGTTTTTCTTTAACGACTACACCGAAAAACCGTTCCCCGGTGAAGACAGGCAGATTGTGCCCTCGCCGAGAGTCCGAACGTATGACCTCAAGCCGGAGATGAGCGCCTATGAAGTCGCCGAGGTCGTCCTCGACAGGCTCGATTCCAACAAGTACGACGTTATTGTCATCAACTTCGCCAATCCCGATATGGTAGGCCATACCGGAGTTCTTGAAGCTGCAATACACGCTGCCGAAGTCGTTGATAAGTGTGTAGGCAAAATACTGGACAAGGTCAACGAGATGGGCGGTTCGGCCCTGATTACAGCAGATCACGGCAACTTCGAGCGGATGTGGGACTTCAAAGAAAACCAGCCCCATACGGCCCACACCGTCGGCGATGTGCCTTTGATCGTATTCTCAGAGAAATTCAAAGGCTGTAAACTGCGTAAGGACGGCAGACTGGCAGATATCGGCCCGACCATGCTGAAGATGATGAATCTGCCTAAACCGGAAGAAATGACCGGCCAAAGCCTGCTCGAATGCTGAGGCAGGCTTCGCGGCGTCGTTTCACCGGACCGGGGCATAGTTGTCCGGGCTCACGAAAAAACGGGATTCTTTGAAGGGAGAAAAAGGTGAACACGCCAAACCTGACCAGACGCCATTTCCTCGCCGCCGCTTCAGTCGGGACATTGGCCGCTGTCTCAAACCGCACCCCGGCATATGCCGCCGCCCAGCCGGCAAAACCGGCAATCCTTGGCGGCCCGCCGGTCCGCACCAGGCCCTTCAGCAGTTGGCCCATCTGGGACCAGGCCGATGAAGAGTCGATCATCTCGATCCTGCGAAGCGGCAACTGGTTTCGCGGCCGAGGCAAGGTGGTCGATGAATTCGAGACCCAATACGCCCGAATGATGGACGCAAAGGCCTGTATGGGCACGGTCAACGGAACAAACGCCCTGCTCACCGCCCTGCACGTGCTTGGAATCGGCATAGGCGATGAAGTGCTCGTGCCGCCATATACATTCGTCGCCACAGTCAGCGTGGTCCTGATGTCCAACGCCCTGCCGGTCTTCGTGGACGTCGATCCCCGGACCTTCCAGATGGACCCGGCCAAAATCGAAGAAAAAATCACCGAACACACCAGGGCAATACTGCCCGTCCACATCCTCGGCACTATGGCCGACATGGACAGGATCAATGCCATCGGCAAGAAGCACACCCTCAAGGTAATCGAAGACGCATGCCAGGCCCACCTGGCCGAGTGGAAGGGTAAAAAGGCCGGCTCCCTCGGCGACCTGGGCTGCTTCAGTTTCCAGAACTCAAAGAACCTCCCCTCCGGCGAGGGTGGCGCAATCATCGGAAACGACACGGCTCTGCTCGACAAGTGCCACTCATTCACAAATTGCGGCCGCTCTCACGGCAGCGTAAAGGGCCGCGGATTCGCCTTCCTCGGAACAAACCGCCGAATGACCCAGTACCAGGCCGCAATACTAATGGGGCAAATGAAAAGAATCGAAAAGGACGCTGAAATTCGCAATGCCAACGCCCGCTATCTCACCTCACGAATAGAGAAAATCCCCGGAATCACCCCGCAAAAGGCCTACCAGGGCCAGACCCTCGGCGCATACCACCTCTACGCCTTCAGGTACGACCCCGAGCAGTTCGGCCGCGTCAGCCGAGATAAATTCCTCTCGGCACTTCGCGCAGAAGGCATCCCATGCTCGTCCGGCTACAGGCCTCTCAACAAAGAAGGTATCATCGAAGACACCCTTACATCGAGAAACTTCCAGAAGGCCTTCTCAGCCGAAAGACTCGAAAACTACCGCCGCCAAAACAACTGCCCCGTCAACGACAAGCTCTGCACCGAAGCCGTCTGGCTGCCACAGTGGATGCTTCTCGGACCCAAAGCGGATATGGACGACATCGCAGACGCGATTCAAAAAATCTACGACAACAGGCAGATACTGGCATAGTAACACAGTTCCCTCCTGCCGGCAGAAACCTCTGGCTTCCATACGACTGTTGCGGTATCATGCCCGTATTAGCGCGCCGTCCGGCGGCGCCGCAATCACAACAGCAGTCTCCCGGCTGATAACGATGCCGAATCCTTATCGCCGGTCTTGGTGCATCGGAGCAGAAAATGGGTCGCATAGCCGTCCTTGACCAGAATATGATAAATATGATTGCCGCCGGCGAGGTCATCGAACGGCCGGCAAGCGTCGTCAAGGAGCTGATGGAAAACAGTATCGACGCCGGAGCCACAAAGATAACCGTCGCCGTCGAAGACGGCGGGCGAAAGCTCATCTCCATCACCGACAACGGCTGCGGAATGGACGCCGACGACCTGGCCCGAGCATTCGAGCCGCACGCCACCAGTAAGATACGAACCAGCACCGATTTGACGGGCATATCCACGCTTGGTTTCAGGGGAGAAGCCCTGGCGAGTATCGCCTCGGTCGCCCAGGTCAGAGCCGTCAGCAGAACGCCCGATTCGCCCGGAGCCGAATCGCTCGAAATAGACTGCGGCCAAAAAGGCCCGGTAACCCCCTGCAGCGCCGACTACGGCACCACTATCCAGGTACGCGATATATTCTACAAGCTGCCCGCCCGCCGAAAATTCCTCCGGACAGCCAACACCGAAATGGGCCATATTTCAGAGCAATTCACCCGAATCGCTCTTGGCGCCTGTCGTCACGAGGCGGACTCACCGGCCGGCTTCGACCTGACCCTCATAAACAACGGCAGGGAGACTTACCGCCTCTGGGCAGGCCAAAGCCTCACCGAAAGAATAAACGCCCTTTTCCCCATGCTCGCCGAGAACCCCGCCGCCGACTTCATCGAAACCCGCACCAGCGAAAAGGGACTGCAGATACACGCACTCATCGGCAAACCATCGATATCCAGAACCAGCAACAAGTTCCAGTACATATTCCTCAACGGGCGATTCATCCGCGACAAGTTCATCTCGCACGCAATCCGCGAGGCATATCGCGGCCTGCTCGAACCCAATCGTTTCGGCGTGGTATTCCTGTTCATAACAATGCCCTTCGAGGATTACGATGTCAATGTCCACCCGACCAAAAGCGAGGTGCGGTTCTACAACGCCAATCTCGTACACTCGCAGGTATTGGGAGCAATCCGAGAAAAGCTCCTGGGGGCTGACCTCGATATCGACGCCAGACTGCCGACTGCTGAAGGGCCGCCCACCGCCGGCCCCAGACGCATGGAGATCACCGATGCAATGGCCGAGTTCTTCAAAAAGCACCGTCCCGGCGGCGGCCAGCAGCAGCTCAGCTTCGCCCGAACCGCACACTCAGACCACGCCCACACTGCCGCCGCAACCATTCCCCAAAGCCCTCCCGACCTGCCGGCCACCCAAACCTCGACCGAGCCAGGCAGATTCCTACAGATACACGACAGCTTCATCGTCGCAGAAACCGACGAGGGCTTTATTATCGTCGATCAGCACGCCCTTCACGAACGCATCATGTATGAGGACCTGCGAAGGCGAGTAGAAGCCGGCAGCCTCGAATCCCAAAGGCTCTTGATCCCTCAGAGCTTCGAGCTGACCGATGCCCAGGCAGCCATTATCGAGGCCAATTCCGAATTGATTGAGAAACTCGGCATTGAGCTTGTCCCGTTCGGGCCGCGCACGATGGCCGTCCAGGCCTTTCCCAGTCTTCTAACAAAGGCCGACCCCCTCGACTTCGTCCAGGACCTGATAGACCTGCTGGAAAAGCAGGAAACAGGCCCGAACCCGCAGAGCCTGCTCGACGACGTACTGAATATGGCCGCGTGCAAGGCCGCAATCAAGGCCGGCCAGAAACTGACCGACAGCGAAATGGCCCGCCTCCTGGCCGGCAGGGGCGAGACTGAATCGGCCGGCCGCTGCCCCCACGGAAGGCCTACGACACTGAAATTCTCCCTCGCAGATCTCGAAAAACAGTTCAAGAGGACATAATGAACAAGTGGCGACTGTTGATATTACTGGTCGGCTGCTGGATGGCCGCGGGATTTGCGCTCTTCGGTGGCCAAAAAACACCGGATCACACCCGCCCGCCCCACCCCGGGAATGTCAAACGAATCGTCTCGCTTGCGCCGAATCTTACGGAAATACTATACGCACTCGGTCTCGAACAGAAAATAGCCGGCGTTACACTTCTCAGCGACTACCCGCCCGACGCCGCACACAAACCGAAAATCGGAACATTCTGGCAGCCCAATATCGAAGCGATAATAGCCGCAAAACCGGATATGGTGATTACACTTGGATTCAATCGCCAAACAGACATTGCCCGGCGACTTGAGAGAATCGGCTGTAACTGCCTGACAGTGAATATGGAGAAGGTTAGCGAGCTTTTCGAGGCGATTGAGACAATCGCAGCGGCAACCGGCACGCAAGGCCGCTCTGCTGAACTGGCTCTGGACCTGCGAACGAAGCTCGACCGGCTTTCCGCCCTGATGGGCAACGATGCCGGGACAAAAGTCCTCTGGGTTATCAGCCGGGACCCCTTGCGGGTGGCGGGCAAAGAAACCTTTGTCAACGAGCTGATCGAGCTGGCAGGCGGCGTCAATGCAATCGGCCAAACAATACACAAATACCCCCCTGTCGGCGCCGAACAGGTGATAGCCTGTGCCCCTGAGGTCATTATCGAGCCTGCTATGGGCCGCAAAACCGTCCCGGAGCAGAAAAAGGAGGCACTGGTCTACTGGAGCAAATTCGAAAACGTCCCGGCAGTGGCCAATGGGAGAATCTATGTCATATCCCCCGATGCCGTCTGCCGGCTCGGACCGCGACTGTACCAGGGCGTCGAAACCGTTGCCCGATGCCTGAAACCCGAACTTTTTGCAGATTGAACCAATGACCGAGCCTCTAACACCTAACAAGTTGGCTGTGAGAATCGCCGCCGCACTCGTACTGCTCCTGCTTGTTATGTTCGCTTGCTCGCTGATCGGCGCCAAGAGCATTTCGCTCCGCACGGCATTTGCCGGCGAAGCCGCCGTTAACCCCGATTACGAGATATTCATCCGGGTCAGGGTGCCTCGAATAATACTCGCCGTCATAGTAGGCGCAGCGCTGGCCTGCAGCGGCGGAGTCTTTCAGGCCCTGCTGCGAAACCCCCTTGCAGACCCGTACATATTGGGCATATCCAGTGGAGCCGGTTTGGGAGCAATGATCGCAGTCGTCGGCGGATTGAACTGGACCCTCTTCGGACGCTCGCCCATTGCCGTTTTCGCATTTCTTGGAGCCCTCGGAACCGTCTGGCTCGTCTGGACTATCGGCAGGCTCACAGGAAAATTCCACCTCACAGGCCTGCTCTTGGCAGGCGTCGTCGTAAATGCGTTCTTCTCGGCCGTCATAATGTTCCTCACCTCCGTCGCCAAGGCCGACCAGGTCCATGCGACCATATTCTGGCTCATGGGCAATATGACCGAAGAGGACTTCATAGTGCTCTGGATAGCGGCAGGATGTGTTGGAGCGGGGATAGTAGCGCTGTTCTACCTGAGCCCGCAACTCAATGCCCTCAGTTTCGGCGAAGACGATGCCCGAAGTATGGGCGTAAACACCGCCAGAACCCGTTTGGCGGCATTCGCGATTGCGGCCCTGATGACCGCCGTCGCAGTAAGTCTCAGCGGCCTGATAGGATTTGTCGGGTTGATTGTTCCCCACGGCGTCCGGCTCGTATTCGGCCCCGACCACCGCCAGTTGCTGCCCCTCAGCGCTATCGCCGGGGCCATATTCCTCGTCGCCGCAGACACCTTGGCTCGCATAGTAGTCGCACCTGCGCAACTGCCGGTGGGCGTCGTCACGGCCATTATAGGGGGACCTTTCTTTTTGTTACTCCTGATTAGATACAGCAGGAGAGTCGGCTGGTTCAAATGAGCGGCATTATCGAAGTTGAAAACCTGACTTTTGGCTACACCCTGCAAAGCGAGGTGCTTGAGAACATCAGCTTTGAGGTCGCACCGGGAACCTTTTTGGCAATAGCCGGGCCGAACGGTGCCGGCAAGAGCACCCTGCTGAACCTGCTCTGCGGCACGCTGAAACCCGGAGCAGGCTCTATAGCTATCGATTCGGCCCCGCTTCAATCATACAGCATAGAGACACTCGCCGAACGAATAGCCGTCGTCCGACAGGGATTCCTGCCTATGTTCGGCTTTTCGGTTATTGAGACCGTAATGATGGCCAGGACACGCCAATTCGCAGCGACGGGATTCGAGACCAAGACCGACCGCAAAATCGTCGAAGAGGCGCTCCAAATGACCGATACCGCCCACTTCGCCGCCAGACCGCTGGGCAGCCTTAGCACGGGCGAGCGACAGCGGGTCTTCATTGCCAGGGCGCTGGCCCAAGACACGCCAATCCTGCTCCTGGACGAACCGACCAGCTTCCTCGACCTCAAGCATCAGGTCGGCATATACGACCTGCTCAAAACCGCGCAAATCGATAGAGGCAAAACCATTGTAACCGTAACGCACGAAATCAACCTCGCCGCACAATACTGCGACCAGGCTATGCTGCTCGGAGCCGACCGAAGCTGTCTGTTCGGACCCGCCAAAGAAGTGCTTCGCTGCGAGCAAATCCAGAACGTTTTCGGTGTGAATGTCGCTACAGCGACAGCCGGAAAACAACAATTCTTCATCGCTCTTGGCAAACTCGCAAAAAACAGACCACCGCTAAGAGACAGCACGCCCAACTCCCAATAGCCCCAACTGCTCCTTTCTACCTAACCTCTTACTGCTTAAATAGTTATACATTATTGACCCTGGCAGCCTGATGATTTTGGACTTTGCCCCTCCCGCGCCTCACGCCGCAAACTGTCACAATTTGCCCAAACAATTGCTGTACAACGGCTGTATCGCAATGGTATAATATTGGTTTTGCAGGCAGCCAAAGAAACGTTAGGCACATAGAAAGGCAGATAAACAGTGGCCCAGAAACGCAAGAAGGCTTCGAATAAAAAGACCAGGCCCGTCCGAAGGAAAAAGAAACACCTGCTCAAGGCCGATCTTATTCATTTCAGGCAATTGCTCCTTGAAAAACGAAAAGAGATACTCGTCAACGTAACCGAATTCGAAGACGAAGCGCTGAAGAAGTCCAGGCTGGACGCGAGCGGAGACCTCTCAAGCATGCCAATCCACATGGCCGATTTGGCAACCGACAATTACGAACAGGAATTCGCCCTGGGCTTGATGGATAGCGAGATAAAACTGCTAAAGGAAATCAACGACGCCTTGGGGCGTATCGAGCAGGGAATCTACGGAATTTGTGAAGGAACCGGCAGCCAGATACCGAAAACCCGCCTTGAAGCAAAACCCTGGGCCAGATATTGTGTCGAATACGCCAGAATGCTTGAGCAGGGGCTTGTCAGGGATGACCAGGAACAATAGAAGACCGAATCCTAACCTCCCCATAAACCAAAGATGCCCGATTTGTAACAAACCTCTCACCGCGCCAAGTCTCGGAGAATCGGGACATGAGGACTGCTTACCCTTTTGCTCCGAGCGGTGCAAGCTTATAGACCTCGGCGCATGGCTCGATTCAAATTACAGGATTGCCGCAACGCCTCAGCAATCAGACCGCGCCTTTGATTCAGTTCAATAGTCTCCCCGCGAACCGCCCGGCAAGTCGCCTGCGGAACAAAATCTTATGAAATCTGTTGATTACGGCCCATAAGTCGTTGTATATTGTCAACAGTGTTACTGGAAGGATGCTGCCTGCAACCTTTTTGAAAGGAGGCGAAATGGCCAACGAAAGGCAACAGTTGCAGATATTCGAGGGTCTGCTGTTTCCCAAACTGTTTCAGGCATTCGGCATGGCTGTGCAGCCCAGCAAGCTCATACTCGCGCTTCTCGGCCTCACCGTTATATGCCTTGCCGGCTATATCATGGATTTCAGCGCAACAGTCGTAGTAACACCCGAGACACAGGAAACGGTTACCGAGTTGCAGATATACCTCGGCAGCACAACACCGGATACCGCAACGGCGGAGTTTCGCAGAAACTTCAAAGAAAACGGCAGACGCACGGGCGTCTTTTCCGCCATGTGGCGTTTTGGCGCTCAGAAGCTTCACGCAGCCCTCTGGGAACTATTTCAATTCAATCTTGGAAGTATCGCAAAAAACATCGCAGACTACTTCAAAGCTGTTGCCTGGGCGATAAAATACCATTACATCTATTGTGGCGTATTCGCCCTGATTAAACTCGTCGTCTTTGCTGTGATCGGCGGGACTATCTGCCGGCTTGCCGCACTGCAATTCGCCAGATCGGAGAGACCCGAACTTATCGCTGCAATGCGCTTCAGCCTAAAAAAATTCGCAAGTTTCTTCTTCTCCCCCCTCGTACCAGTCATCGGAATTCTGGGAATGGGCATATTTGTATTTGCCCTGGGACTATTATGCAATATCCCGGTGGTCGGCCCGCTTCTTACCAGCCTCTTCACACTGCTCGCTCTGCTGGGAGGAACGGTAATAGCAGCTATTTTGATAGGACTGGCTGCCGGTTTCAACCTGATGCCCCCTGCTGTGGCCTACGACGGGCTCGATGCACTGGATGTGATGGGAAGATCATACAGCTACGTCTTCAGAAGACCCTGGAGAATGGTTTTCTACACTGGGATATCCGGAATCTGCGGAGCCGTCTGTTATCTGTTCGTGCGATTCTTCGCCTTCTTGCTGATCCTCGTAACCTTCGGTATTCTGAGACTAAGCGTATGGTCCCAAAACAGCAGCGGCGTCAACAGGCTGACAGCCATCTGGTCTAAACCGGAGTTCATGAACTTCTTCGGCGCAAATCCCGCCGCCGCAAGCTCGACAATCGAAGCAATAGCAGCCTTTATCGTACACCTGTGCCTGTGGATCGTTGCAGGACTCGTCGTCTCCGTCGTAATAACCTTCTATTTCTCCGCCAACACCATAATCTACGCCTTAATGCGAAACAAGGTGGACGACTCTGCTCTTGACGATGTCTTTCTGGATTCCGAAGAACCGCATTTGGATGCGATTTCGGACTCGGATGATTTCTGAATACAACAGCCCGTTCCGCAGGATCAGCGAGCGAATGCTCTCAAGCAACTCGACAAACACTCCCGGCGGCGATTCACTGGATTTTCGCCCGATAAAAAGACTCAAAGCAGGCCGCTTCAACAACTACCAGAGACCTTACGCCATACAGTGAACCACTTCTTTCTCAATGGCGGCATTTGTTGACGTATCCTCAAGCCGTCACTATGGTTAGCCGATTAAGACAAACAGGTGGAGAGTATAGTGTTGAGAAAATATGCCTGAGTCAAAGAGTGACAGCCAAGAAGATATAACACGAGCCCCTGAGCAGCTCGGGCGACCCCCGGCTGTGCTGCTGCGCTTTCGAAGGACAGTGATTGTCCTTACGCACCTTGTCGCCTTCGCGATCTCGCTGGTGCTGTCCTTTCTTGTAACAAGCGGCATGGAGGTCAGCCGCAGTTGGCTCTTCGGCCAGTACCCCCCCCTGTTGCTGTTTTTCCTGGTCATTAAGCTCCCGATATTCGCTCTCTTCAAGCAATACCGAGGCTGGTGGCGATACGTCGGAATCTCAGACCTCGTCGGAATACTCAGAGCATCGCTTGTCAGCACGCTGGTTATCGTAGGCCTGTGGTTCTTCGTAATCATTCGCGGAGCAGGTGTAATTCAGCAGACACTTGGCAGTATAGCTAATGTCAGCCAGGGCGTCTTCATGGCCGATATGTTCGGAACAGTCCTCATCCTCGCGGGCCTGCGAATGATTATCAGGTTGTATTACGAGGAATTTCGCACCGTCGAGGCAGGCCGACTGAAACGATTCCTCATCGTCGGAGCAGGAAATACAGGAGAAACGCTCCTCAGGGATATTCACAGAATGCCCGTCGCCGAATACGAAGTCGTCGGATTCATAGACGATGATTCCACAAAACACGGCATCAACATTCATGGAATACCCGTCCTCGGCAGCGTCGCACAACTGCCCCAGATCTGCAAGAGCCGCAACATCGAAGAGATCGCCATAGCAATGCCAACCGCGACTCACGTCGAACTCAGACGAGTTATTCAGGTATGCGAGGGAACGAAAATTCGTTTCCGCACCGTGCCTTCGCTGACCGATATCGCCTCCGGCAGGTTTCGCGTCTCACAAATTCGAGATGTCGATATCAACGACCTGCTCGGACGAGAAGCCGTGCAGCTCGATCTCGACCTGATCGAGCAATTCGCCAGGAACAAGACGATTCTCGTTACCGGCGCAGGCGGGTCCATCGGGTCCGAAATGTGCCGACAGCTCTGCAACTTCAATCCTAAGCTGCTTCTTCTCGTCGAACAGGCGGAAAACCCACTTTTCTACGTCGAACGAGAACTTAGAAGAGATTACCCCGTTGTCAGTCTCCACGCCGTTGTATGCAACATCACCGACAAACTCCGGGTAAACGAGGTATTCGCCAGGTATAAGCCCCAAATCGTCATTCACGCCGCCGCTCACAAGCACGTCCCATTGATGGAGCTCAACCCCGGAGAGGCCGTCAAGAACAATATCATCGGCACCCGGACAATAGCAGACGCCGCCTCTGAACACAATGCCACGAACTTCGTGATGATCAGCACCGATAAAGCCGTCAACCCGACCAGCATCATGGGCTCCTCCAAGAGAATTGCCGAAATGTACATTCAGGATTTGAATACCACATCCCAAACGCATTTCGTCACCGTCAGGTTCGGCAACGTCCTCGGCTCCGACGGCTCCGTAGTGCCCATCTTCAAAAAGCAGATCGCCGAAGGAGGCCCCGTAACGGTAACAGACCCCAAAATGCAGCGATACTTCATGACGATACCCGAAGCAAGCCAACTCGTGCTCCAGGCAGCTACAATGGGCAAGGGCGGAGAAATCTTCGTCCTCGACATGGGCGAACCCGTCAAGATCGTCGATCTGGCAAAGGAACTGATTACCCTCAGCGGATTCAAGCCCGGAGAGGATATCGAGATAACCTTCACGGGCACAAGGCCGGGCGAAAAACTCTTCGAAGAGCTATCCATTGTCGGCGAAGACATGCAGCAGACCAGGCACCCAAAAATCGGAATCTGGACCAATATCCCGATGAACCGCGACAAGCTCCGCGCCGGAATAGAGGAACTCATCGAGATCGGCAAAACGCAGAATCATCACGACATCGTCGAGAAGATTAAGGAATTGGTGCCTGAGTACATCGGCAGCAACGGCACTGCGCCCCACTGACAACACCGCCCCTGACAAACCCGCGTCCCAGCCATACGGCGCCGTCCTGGACGCAGATTCACCATCGAAGCGAAATGCAGCTCGCCGAAAAAACCTGCTATTGCGAGTACACTTCGATCATCTGAGCCAATGCCTGGCTGTTCGGCTGGTTCGGCTTAATGTCGAGAGATACCTGCCATTGTTCGATAGCCTTCTCCGCAAGAGCAGAGTTCTTGGTGCTGCGAGCCTTGACCATATAGGCAACGCCCAAACCCCTGTGGGCCTCGAAATCCGTATCGTCCAGATCGACAGCAGTAGCGTAATTCTCTATGGCTGAATCGATATCGCCTAACTTCAAATTGCAGTACCCAAGGTATTGGTGCGCCTTGCCGTTGGCGGGCTCCCTGGCAATCAAGGTCTCAAGCATATCTCTGGCCTGCTCGAAACGCCCCATCTTAAGGTATCCGTAACCCACCTTCAGCATGAGCGTCGGATCCGTCTCTGTAAGACTGCCGGTGCTCTCGGCGGCGATCATCGGCTCGTAGTCGCCCGCATCGATAACCTCTCCGACATTCGCCCCGGCCTGCCCGGCCCCGCCGAACGCCTTGGGAATGCCGTTCTCGCCGTCCGGGCTCAACTCAGCCGGTACGGCCTCCGAACCGTTGATAATCCGCGGCGTAATCAAAACGACCAATTCGTTGATGATCTCTGATTCGGTTTTCGACCGGAACAGCCCTTTAACCAGAGGCATATCACCTAAAACCGGGACCTTGGCGATGTCGATGCTCGTCTCCCTCTTGCGAAGGCCGCCGATCGCAATCGTCTGCCCGTCCCGGATTAGTGCGGTAGTATCGGCCCGCCGGGCGTCAACCGTCGGCGCTCCGTCCAGACCCTGGCTCACCAGCATCCCGAACTCGGGAGCTATTTGAAGCTTAATCAGCCCGCCCCTTGCGATATGAGGCGTTACTTTAAGCTGAACGCCGACATTCTTGAAATCCGTATAGCTGATCGGGTCTTCCCTCGCGGTCTGCATCATCTCCCTGTAAGGAATCTCACGCACTATCTCGAAATTAGCCGTCTCGTTGTCCATTACCAGGATACGCGGATTAGCTAAAAGCTTCGACTCGATCTCCTTCTTCAACATGCTCAACGCAAACTCGAAATCGACCGCGTCATCCAACAGGCTGAACTTCAGCGTCCCGCCCTGCTGCCTGTCGAAAGAACCGCCGATATATGGCTTGCCCCTCTTGCGAACGTATTGACCCGTAGGCTCTTGTACTACCGTTGTCTCAGTCTCGGTAATCGCAGGATGCGACTCCGTAGTAGTCTC
This sequence comes from Sedimentisphaerales bacterium, assembly GCA_016932835.1. GTDB lineage: Bacteria > Planctomycetota > Phycisphaerae > Sedimentisphaerales > Anaerobacaceae > JAFGCD01. The sequence goes on from JAFGCD010000036.1 coordinate 26,764, forward strand.
GGTCTTGTCGGTCCACGTCGTATTGTCCACTACCTCTGTATCGGTTAGCACCGTCCCCCACGTGCTGACTCGGTAAGTCTCTTGTGTACTCCATTCGGAGCCGTTTACCGGATCGCCTTTTGCTTCCATAACCTTTGTTACATCATAAGCCGGAGTCGTCTTCGTTGTCGTAGTGGTCTTACCCATCAAGCCGTCGGTTTCATACTCCTGTGTCCTGCCGGCATAGAATGACGAATCCAGCTTGAAGCCCTCTTCCGACTTTATTTCATATATCTTGACCTCGACGAGGACCTGCTGGGTCTGCTGGTCCACCTGCCGGATGAACTTATCCACCGCCTTGATCTTCTTCTCGGTATCGGTCACGGCGATATGGCTCGTGCCCTTGTTGAACGCAACGCTGCCCTTATCCGAAACAAACCTCGACAGCGAAGCTGCAACCTCGTTGGCGTCGGCGTATGTAATCTGGTAAACCTTCGAGATAAGCTGGTCCTTGGCCAGCGTAATCTCCGAAAGCGCAGTGACGCGAATCATGTTGTCGGTCGCAACGTAAGTGCAATTGTGAGCAGCGAGGATGTTTGTCAGAGCCTCTTCCAGGGGCACATCCGTTACCTTCGCCGTAACATTCCCCGTAACATCCGGGCTCGTGATAATATCGACTTTGGCCATATCGGCTAAGTCCATCAGCACCTTGTCGATAGACTCATTCACCCAGGAGCCGGTGATATTCGATTGCAGCGCCATAGCCGCCTTGCCCGCAGCCAGAACCGAAGCCGGAGGCATCACCAGTGAGATTATCAGAAACATCATAATTGCGGTTCGGCAGTTTTTCTTGCTTGTCTTGCTCATGACAACAACTTCCTCCCTTATTCAGGACTTACCAGTAATGCGCCGTCAATGTTAAATCCATCTTCTGTAACGAATAATAGTCGTGAGGAAATTAAAGATTGGCCGCCGGAATCAATTGATAGATTCTTCGCTCTCGTTAATTCGCCAGATCTATTTCTTCCATCAAGACTTACTGCATCTTCCGAGGAGAACTCGCGTGAAGGGTTTTCACCAACGCCCCACAGCAGCAGGCTTCATCATCACCACATTCACCAACCATACAAGCATCCCCTCAATTAACGTTACCGTATTATACCACTTGCAGCAAAGCTGTTCAAGGAAAAACGCCCTTTCCCTGCGTTTTCCAGGCGCTTTCAGGCAAAAACTATCACCCAGGACTGCCTGATAAATACCAACATCTGCTATTATAGGACATCTCCCCCTGCTTCGCCATCTTTAACCGGTTCGGGCCTGCTCTTTTTTGCCTGATTTCCGACCATTCCGGCACGCATACCGATACCAATTCCGGAATCAAGCAGCCCTGCAGGTATGACCGAGGACATCGCCAGGCGGATTTTCCTGGCTATTCCTGCATATTTAGCTTATTCTGGGGCGAAATTCTGCGTCCCAGAGGCAAACCGGCCCCGGCAGGACCGATTTGCCCCCGCTTTTGGCGAAACAGCCACATGGCTGCCGAAAACGGTAAAAGACCGTCCTGAATTCCGGACTGCGAGGCAAGCTAACGAGTTTTTGATAATTTGGTGTAAATGGATGTGCTCGAAAAAAGGTACCTACGAATTCAATGAAATCGAAAAGAAATGGCAGCACTTCTGGGCCGACAACAAAACGTTTCGCTCGGAGGACTGCGATACGTCAAGACCCAAGTACTACGTCCTGGACATGTTCCCATACCCCAGCGGCCAGGGTCTGCACGTCGGCCATCCCGAAGGCTACACCGCCAGCGATATAGTCGCCAGATACAAGCGAATGAAAGGCTTCAACGTCCTGCATCCCTTCGGCTGGGACGCCTTCGGCCTGCCCGCAGAGCAATACGCCGTTAAAACCGGAACCTCGCCAGAAATAACCACCCGCAAGAATATCGACAACATGCGGCGGCAAACAAAGTCGCTCGGCTTCAGCTACGACTGGGACAGAGAGGTCAGCACAACCGACCCGCATTACTACAAGTGGACTCAGTGGATATTCCTCAAGCTCTTCAACAGCTACTTCGACGAAACCGAAAACAAGGCCAAACCAATCGAGCGGCTCCCCGTACCCGACGGCCTCAGCGAGGAAGAAAGACGCAAATACATCGACGACAATCGACTCGCCTATGAAGCCGAGGTCGCCGTAAACTGGTGCCCGGAACTCGGAACGGTCCTGGCAAACGAAGAGGTCGTCGGAGGAGTCAGCGAGCGGGGAGGCCACCCGGTAATAAGAAAGCCCATGCGCCAGTGGATGCTCCGCATAACAAAGTACGCCGAAAGACTTATCGACGACCTTGCTCAAGTGGATTGGCCTTACTCGATTAAGAAGCTCCAGACCGACTGGGTCGGAAAGAGCATCGGGGCCGATGTGGATTTCAAGCTCACCGACTTCGACGAGACTATCCGCGTCTTCACCACCCGACCCGACACCCTCTTCGGAGCGACATATATGGTCCTGGCCCCTGAGCACCCGCTCGTCGATAAGATAACCGCGCCGGACAAGATACATGCCGTCGCCGAGTACCGCGACCAGGCCGCCCGAAAGAGCGACCTCGACCGCACCGACCTGGCCAAGGACAAGACAGGCCAGCCCCTCGGCGCCTTCGCCGTCAACCCGGTCAACGATGAGAAGATCCCCATCTGGATAAGCGATTATGTCCTGATAAGCTACGGCACCGGCGCAATCATGGCCGTACCGGCACACGACGACCGTGACTTCGAATTCGCAACCAAGTTCAACCTGCCGATCATCCCCGTCGTCGAACCGGACGATCCCGAGCAGGCAAAGCTTGTCAGGCAGGTCGAGATATGCTTTACCGGCGACGGTAAGGCCATCAACAGCGCCCAGTTTGACGGCCTGCCAACGCAGCAGTTCAAGGAGAATATCACAAAATGGCTCGCTGAAAGGGACCAGGGCTCAAAGTCGGTAAACTACAAGCTCCGCGACTGGCTCTTCAGCCGCCAGCGATACTGGGGCGAGCCCTTCCCCATCCTGCACACGCAGGACGGCCGAGTCATCGGCCTGACCGAAGACGACCTGCCCCTGGAGCTGCCGCATATCGAGAACTACAAACCCACAGGGACCGGGGAGCCCCCTCTGGCAAACGCCGCCGGCTGGCTTGAAGTAACACTGCCCGACGGAACAAAAGCAAGACGGGAAACCAACACTATGCCCCAGTGGGCCGGAAGCTGCTGGTACTACCTGCGATACCTTGATCCGCTAAACGACCGCCGGGCATGGAACCCGGAGAAGGAAAAGTACTGGATGCCGGTCGATCTCTATATCGGCGGCGCAGAGCACGCCGTGCTGCACCTGCTGTACGCCCGATTCTGGCACAAGTTCCTCTACGACCTCGGATACGTCACCACCGCCGAACCGTTCAAAAAGCTCATCAACCAGGGGATGATACTCGGCGAAGACGGCCAGAAGATGAGCAAGTCCAGAGGCAATGTAATCAATCCGGACAAGGTAATAGCCGACTACGGCGCCGACTCGATGAGGCTCTACGAAATGTTCATGGGGCCCCTCGAAGCGATGAAGCCCTGGAGCATGCAGGGAGTCGAGGGAGTCCATAGATTTCTGCAGAAACTCTGGCGGGCGGTTATCGACGAGGAGACAGGCCTGCTCGATCCCGCCGTCCGGGACGTCCAGGCCGACGAACCGACGCTTCGACTCCTGAATCAGACCGTCAAAAAAGTCGGCGACGACATCGAAACGTTCGGCTTCAACACAGCAATAAGCGCGATGATGATCCTGACAAATCATCTCAGCAGACTCGACGTCAAACCGAAATCCGTCATCGAAAAGCTGGTCCTGATTCTCGCCCCCCTTGCCCCGCACATCGCCGAGGAACTCTGGCAAAGGCTCGGCCATGACGATACCCTCGCTTATGAGCCCTGGCCGGCATACGATGAGCAACTCATTAAGGAAAAGGAAATCGAACTGGCGGTTCAGGTAAACGGAAAAATAAAGGATAGAATTGTCGTCTCCGCCGACGCCGACGAGCAGCAGATAAAAGCCGAAGCCCTGGCAAATGAGAAGGTCGCCGCTGCTATCGCCGGAAAAGAGCCAAGAAAAGTAATCGTCATCAAATCCCGATTGGTCAACATAGTCGTCTGAGACGGATGCATAGCTCTATGTGTATCGAAATCGAGGCAAAACTGAAAATCGAATCGCCGCAGCAGACCGAAGCCAGGCTCGTCGAAATAGGCGCCGAGTTCAAGGCCGAGCAGTCGCAGATCGACCATCACTTCGATAATGACGCCTTCTCAATCAGCAGCAGCGACAGCGCTCTGCGACTCAGGCTTCAGCATGTCGGCGATGAATTGACTTGCTTTTTAACGTATAAGGGACCGAAGCAGAAAAGTCGCCTTAAGAGACGCCCGGAGATGGAAACCGAAATCAAAGACCCCGACGCTGTCGAGAAAATTCTGCTCGCGCTTGGCTATAAAAAGAAGCTCACCGTCGAAAAGACCCGGCGTCTCTGGCTTTTGGACAGATGCGAAGTCGCCGTGGACAACCTGCCGATGCTCGGGGACTTCGTCGAGATTGAAGGCCCAACCGAAGACGAAATCAAGAAAGTCCAGGAAAGGCTCGGCCTGTCCGATTCGCCTCATATACCGAAAGGCTACGCATCAATGGTGGCCCGCAAACTCGGCAAACTCGGCCGGCGTCAACAGCACGATGAATCCGCTACATGAGGAACCCCGGCACAACCATGAATCCCCAAGACGGCTATATCGCTTTTATCACGAACCCGAAGTCAGGCTCCTCCAGCAACAAGCCGATCGGTCGGCGTTTCCAGCAGCACCTCATCCGGAAAGGCTTTGACATCAGGGCCAACCTCACAATGTCCCTCGAACACGCCCGCGGACTGGCCTCAGCCGCATCGAACGACCCGGACTGCATCCTGGTTGTCGCTGTCGGAGGCGACGGCACTATCAGGGAAATCGCCCACGGACTCGAAGGAAGTGACAAGCCGCTGCTCATGGTCGCACAGGGAACGGAAAACCTACTCGCAAGCGAAATGGGCTTCGACGAAAAACTGCAAACGCTAATCACAACCTTCGACGCCGGATACACAAAACCGCTGGACCTGGGCAATACCAACGGCAGGTGCTTCACTTCCGTTGCCGGTTTCGGTTTCGACGGCCAGGTCGTAAACAGGGTTCATCGCCGACGCACCGGACACATCACGCATCTCGACTACTTCTGGCCGATCTGGAGAAGCTTCTGGGAATACAAGTTCAGGCCCATGAAGGTCGTCGTGGACGGAGAAGAAATCTACGACGGCCCATGCCTTGTCTTTGTCGGCAACATCTCAAGGTATTCGGTAGGACTGAAAATACTCGAAGACGCCGACTTCAGCGACGGCCTGCTCGACTGCGCCGTTTACAAATGCGCATCACGACCGCACCTTGCCAGGCACTCGGCACTGACCCTCTTCAAAGGCCACTCCAAAAGCGGCGACGTAATCTACCGGCAGGGCAAGGACATACATATCACATCCGAACATAACGACATCTTCACCCAGATTGACGGTGACCCCGGCCCGCCCCTGCCCGCGCACCTGACCGTCATACCACATGCACTGAACATAATGGTCCCCGAAGGCGCCAAGCCCGCCGGGATTAAAACCAGAATTGCAAGACTAATGGGATAACGATAGACTATAGAGCGCCTTGAAATAGGCTGGAAATCTTCGAATCAGAAACATAAACTGGCGCGATAAAAATGAAAAAAGCACATTTCACAATCGGAAATGTCGAGGTCGGTCTGGATAGTCCGCTGTTCGCAATAGCAGGCCCCTGTGTTATCGAATCCGAAGACATCTGCCTCGACATAGCCGAGAGGCTCGCAAAAATCGCCTCGTCCACCGGGACACCCATCATCTTCAAGGCCAGCTTCGACAAAGCCAACCGAAGCAGCATCTCCAGTTACCGGGGTCCGGGTCTCGAAAAGGGCCTGGCAATCCTTGCGGCCGTCCGCAAAGCAACCGGCCTGCCCGTCATGACCGACATCCACGAGCCGGCCCAGGCATCCCCCGCCGCGGAAATCACAGACTGCCTTCAGGTCCCGGCCTTCCTCTGTCGACAAACAGACCTGCTAACCGCCTGTGCAAAAACCGGCAAACCCGTCAGCGTCAAGAAAGGGCAGTTCATCTCCCCCGACGAAATGAAAAATGTCGTCGAGAAAATCCGAGCATCGGGTAATGACAAGATTCTCCTCACCGAGCGAGGCACGTTCTTCGGCTACAATCGTCTCGTAAACGACATGACGGCTATTGAGCAGATGAAAAAGTTCAGCGTACCGGTAGTATTCGACGCCACCCACAGCACCCAGCAGCCGGGCGGTCTGGGAAATGCGACCGCCGGCCGACGCGAAATGGCCCCGGTACTCGCCAGGGCAGCGGTTGCAGCGGGCGCCAACGCCCTCTTCCTCGAAGTCCATACCAACCCTGAAAAAGCAAGATCAGACGCCGCCACCATAATGCCGATAGAATGGCTTGAAGACTTGCTCAAAATCTGCAAAGAAATACATCGTCTAATACGCAAATAGCCGAACATGTCCCAAGACTACAAGTATCTCTATGGTCCCGTGCCTTCACGAAGGCTCGGACGAAGCCTCGGAGTCGATATCGTCCCCCACAAAATCTGCACCCTGAACTGTATTTACTGCCAGCTTGGCAGCAACCCGCAAACAACGATCGAACGCAGCGAATATATCAGCATCGCCGATGTCATCGCGGAACTGTCCGAAAAAGTGAAAAAAGGCTGCGACGCAGATTACATCACCATCGCAGGCTCGGGCGAACCTACCCTCAATTCTGAACTCGGCACGCTCCTCAAAGCCGTAAAAAAAATGACCGAAATTCCCGTAACCATTCTGACCAACGGCACGCTTTTTTACAGAGAAGACGTCCGAGCGGACTGCGCCGACGCCGACGTTGTTATGCCCTCGCTCGACGCCGGTGACGAGCAGACTTTCCGCACGATTAACCGCCCGCACAACGATATTAGCATAGAAAAGCTTGTATCGGGGCTCTGTGAGTTCCGAAAGACCTTCAGCGGGCAGATATGGCTCGAGGTTTTCCTGGTGGGAAAACTGAACACCAATGCCAAACAAATTGCTCGCATCAAGGGCCTGATAGAGCGAATTGCTCCCGACAAAGTCCATCTCAATACTGCCGTCCGCCCTACCGCCGAACTCAATGTCGCCAAAGTCACGAGATCAAGCCTCCGGGCAATCGCCGTTCAACTCGGCGACTCGGCCGAGGTCATCGCCGATTTCTCGTCAATCGAACAACCCGAGCAGTTGGAGATTACCGCAGAACAGGTGTTTTCAATGCTGAAACGCAGGCCTTGTTCCGTCTCGGACATATCAGCAGGACTGGCAATCCCACCCAATCTCGTAATCAAGCACCTGACACATCTCCAACAACGGGGACTCGTCGAATCCTATCACACCGAGCAGACGCTCTTCTTCAGAGCACTGTAAATCAGCCGTACACCAATCATAAAAGGCTCATGATCAGCTTGGCATTTTTGCCTTAAATCTGCGAATATTCGCATCCTATTTTGTAAAGCCGGACGTAATATTCGCCGATAAAAGTCTTGTGGCGTTTTCTTAAGCAATGATTTTATCGCCTCATTGAATGCAGCGATGTCGGCGTAACCTTCGGCCCGTTGCCATTGTCAAGATAGAACAGAACTTGCAATGAACAGCATTAAGCGACAACTCGTCTTGAACAAAGGGGCCGAAAAGTTCATCTTCAGGTACGAACCGGGACACGAAGACGACCTTCTCGACGCGCTTATCGCAAACGCAAAAGACAGCCGGACAACTCTCGATTGGTTCGATGCTGCCGTATTGAGTTTCAAGCTAACCCAGTCGCTGATCGGCCAGGCCGACCAGCTGCTCGGAGAGAATTACGATGCGCAGATGCCGGCTAATTAGTCGCACTGCGCCTGCAAGTAATAGCAGGATAATTAAGGAAGAAAAGAGTCTTTGAGAAGTAACGAAAACCTGATCACAAAATTTGGCGGATAGGATATTATGGAACAAAACACGGTAATGCAAAAGTTTTTGGACTATTTGAAATTCGAGAAGAGATTCTCCGAGCATACTGCTAAGTGTTATGGCGCCGACCTCGGACAATTCGGTCAATTCCTTGTCGATACGTTCGGCGGCCGTCACGATAACGACGCAATCGGAATGCCCCACGAGCACGGCGGCACCGCAACCGCCGTCGCTACGCAAACGGCCACTCAACTCGACCATCTGCTCCTTACAGCAGATGTCAATGCAATCAGGGCGTATCTCGCTTTCCTTAACGAGAAAGATTACTCCAAGGCTACAATCGCCCGCAAGCTGGCCACGCTGCGAAGCTTCTACAAGTTCCTCGTGAGGAGGAATGAGATCGCCGACAACCCGGTCGTCTCCGTCAGAACACCAAAGCAGGACAAGAAGCTCCCCCGCTTCCTCGAGTACGAAGAAGTCAAAAGGCTCCTTGAAACCCCCCCAATGAACACCTGGCTCGGAGCCAGAGACAGGGCTATCCTCGAAACACTTTACAGCACAGGCATAAGAGTCAGCGAACTCGTAGCCTTGAACATGGATGACATCGATTTCCTCGGAGAAGTCGTACACGTCAGGGGCAAGGGCAAGAAAGAGAGAATTGCGCCGATCAGTTCTTCGGCACTGCAGGTAATTCAGCACTACATGGAGTATAGAAACAAACGCGCACAGACCAACAACAACTTCGATTCCAGAGTGCTCTTCGTCAACAAGCACGGCCGCCGGCTAAGCACCAGAAGTGTACGCCGCAAAATGGACAAATACCTCAAAATGGCCGGCCTGGACCCATCCATCAGCCCGCACACCCTCAGACACAGCTTCGCAACACACATGCTTAATAAGGGAGCCGACCTGCGAAGCGTACAGGAATTGCTCGGGCACCAGTCGCTATCCACTACACAGGTTTATACGCACCTCAGCACATCGAAAATCAAAGAGATATATCAAAGCGCGCACCCGAGGGAAGCCGGTGGCCGCCCGAATCCATTAGACAATTAGACTTCCAAAGAACCTGACGAAAAAGGGCCGCTCATATAAGAACGGCCCTTTTTTATTAGTTCGTTTTGTCTTAATAGCTGCTATATTCCTTTAATCCCGACCATCGCACCGGGAACCACCTTAAATCCCGAAGGAATTGCTATTAGAATCGGGCGACCCCACTGAGGCATGTTGGGATTGCGCCACATCCGAGCAGGCATCTGCTCCACCGTCGGCCCGACAAAGACAACCTTCGAGTCAACCAGTACATTCGGACGCGAGTTCCTGTTGATCAGTTGCACTTTCATGTCCTCGCGAACACGGCCGGCCTGCTCTTCAGTCGCATAAGCAACAATATTGTCAGGAGTCTTCTTCGAGACAGTCAGTATAGGCTCGCCCGCAAGCACTGCCTCCCCCTGATTTCGCAGCACCACACTAACTACACCGTCAAAAGGAGCACGTAATTCCACCGGCGACAAAGCCGCAAGCTGAACCTGGAGTTCAGCCATCCGTTTGTTCTGAACCTCGATAGCCTTCTTCACAAGCACGGCGCCGGCATCCATGGGAATGGGATGGCTTTCCTGCTTCGCGAATTCCTCCTGTCGAGTCTCTGCCTGCTTCAGGTCAAGCCTCGCCAGTTCCAGCAACGATTTATTATCTTCGATGCGCTCCTTTGCAGCCTCGTGTTCGGCCCTGAGTTTCTTCAACTCATAGAGGGCAACATCGTTCGTATCGAGGCGCCCGCCAAGCACGAAAATCTTGCTGTCCAACTCAAGACTCGACAGCATCAGTTCGTCCGCCCGGATCTCCGTCTCAAGCTCCTGAACCTTGAATCTCTTGTCTTCGACGTCAATCGCAAAGTTCCTTCGGCGCGCGACGATGTCAGTTACCGCGCCGGCTGCGGCTCCGCTTACCTGCTCTTTCGTCGCCTCCCATTCCGCACGAAGACGATCCATCTCGGCAAGAATCGTAGCCGTCTGAGCCTGTATCAGCTCCTGCGGATTCTCATTGTCGGCAACACTGTTGAGCACCGCCAGAACGTCGCCTTTCTTGACCTCATCGAACAGTTCCACGCTTACATTCACAAGACGCCCGTCACAAGTAGCCGCGATCTGGTGAACCGGCCCTTGTGCCACCCCTAAAATCTCGTAACGCCGCGAACGATGCGAAAAGAGTGAAACAACAATCGCAACCGTCCCAATCCACACCAGGAATGGAAGGAAGTGCACACGCATACTGTTAACATAATTCTTTGTGCTTATCTTCTTCATGATACCTGTTCTTATACCTCAAGTAACTGCTCTTGCATTGTCAAGCTGATATTCTCTACGCCCTCGACATTTTTTAATTCGGAAAGCATATCCGCGTTAGACGCGGCATTCCGAATCATCAACTGATACGCATACTCGACCTCAGCGGTCCCAAAGCCGCTGTCCTGCGCGGAAATCAGAGTGAAGCTCCCGCAAAAACGCCTCAGAATCACCGGTATCGGATGACCGGGACCGATGTGCCCCCGAACGCTGAAACGCAGAAAGCCGTTGTGAGGCTGATGAGTCCCGAAGCCCGTCAGGTAAAGGTATATCGCTATTAGGCAAAGAATGATAGCACCCACAATAGCCGTCATATACCGCTGCGACCCTGTCGCCATACCTACAACCAGCGAGCAGAAGATAAACGCGATATCCCGAGTGTCCTTGATGATGTTCCTGAAACGGACGATTGCCAGCGCACCCATTAGCCCTACCGCTGTAATGATATTGTTCCCTATGATCGTCATAACCATCGAAAGAACAACCGTAATCATTATCAGAGACTGAACAAAAGACCGCGAATACGACAGCCCGCTGTGCGTGGCATAATATACCCACGCGATCAGTTGCCCCAAAACGAAGGCCAACAATAATGACAAAATAATATCCACCGGACTGAACAAAGCCCCGGATGGAATATCTTCAAGCATTTGCCAGGCTTGTTCCATAATAATTACCTCGCTAACTGAGGTGCACAAAACCTTAATGAACACGAATCTGTAATCGAAGTGGCGAACTTCGATATCGACCTGGATTTCAGGTCAAAATACTTAACCATCCGGCTGAGCCAGATCGGGTAACTGCCCGTAAACTTGATCTCAAGAATCACGCCGCTGTTCTCGGTCACCGGATTCCGCTGCCACCCGCCGCCGCCAAGCCGCACTTCCGGCTTGTCCGTAACACAGTAGCACAGGTCGCGGTCAAACGTGACCCGCACCCTGTTGTCCGAATCGCCCTCGAAAGCCTGCCGCATATACCGAATCAGAACCGAAGGCTTGGCCTGAACACTCGCAACGTACAACTGAAACTGATTCAATGCCTTCATATCAACATTATAGTCCCGCGGGCCAAGAGGAAGACCAGCCAGAACAGGAATGATGTCCTCATGCATAAGACGAGCACGGCTCTTCATTATTACAGTGTTGATACGACGCTTAATCTCGAAAAACACCGGGTAATCCGGCTCGTCCGTGTAGCTGCGAATCCGAAGTTTGAACCGATTCTGGCGACCGTCAATACTTTCTTTGCATAGTTGGCTGTTGACCGAATCAAGATAAAGGCTGACTATAGGATAATCGCCCCCCCGCTGTAACTTGCAGTACCGATCAACGGGAATATAGTGCTTGACAAACTCAGCTACTGCGTGAGCCTTCGACTCGGTAAGACGATACTTCAACTCATAGCGGCAGGCCAGAGTCTTGTCCGCCAGCTCCGGTTTCTTTTTCTTCTTATCGGAGCTCATCTTGGCGGCATCAACCTGAACCACACTGCCGGCAGATTCCAAGCTCTGAGTGGAAGTATCTTCTGTTATCTTCACTTCGTCCATAGCCAAATTACCACAAATTGCCCCATTTAACGAGCAACTTCAACAGCCTCAAGTCCACCAAACACGCCTGAAAACACATTAACCACTGGTTTGATGCGCCGAAAGCGCCAATGGTAACGCTTTTTTTACTATATATACCCCTATTTGTCATGCCTTTTTATCTTACCTATTTTAACATATACGGCATAGCCAAGTCAACACCTTTTCCACCTAAAACGCCCTTTATTCGACTCTAAGGGCCGGTAATACACGCCAACAAACCTCACGCTCCAGGCGTCGGCGGAATAGCTGCGCTCCAGTTATTCGGATCATTGCCGTACAGCTCATCCGAATCCCGGCTCAGTGACGCCCCGCCGCCGTCCGGTTCAGTAGGCCACAGGTCAATATCCCCCGGTTCACCGCCGGGATGAGAGCCGTCGCTGTAGCTGACACGGTCAACCCGAATCCAGTGACGCCTGCCGAATTCATCCAAATCGCCAGGCCGGACAAGCTGAACCTGCTCGCCGGAATTGCTCAGCTTCCCGCCGAACGGACCAAGAAGAAGAACACCAGTAGGAGGAGGCCCGTACTTGGCCAAATACGCCGTCACGTCTTTGGCTACGACAAGACGTTTGTCCGCTCCCAGCGTAAGACCAGGATAACCCGGAAACTCGAAATCAACCCCATCGCTGAACTTCCAGGGCAGGCCTTCATTCGAATCGTAAAGTGTAATCGCTGTCGGGTTGATATTGTGCAGCTCGATGAATTCCTCCTTCTGATCGCCTGAAGCCGGATTATACATAATCTCAGTAATGACAATCGGACCAACAAGCGGATAGGCATTCGCTTCGAGCGGCGTAACATGATGCATCGAAACGAAATTGTAATTGCCCGTACTGCGCTTGAAGTACCTCCCGAACGAAATACCCGTCAGAGAAGCCCCGAAGTCCTCCACCGCGCGATAACCCGTCACCATCTCGCCCTCTGCGGAACTCAGAATCACTTGCTCGCCGTCTTCGCTGAGCGCGAAAGGAGTAATTCGGCCCGGATCGCTGCTGGGTTCCCCGAAGTTGCTGTCCTCGCGGAAGACAACATAATCGTAAGCTCCGATCGTCGTCCCGGCCGCGATCTTGTACTTCTTCAGATCCGACCCGCTGTCACTCAGGTGCCATCCGCCGATATTTATTGGCAAATCTGTCGTGTTATACAACTCGATCCAGTCAGAAGCAATGCTGTGTGAATGCGAGAGCACCTCATTGATCACTATCGCACCGGGATTCGGGATAATCCCGCTGTCGTCCCACCCGGGAGAACCGGCGAAGTACACGCTCGCACGCCACGAATCCTTGTCATTCCAGCGGTCTTCCGTACCGCCTTGACCCTCGAACTCGTGTGGACTCAGTGCCCGGTCATAAACCCGAACATCGTCGACAAGCCCGCTGAAATAGTCCGAATACCCATCGTAGCCGACATAAAGGTCGTAGTCGGCGCCTGTGCGCCCGGTCGATGTCGCAGAACCCTTGGATTCCCCGTTGACGTACAGCCTTATCGTCGAGCCGTCATTCGTACCGGCAACGTGACACCATTCGTTCAATCCAATAGTCTCGGGGCTTCCGGCCAGCGAAGTCGCGCCGCCCGTCATAACAGAAAACGCGGGCTTGTTGTTGAAAACGTAGAAATAGTAGCCGTCGCCCGTGGCGTCATGCTGAGTCAATACAGGATTCCAATAACCCGTCAGACCCGTTACACGAATCCACATCGACACTGTCACGCTGCTGCCCTTAAGAGCATCCGTAGCAGAGGCTCCGACATAATCGCCGCTCCCGTCAAGCGACAGGGCATCCCCGACCTTACCGCTCGCCCAACCGGCGCCGCCGTAAAGCGTGCCGTTATTCGTCCCTACACTGTCCATCGCGCTGCCGTCGAAACACCAGTGAGATTCCAGCCCAACTTCCGGCGCCTCAGGCAAAACTTCAGTCGGGTCGATTATCGTCAGGGAATAGCCGTCGCCGTCCGTAATACTCCGCCAGCCGTCCTGGTACCTGAAATTATGAATCGAACGCCCGATCGCATCAACCAATTCTATGCGCTCGCCGCCGTTATCCAGCCTGCCGCTGTACTCACCCGCAATAACGCCGGAGAACGACGGATACTGCGCTTCAAACGCCGACTGCTTCGCAACGACAACGACATAATCATTTTGATCCAGCGTGATATCGCCAAACGTGAAATCCACCCCGTTTGTGAACTTGACGAGGTTGAGATTGATCGGATCGCCGCCGATATTCTGGAGCTCAATGTACTCTTCGTTGGGGTCCTCAGGATTGTTGCTGTCGTAAGGATGATACATCAACTCCGTTATGCGCAGGCTTTCTTTCACCTGGCCGACGGAATAAGTCTCTTCACGAAGCGGACTCCAACCCGTGTCAAAAACACGCGCTTTTACGACCGTGCTCTTGTCAATAGTAATCGGACCCATATATTCCTGCCCGACAGGATCACCCTGCCCCGTCATGCTGGCGGTCAATTCCGCAGAAATCAAAAAGTCCGAACTGCCCGTACCGTAATTGAGACCCTGGATAGCAAGAACGTTTTCCCCGACTTGAAGCTTGCCGATATGCTCATTGATGGCAATGACTTCGAACTCCCTCGCCAGGCTGTCGCTGTGGCTGTCGTCGGCCCCGGAATTCCACTCAGGAACCTCGCCGGTCGGGAAATTGCGACTGGCGACCCTGCTGCCGTTAATGTAGGCCACGAAACCGTCGTCGTAACGTATCTTCAGCGTCAACGCGCTGAAGTCCAGAACGCCGATCGTAAACGGAATCCGGATATAGCAGGTCTCATTGATCCCGTCCATCTGCGATCCGACATCGATATCGACCAGATCCGAGTAATTCACCGGATCACCGGGGTTGTTCTCATACCCTACGCCCGTATTGCCTGCAGGGTAACTGGCCCAGGTCGAATGGTCGTAATTCACCCTCGTCCACGAATCCGGAAATGCCGGAGGAGACAGATAAGCGCCTGAGATCGGCTGCCCGAAGGTCACGCCGGGCCCGCTCCAGGTCGCCGCGAAATTGTCGCCGCCGGTCCCCTCCTTCATCAAGGCCTCGATGTAATATTTATGGCCGCCCTGAAGGAAAATATATGCCGACCGCTCGTTGCCGTCTTCCCATATGCGTGAGCCGCTCCAACTGTCCTCGTAGGCAATCAAGCTGGCATTGGCCGGGTTCTCATCGCTGCTGAGCCACAATTCGCTGTTATCGTCGCTCGATATCCAGAACCGGTAGTTGCCCGTCGAAGGCGGATGAACGTACCCGCTGATTTTCGCGCCGTACTCGTTGGCCCAATCAACAGGCGCCTCGAAACTCGTAAAGTCCATACTCCCGCTGGGGTTGTCCGGGTAGTCGGGCTGATTAGTCAGGTCCCAAACGAAGTTGCCGCTGCCGATCCCGAGCCAGTACTCATACAGGATAGAACCTGTCGTTGAAGTCACAGGCCCCGTAGGCACTTTCACCCGCTTGGCCGCATTCTCGGCGACAAGAACAACAGTCCCACCGCCGCCCGACTGCGCCGCAGGCAAACGTGGGTCGCTGCCGTCCGTCGTATAATAGATAGTGCCCACCGGGGAACTCAGCGTAACAGTCTGTCCCGAAGGGACATCCCCGCCCGGAATGCTGAACGAAGGGGGATCCAGGTAAGGATACCAGCCCACATTCCTGAACTGCTGGATGACCGTCGGCACGCGGTCTGTTATCGTCCTCTTGTCGGATGTGTTGTAAAGAAGCCAGTCGATCTCATTCAGCCATGTCTGCTTCGTATAGCCCCCGCCCCATCGCGCCGACTCGGCAATAATCGCCATATCGATCTGGCTGGCACGCATCTGTATATACTCCCTCGCCTTGTCCACTGTCAAAAGTCCGCCGTTGTAGAACGCCTTATAGACGTGATCGGTAAACCTCGTTCTGTAGTCGATATTGATATTCGCGCACTCCTGGTGCAGCCAGTGGGGATTGAACGCGCTCATCGCAGAGCCTGCCGTCGTAAACGGCTCGACCATATTCAACTCAGCCGCCCCTGCCCCGAGTGTGTGCTCATTGTCATGGTGATACCATTTCCACCCGTCCGGGTTCACCCGATTGTAAGCGCCGTAGGTATTGTTCGGAACGCCCGTATAGCGAGACGCAGGGCCGTCCCTGTCGCCCGTATAGTATTCGATTATCATAAAATCGATAACGTTATCGACATCGAACATACGCTCGTAGGCAGGATTAGGCGTGCCGTCCATATTCAGACCCTGCACGCGGTAATACAACTCAAGATCGTCCAGAAGCAACTTCCCCCCGCTCACAACCGTATTGTAGAATCTGTCGAGCGATGCCCGCGTACCGTCCGAGGCGAACATGCCCGGCGTTTTCACGACGTCGTAATCGTCGCGATCACCGCCCATGTACGACGCGGCATGGACCGATTCGGCACGCTCCTGTGTCTGGAAAAGACCCCAGTAAACGCCGTTCAAATACAAATGATAATATCGGCTGCGAGTGTATGGATGACCCATCGCCCCCTGTATATCCCGGCTGAACACCTCACGCACCATCGTATTCTGGGGGTCGTTCCCGTGGCTCCACGAGTAGTTCTGGCTCGTCCGAACGTCAACCTTGTCGAACTTGCTCACCCCTTCGTCTTCGAACAGCGGGAAGTTGAGATTCGCCTCGCCGTATTCCGACCGGAAGAACAGGCGGAATGCGTGCTTCGGATTCCATGTCCCCCTGCTGTAGCCGCCGCGAATACGAAGACCGGCGTCGATATGGAATCCGTCGCTGCCGTCAGGATTAATCAGCTCGACCGAAGCAGGACGCTCCCAATCCCGACCTTCGCCGTACGGGTTAACGTAAATCCCTATGGCAGGATCGAAGAGATTCTCGAAATCGGTCGTGATCGAAAGCGATGGAATGCCTAACAGCGAAGCTTCCATCTGCGGACCCCAGGTCGGATCCTGGGTAATCCCGGTGCTCATCCCGTACTCCATTACCTGGCCGTTGACACTGCCCGTAGGCCAGCCGGGCCCGGGCCAGCCGGTCTGGTTCTTGACATCGCTCACGAAGAAGAAGGTGTGCGAAGCTACTTCGCTATTGACGTAACCCGGCTTTACCGCAACCGCCCGAAGAGGCGTAGTCCCGCTTATCGTCAGGACGGTCACGCCCGGCGTATAGATGCTCCCGTGAGTAGCTGTCGGCGTAGTACCGTCCGTCGTGTAGCGGATCTCGGCGCCGTTGGTCTCCGTCGATAAGATCAAGGTGAAAGAGCTGCTGTAAAAACCGCGTTCGTGGCTGAACCATACCTCGCCGACCGCCCCCGTCGAGCCCGATACGTTATAAGTGCCCGGCGTCGGCGTCTCGAAGTACTGATGCATGTCAACATCGCTCGTATAAATCAGTTCAGGCAGAATCACGAACTCCCCGTTGCTCGCCGTGTCGTTCAGGGCTTGAATCGCAAGCACATTTTTGCCGACTACCAATGAGCCGATATAAGGCATGAGATTAACAGATTCATAAGACATCGCCTCTTCGATCGGCCTGTCCGTCAGGGCCGTCGAATTCCAGCTAAGCGACATCGGATTATTCTTGTACGCAACCGGCGTGCCGTTCAGATATGCGACATAACCGTCCTCGTATTTCATCCGCAGGTTGAGCGTGTCGAACGTACTCGCCTGCCCGGCCTCCAGATCGAAGGACGCACGAACCCAAAGCGAAGCGTTCACGTTGCGCATGGCCGTCTCGATGTTCGTCGTCGGGCCTATCCAGAGAACGTTGTCCGGTATCTCGCGCTTCGATATACCGGGCCCCTCATAGCTGACAATCAACCCGTCATCAACCGCGCCTTCGAAAAAGGTCACCGTAATCGGGTGCATCCCGGCAGTCAGATAAATGCTCCCGGAGGCCTCCTGCATCCCGTGCAGGCCGTCGTTGTCAACAACCAGAGTGCTCCCGATAAACAACTGGCTGCCGTCGTCCGAAGACGTGTAGAACGTGTAAGTCCCGCCCGTCGGAATTTCGATAGAACTTCTGTATCGAAAAGCGAAATAGTCCACCTGCTCGCGAGGCGAAAAATCAAAATTATCTAAGACACCTTCCTTTACAGGAGTCAAAGTGTCGAAATTCGGCAAATAATTCCACGACCCTTCGTAGTATTCGTACTTCACACCGGAAGCAATCCTGATATCGCCGAACCCGATACTGGTAGCCCCGTTGCTCCAACCCAGGTCGTTGTAACTTATGGCAGTCCAGTTAGCCGTCGCGTCGCCTGAGGTTGGCACGTGATACTTCACACTCGCCCCCTCGCCCACAAGCGCCGTGGCGTTCTGGGCGACCCCGTAAGAAATATCCCACAACTGATCCGGGTACTCCGGGTAATACTCGTAAACAACGCTGATGCCGTCAGAACCAACAAGTGCCAGGTAGTCCGGGTCCATACCAAGATCGAAGTTCGTATGGAGAGGACCTGCAGGATTGCGACGGTCCTTGCCCGAAGCAAACACGACAAGAAAATCACCTGCGTTAAGATCCACCCCTGTAGGAAATTGCCATTTCGCAAGGTTTGCATCGCTGTTCGTAAGGTACCAGCCGTCCAGGCTGATAGTCATATCGGTAGGATTGTAAATCTCGATCCAGTCAGACGAATCACCGTCTTCATCGACCAACTGCCCAGGCTGAACCGGAGGATTAGGACTGTGATTGCTCGTCAAAAATTCACTTATCACCAGAGGCTGCGAATATGTGCCCGTTATCTCTGTCAGCGCAGCTTCGCTTACTATTACGCTGCGATCCGTCGCGCTCACCCAGCCGTCGATATCCTCGAATTCTACAATATGTCCGCCCGCAAAAACGCCCGTCGCGGTCTCCCCGCTCGAATGCCACGCACCCCCGTCAACACGCCACCGCCCGCCGGCGCTCGCCGCCGACGCAGGGAGAATATTCACACGAAGCGAACCGGTCAGACGCACGTAAGTGCCAGAAGTCGTCGTAAGCCCGCCGACGCTAACGGAAACAACTTCATCCGCAGGCTTCGTCCAGCCCGGAACATCGACATAGCTCACCGTATAACCGCCCGCCGCAAGTTCTACCGTCTCCCCGCTGTCGCGAAGCTCCCCGCCGTCGATCCTCCACTGGCCGCCCTCGGCAATTATCTCCTCCGGGTAAAGAGAGACGCGCAGAGACCCTGTCTGCGTCCCTTCTTCATGCCAGCTCTGAGCGAGTTTGGCGAAATCAGCCCAATCCACCCCGTCGTTGCCGACAAGGTCCGCCGCGCTGCCCGCAGGATCAAGCCACCGGTCCGCAAGGAACTTGACGTCGTTGAAATCGACCCGGCAGTTATCGTCGAGGTCGCCCTCAGGGCAGGCGCCCACCGCCGTCCCGACCAGAAACAGTGTGAATAAACTAACGAAAAGTGCGTGAACTCTGACTGTACCGAGCATCTTCTATCTCCT
>JAFGCD010000037.1 GCA_016932835.1 Sedimentisphaerales bacterium
CTAGGCTCTTTCCCATCAAGTCTGTCCAAGATTTCTCCGAGCATAGCTTCGATATGCCCGCTACCATTCAAGGATGCGACATCTTCAAACTCTACTGTCTCGAGCATTTGCTCTGGTATTAGTGCAGCATAATGTCGCCGACATATCTCCGGCGAATTCCCCATTAGTGCTGCTATCTTGTATAGTGACACGCCCTTTTGAGCCAAATGGCTGCCAAAGGTATGTCTGAAATCCAAACAGGACCAATCCAATCCAGCAGCCTTGTTAAGCTTCCTGAGGTCTTGTGAGAAATTGTCAGGGTTCCATCTCTTGCCCGCGGGAGAAGGTATGAACCATAGGCGGTCATGTCGCGCTCGATAATCGTTCAAAATGGTAACCAGTCTTCTACTTATGGGGACGACCCGATTTCTCTTTGTTTTTGGCTGCCAATACTCGCCTTCTATTGTCTTGGCCCTCACTCTGATGAGGCGGCAGCGCAAATCAATGTCTTCGTGAGTCAACCATAAGGCCTCCTCCCGCCTCAAACCTGCATAGATATATATTCCCACCGCTGCCTGGATAACTGAATGGTCTTCCAGAGCGAGCAGTTGTTTCTGTATCTCCTCGAGACTAAGAAAGCGTATCTGCGGCGCTGGTTCGCGTAATCGCTCAACGCCTGCTGCGGGATTTGGATAGCGATGATCCCGTGATCGGAATCCATGGTGTTTGATAGCATAGGCGAATAACCTGTGCAAGATCTGTCGCATCAGATTTACGGTTTTAGGAGACCAGGCGTCTCTCCTTTGGCGGTCAGCCAAGAAACGGTTTATCACTTCAGGTGTGATGTCTTCCAACAATTCAGCCTTCACATGAGCGTGTGCATACTTGTCTGCTACTGGTTTAGAAGACCTACGGTCCCGCTCTATGCCTGGCGGTTGAATCCGCAGAGATTCACAGATAGGGCCGAAGAATACCCTCAATCGGCTGAATTCGTTCTTGTACGACTTATGCGTCCGGGTGATCCTAAGGTATTTGCAGAAATCCTCAAGCACGACGGGCAGCGGTAGCTTACTCGTTACATGAAGGTCCCCAATCGTGAGTTCGTACTCGATCTTGCGTTTCTTATCCCGGGCGATACGCTCGTTGTCGGTATATAGAGGCTTCTGGACGCGTTGGCCATTAATATAGTAGCACAGCCAGAATTTTCTTCCCCGTTTATACAAATGGGCCATGACAACCTTCCTTTCTTCGGTACTGAAGACCAGTATAACGAAGGTTGTCTTTGTGCTGATGAGAGGTGTCTGACTTGCCGATTACGAATCGATTTATCTACATTTTATCTACAGTCATGTCACCAACTAAAAAAGCAGGCAAAGCTAAGTGCTTGTGCCTGCTTGACTTAAACAATAGCGGGGGCAGGATTCGAACCTGCGACCTCCGGGTTATGGGCCCGACGAGCTACCAGACTGCTCTACCCCGCGGCCATTATTCACATTTTCAAATCATCGAAACTTGCTTTACTAACGCCTTCTGCAAATCACGAGAATTCAGCATACCAGAAAAACCGCCTGACATCAACAGGCAGATGTAGAAAATTACAGGTTTTTTCTAATCGCTTCCGCTATAGCCTCGGGTTTGCCTTGGGGATATTTATAGGCAGGCCAGCGCTTGAAAACACCGTCGCCGGCGTTGCGGGGTATAATGTGAAAATGCAGATGTTTGACAAGCTGCCCCGCGGCCTGTCCGTTGTTGCACAACACATTGTAGCCGTCCGACTTCATCGCTGCAACCACTGCTCCTGCTATCTTACCCAGACGTGAGGCCACCTCGCCAAGAAGCTTAGGCGGACAATCGTCGATTCTCTCAAAATGCTGCCTAGGGATTACGAGCGTGTGGCCGTCACTTATCGGGCCGATATCCAGAAACGCCAGGACGGTATCATCTTCATAGACCTTTGCAACAGGCACCTGCCCAGCGGCCATCTTACAGAAAATGCAGTCGTCTGTGCCCATGGCAAATCTCTCCCACACCAAAAGGGCTTATTATCTCTATTCGGTTTTCTCCGAATCTTCCGGCGTTTCGGTCTGGCCGGCCTCGGGGGCCTCTTCCGGCTGCTCGGTCCGGGCCGTTTCCTCGGCTTCAGAGGGTTGCTCGACCTCAACGGCCTCCCGGACCTCAGCAACATCCTGCGACTCTACGGCCTGTTCGACTTCGGGAGTCTCCTTGGCCTTACTGCGAGAACGCTTTTTCGAGCCGGCCCCGGCCTTTTTCTTGGGACCTTCATTCTCACCTAACAACTGAAGCAGCACCAGTTGCCCGTTGTCTCCGAGTCTGGTCAAAGCTCTTGGGATAATCCTCGTATAGCCTCCCGGCCTGTCCAGATACCGAGGGCCAAGTTCACTGAAGAGTTTGCCAACGACCGTGCCTTTTCGTACCCTCTTGCCGTCTGTATATTCGACGATGTCACGATTGCCGAGCAGTGAAATAGCGCGCCGCCTGGCAGGCAGTGTGCCCTTCTTTGCCAAGGTGATGAGCTTTTCAGCAAACGGTTTCACTTCTTTAGCTTTTTGTATCGTCGTCGCGATCGTCTCATGCTCAAAAAGCGAAGCGACCATATTCCGCCGCATAGCCAAGCGGTGTTCGCTCGTCCGACCTAACCGACGTCCTGCCACTCTATGACGCATATTTCCAAATTCCTCGTACTATACTACTCACCCACATTCGACATTCCCAATGAGAATCCGATATCGGCAAGTTTTCGCTTGATCTCTCGCAGCGAGGTTTTCCCGAAACTGCGAATCTTAAGCAACTCTGCTTCACTCAGATTGACCAGTTGGCCAACCGTGTCTATCTTTGCTGACTCAAGGCAATTACTTGCCCGGACAGATAATTCCAACTCTTGAATCGGCATGTTCAGTTTCTGAGTCAATTCTTCGTCCACTACTTCCTCTTCGGCTTGCTGCTCGGCGATCTCGCCGGTCACGGTATCATCTCCGATTTCGAAGTACTGTACGAAAGGATTGATGTGCTTTCTGAGAATTTTCGCCGCTTCGACAAGCGACATTTCGGGGCTGACGGTTCCGTCCGTCCATATTTCGAGGATGAGCCGGTCGTAGTTTGTGCGTTGCCCGACGCGCGTATCTTCGGTGATATACCTGACTCTGGTCACAGGAGAGTACACTGCGTCGAGGAGGATTCTGCCGACCTCCTGGTCGAATCTGTCGGTCTCGGCGATTCTCTCGGCAGCGGGGACGTAGCCTCGCCCATTCTCGACCACCATCTCCATCTCAAATTTGACTTTTTCCGTCAGCGTAACCAGGGGCATATCAGGATTCATGATCTCAATAGCGGGATCGGCAACAATATCACCCGCCGTCACAACACCGGCCTTATTGGCCGAAATAGTCATTACCTTTGGCTCATCGCTCTGCAGACGAACCACAAGATTCTTGACGTTTAGAACCACATCCGTCACATCTTCCATCACTCCCTTGATCGAACTGAATTCGTGATTGACGCCGGAAATCTTGATGGATGTGACGGCGCTGCCCTCCAGTGACGAAAGCAGAACACGCCTGAGACTGTTTCCAATGGTGGTGCCGAATCCGCGTTCGAAGGGTTCGATGAAAAACCTGCCGTATATATCGCTTGACGCCTTCGTGTCTCGCTCGACACGCGTCGGCAGCTCCAAACCACGCCATGTAACTCGCATATATATGCCTCCGGTCTAAAATATTATCGTCAAAAATAAGATGTCGAGAAGATAGTCTGCCCTGCTTGATTGGCTCAACTGACCGGGTCTATAACAAACTGAAGCACCTTCCCGACTGCAACTTTTCCTTGTATTTGGGGTCTTTTCTTTATTACCCTATCGCTCAGAATTACCTCGAACAGAACTCCACCACGAGTTGTTCTTCGACTGGGATCTGCACATCATCTCGCGTAGGCAATGCCACAACGGTTGCTTCAGGTCTCTCGCGGACCAGTTGCAGCCATGCCTGAGTTGTAAAATTAGGGTTCGTATCCAACTGCTCTTTTATGCGTTTGAGGCTTTTCGGTGCGCCTTTGACGGTAATTTTGTCGCCGATTTTTATGGTATAATCACTCACGTTGACCTTTCGCCCATTGATGTAAATATGTCCGTGGGCGATAAGCTGGCGAGCGGCCTTTCTTGAGGCGGCATAATTCAACTTATAGACGACATTATCCAGCCTCCTCTCCAGTAGTTGCAGGAGCGTTTCTCCGGTATTTCCTTTTATTCGTTCGGCTTTATGAAAATACCTCATGAACTGCCGCTCGAACAAGCCGTAATACCTTTTGACTTTCTGTTTTTCCCGCAGTCGAACAGCATATTCGCTATTTCTTCCTCTTCGCCAGCCATGCATTCCCGGCGCAAGATTTCGCTGTTTCTTCTCGACGGGGCACTTTGCCGTTTCGCACCTGGCGCCTTTGAGCATCAGCTTCATACCTTCGCGACGGCAGTGTTTACAAGATGAACCTAAGTAACGTCCCATCTTTCCTGTTTATCTCCAAAAAGCCTTGTTTATCGTCGTCTCATACCCTTCTTCGCTTCGGCGGCCTGCAGCCGTTGTGCGGCAGCGGCGTGACGTCTTCAATCGAAGCGATACGCAATCCCGCTGACTGGAGCGCCGAGATAGCGGATTCCCGTCCGGATCCGGGCCCCTTGACCCTGATTTCGACCTCTCGCACACCGTTACGCATAGCGGCAGTTGCGGCTCGCTGCGCGGCCTGCTGAGCGGCAAACGGCGTACTCTTTCGCGACCCCTTGAAACCAACGCACCCGGAGGAACTCGTACATATGGTATCGCCGTCGGTGTCTGTAATCGTTATCAGCGTATTGTTGAAAGTTGCCTTGATATGCACAATCGCCCGGACAACATTTCTTTTGATTTTCCTTTTGGTGCTCTTCGCCATTATTGATCCCGTTTTGTGTTCATTGTATCGTCCGGCATCGGTTCAGCACTCACTGCCGGACACACTTGACCCAATGAAACTGAATGTTTATCGTTTCTCCTTAACGCCCTTCTTGCCGGCGACTGTTTTTCTGGGGCCCTTTCTGGTGCGTGCGTTGCTCTGGGTACACTGGCCACGGACAGGCAAGCCCCTTCTGTGCCGGATTCCCCGATAGCATGCGATATCACGCAGGCGTGCTATGTTCTGCGCGACCTGCCTTCGAAGCTGACCACCCACAATGTAGTTACGGTCGATGATTTGCGTAATCCGGCTGAGCTCATCTTCTGTGAGCTTGCTGGCCTTAGTATCTTTGTCTATCCTGGCCTCTTTGAGTATTTGCATGGAGGTGTACTTGCCTACACCCACAATGTAGGTCAATGAAATCCATATCGATTTATCATTTGGAATATCGACGCCAACTATACGCGGCATTTTGGCTCCTATTCTAATCGCTTAGACTTCTTGGTGAATCCTCATCTAACCCTGGCGCTGCTTATGTCTCGGGTTTGTGCAGATCACCCGCACAACTCCCCTTCGCCGGATAATTTTACAATTCTCACAAATACGTTTTACTGAACTTCTGACTTTCATTTTCGATATCTGCTTTCAAGTATTCGGTTCTCAGCCCGGCAGGAGCGCCGAGGCAAGGCGGAGACAGCCGGTCTAATGGCGAAGCACTATTCGTCCTCGATTCAGATCGTAAGGCGACATTTCAACCATTACGGTATCCCCCGGCAGGATTCGAATGAAGTGCATTCTCATTTTTCCGGAGACATGCGCCATAATTTTATGTCCGTTTTCCAATTCCACCTTAAACACTGCATTTGGCAAAGCATCGGTCACCGTAGCCTGGAGCCTGATTGTGTCCTTCTTTGCCATTATCATGCCCAATAATCAATTGCGCCGACGATCAAGACGATCACCGGCCAATTATCCACTTTCCTTTTTAGTCAGTACTTCACAACCGTTATCCATTATCACGATAGTATGCTCAAAATGAGCCGAGCATTTTCCGTCTCTCGTCACAACGGTCCACCCGTTCTTCAGCGTCTTCACGTCGGCGGCTCCGGCATTAATCATCGGCTCAACCGCGAGCACCATGCCTCGCTCCAACACAAAGTCATTTGCGAGCAAATCGTTACTGACGAAATTCGGCACTCTCGGCTCCTCGTGCATTTCTCTGCCGATTCCGTGGCCGACGAAGTCTCTTACGACGGAAAAGCCGAGGCTTTCGGCATATTGCTGCATCTTGCCGGCCACCTGAGACCATTTGACGAAGGGCCCACAGTTGGCAATTGCAATGTCGAGCACTTGCATGGTGGCCTCAATGAGCGCCCTTCGCTGCTGCGAAATTTCGCCTATCGGGATCGTAACGGCGGCATCGCCACAGTAGCCGTCAAGCCTTACACCGAAATCGACACTCAGGATATCGCCATCCTTGAGCACCGCCTCAGGCGACGGAATTCCGTGCACCACCTGCTCGTTTATCGACGCGCAAATGGCTCCTGGAAACGGCCTGCGATTCTGGGGGCTTCGCACGCCTTTGAACAGCGCCTGCGCCCCGGCCCCGGCCGTCATCTCGAATGCAACTGCGTCCAAATCGGCAGTCGTCATGCCCGGCCCTGCAATCTCCTGCAATTTTGAAAGAACACCGGCTACAACAGCACCGGCCTTACGCATCAATTCAATTTCTCTTGTACTGCGAAGCGTAATAGCCATCTCTACATCTCTTAGAACAAAAGGTCAATCTACACTTCACTTGACGAGAGTCTGCAATTCCTTTGAAACGTAGGCTTTTACCTCGTCGGGGTTTCTATCAGCCTTGATGTCAAATACCGTGCTGTTTTTTCTATAATAATCCACCAACGGTTCAGTCTGCCGGTGGTAAGTATCGAGTCGATTCAGGACAACTTCCGGGGTGTCGTCGGGCCGCTGGACAAGCTTGGCACCGTCATGATCACACAGGCCCTCGACCTTGGGCTTGAGGTTCTCAATGTGATAGACAGCGCCGCACTGCGGACAACTTCTTCTGCCCGTCATCCTTGCCTCGACCACGCTGTCGTCAATTTCGAGATTCAACACAGCGTCAATGGCGCCGTCTTCCCCCAGCGAACCATCCAGTGCAACGGCTTGATTCACAGTTCGTGGGAATCCGTCGAGGATAAATCCTTCCGGCGGCGCTTTTTTGATCGCTTCACTCATCATTTCAATAATAATTCCATCCGGCACAAGGTCTCCGGCATCCATATAACTCTGGGCCTTTTTGCCTAATTCGGTCCCATCCGCCCTGTTGCGTCGCAAGATGTCTCCGCTGGACAAATGCATCAGTCCATACTCGTCCACGATATTCTTGCACTGGGTTCCCTTGCCGGCACCGGGCGCACCTAATAAGACTATTTTCATCCCTGGGCTCCTTTTATCCTGCCGGCGGTGCTGAATCCGTCATAACTTCTCATAAGCAGATTGGCCTCGATTTTCTGCACCAGGTCCAGCGAGACACTAACAACGATCAACAGGCCCGTCCCCCCAAGGAAGGTAGCCACGCGCCAGTCGATATCGAACACCGTCGCCATAACCGTCGGGACCACGGCAATAATAGCGAGGAACGAGGCGCCATAGAACGTGATCCTGGTCATAACCGATTCGAGGTAATCAGCGGTTCTTCGTCCGGGTCTCAATCCGGGTACAAAACTCCCTGCATCGCGCAGATTCTTCGCCATCTCCTTGGGCTGGAACTGAACCGTAACCCAGAAATAGGCGAACAGGAATATCAACAAAACATACAAAACGCTGTAGGTGTAGCTGCCCATTCCAAAGGCCGCGTTCAGTTCGTCAAGCACAACGGAGTTAAACCTCGATGCCAACTGGCTGATTATCAGGGGCGGAAACATCATAAACGCCGATGCAAAGATAATCGGCATCACTCCTCCATGATTGACTCGCAACGGCACATAATGTCGTTGTCCACCGTAGATTCTCCGCCCCCTCATCTGCTTTGCCTGCTGGATCGGTATCCGCCGCTGCCCCTGTGTAATAAGGATTGCGCCGGCGACAACAAACACGAATGACGCTATAAGGAAGATTATTTTTTCGATCCCAACGGCTCCGGTCGCGGCCCCAACCTTCAAATCGACTTTGGCCGCAAGGGTGTTGATGGCCCAGGGCATTCTCGATACGATGCCCGCCATAATAATCAGGCTGATTCCATTACCGATGCCATACTCGTCGATCTGCTCGCCGAGCCACATCAGGAAAAGCGTCCCGGCTGTCATCCCGACAATACCCATCACAACCGCCTGGCCGTACATGCCTGCATAGGTCAGTCCCTGGCCCTTAGCCCCCAGCAGCTTCATGAACATCAGCGATTGAATGACACATATCAGCACGGTCAGATATCGCGTATATTCCTGTATTTTTTTGTGCCCGCTTTGCCCCTCCTGCCTCAACTTCTTGAGCGATGGTATGATCTCGCCAAGCAGCATAAGAATAATCGAAGAGGTGATGTACGGCATAATTCCAAGGCCGAACAAGCTGCTCTGCTGGAGGGTTCCTCCCGTGAACATCTGCATATATTCCGCAGCCCTGCCCAAAGGCGTATCGGCTCCCTGTCGATTCTGGGTAATCGCGGTAATCTTGCCCTGATCGAACCCGGGAACAGGTATATGGAAACCTACCCTGTACAGGATGATCAGCGCAACAGTAAAGAGAACCTTGTTGCGAAGATCCCGAATTCTGAATATGTTGACTACTGTTCCAAACATTGTCTCAAATCTCTTATCTTGCGACCGGCACTGTCAAAATAACAAACGTATTCCAAAAGAACTTCAAATCACCTTAGCGGTACCGCCGGATGCTGCTATTTTCTCCTCGGCACTCCTGCTGAATTTATGAGCGCTGACACACAGTTTCTTGCTTAATTCACCCTTACCAAGAATCTTGACCTTTCCTCCGGAACCGCTGATCAAACCTGCATCCGAGAGCTGCTCAACAGTTACCTCGGCGCCGTCATCAAATCGCTCCAGTTGTGAGACGTTGACGATTTGGCAACGTTTTGCGAACTGGTAATTGCTGAATCCCTGCTTTGGCAATCTGCGAAACAGCGGCATCTGGCCGCCTTCGCAGAGGGTAAGGGAAGTTGCGCCGGCCCTACTGCCTGCGCCCTTATGTCCGCGGCCGCAAGTTTTGCCGTGACCGCTTCCGCTGCCTCTGCCGAGACGCTTGCGAACTTTATTCTTTCCTACTATGCTGGTAATTTCGTGATTCAACATTATAATAACCCAACTGCCTCATTGACAATTGTCAAATATCAATCCCCACGCCCCTGAGCGACTCGACCGCTTCTTTTGTTCGCAATCCCATCAGTCCACTGAGCGTAGCCTTTACAACATTTTTCGCTGAAGTGCTGCCGTACACTTTCGTAAGCACATCCTGAACGCCGGCGTATTCGAGCACCGCTCTGGCGCTGGAGCCTGCGATAACGCCGGTGCCAGGACTTGCCGGCACAAGCGTTATTTTCGTAGCCCTGTATCTTCCGTCCACGCGATGCGGAATCGTACGGTCCGCCAAGGCAATCTTAACCAGCGATTTCTTGGCATCCTTGACGCCCTTCTCGACGGCCAGAGGCACCTCGTTAGCCTTGCCATAGCCAACACCGACGGTTCCGGCGCGGTCGCCGACAACAACAAGCGCCGCGAAACTAAACCTTCGACCGCCTTTGACCACCTTGGAACAGCGGAATACCTTCACCACCGTATCTTCCAACGGCTTTTCTTCCTGGTCGGATAATTTAACCGGTTCTACAGCCAATTTAAGTCTCCAAACAATAGCATCCAGATTCAGAAAACGAGTCCGTGTTTCCTGGCTGAATCGGCAAGAGCCTTAACTCTGCCATGGAATTTGTATCTGTTCCTGTCAAAACACACACACTTAATGCCGACTCCCAAAGCTTGTTTTGCGATTGTCTCGCCGATAATCTCGGAGGCCTTCTTGTTGCCTGTTCCCGGCATCTGCAAACCCTTCGCCCTGGTGCTTGCCGAGACAAGGGTGGCGCCGACGGTGTCGTCTATGATCTGTGCGTAAACATGCCTGTTCGAACGAAAGACCGACAGCCTCGGACGCTCTCGGGTGCCGAATATTTTCTTTCGCACATGATGCCTGCGCCGTCGCGCTGCCTTGATTGTACTGTCTCTTCTACTCATAATAACACTATCCTATTTATGCCGCACCGGAAGCAAACGCCTTACCAACCTTACGCCGCACCTGCTCGTCGGCATAACGGATACCCTTACCCTTATAAGGTTCGGGCGGTCTGATCCGTCTAATCTCAGCGGCGAACTGGCCGAGTACGGACTTGTCCGGCCCGGCAAGAGTGAACTTCGCAGGAACGTCGTTACCCCTCGTAGCGGCGACATCAATACTCACCTTAACACCCTTAGGTATAGCCAATTCCACCGGATGGCAAAAGCCTACCTGAAAGGCCAGCTTGCCGCCCTGCTCCTTGAGATTATACCCCGTACCGAATATCTCCATCTTCTTCTCAAAGCCCTTGCTGACACCAGTGACCATATTCGCAATCAACGCGCGCATTGTTCCGTGAAGCTGCTTGTTCTGCCGGTCCTGCGGTTTGTCGTTGACCACCGCTATCTGCGAGGCGGCCTCATCAATCGTGACCTTTATCCGCGGATGGCACTGCATTTCGAGGTTACCCAGCGGGCCGGAAACCTTGATTTTCAGGCCCTTCTGCTCGACCTTTACGCCCGCGGGAATCTCAACAGGTTTATTTCCTATGCGACTCATTTAGCTTACCGTACAAAGAATTTCGCCGCCAACGTTTGCCTGGCGACACTCGTTATCACTCATTACGCCCTTGCTTGTCGAGACAATCGATATTCCCATTCCGCCCAGGACTCGCGGCAGGTCGCCGACGGGAGAGTACACTCTCCGACCCGGCTTGCTCGTTCGTCCTATCTCGTGAATGACCGAATTGCCGTCACTATCGTACTTCAACGTCACCCTGATAATCCCCTGGCAGCCGTCGTCGATTCGATCATAATCCAGGATATAACCCGATTTCTTCAGCACGCCTGCTATGCCCTCACAGATATTCGAAGCCTTGATATTGACGTGCTCGCGCCCTATTCGCGCGGCGTTCCGAATCCGCGTAAGCATATCGGCTATTGGATCACTCAAAGTCATAGTCTCATATCTCGTTTTTACTATACTGCAATCAGTTTCTCAGAACCACACACAACAGGGCCGACTGTCAAGCCCATCACCAACTGGCCTTTTTCATACCAGGTATCTTGCCTTCGTTGGCAAGCGTCCTGAAACAAATCCGGCATATTTTGAACTTACGATAAACAGCCTTCGATCTTCCACAAAGCTGGCAGCGCGAATATTGCCTTACTCGGAATTTCGCTTTCTTCGCAGCCTTGTTTACAAGTGCCGTGGTTGTCATCCAAACACTCCAAATTCCCGTATCCGTTGTCGCCCTTTACGACCGGGCTTCACCGTCGAGATCCTTGAACGGCATTCCGAACAGTTGAAGCATCTTTCTGGCTTCATCATCCGTTTTTGCCGTCGTTACAAACGTTATATTCATACCCTGCTGAAACTCTACCTGCGCTATGTCGATTTCAGGGAAAATACTCTGCTCGGTTATACCCATCGAGTAGTTGCCTCGCCCGTCGAAACTCTTCGGATTAAGACCTCGAAAGTCTCTTACCCGCGGGATTGCCAGATTAATGAGTCTGTCCATGAACTCGTACATTCTCACGCCCCGAACGGTAACCTTCAATCCGGTTTCGTAGCCTTCGCGGACCTTGAAGTTTGAGACGCTCTTCTTGGCCTTGCAGACTACGGGCAACTGGCCGGCGATCTGAGTAAGGTCTCTCCTGGCTGCCTCCAGAAACTTTTTATCCTGTATTGCCTTGCCTATGCCCATTGAGATGATGATCCTATCCATTTTCGGCACGGCCATAGGATTTTTGTACCCGAATTCCTTGGTCAACTCGGAGATGATTTTCGATTTATATAAGTCTCTCAAACGAACCATCAAACACCTTGCAATACGCTGTATTTTAGCCAGCCCATGTTTCTTTTCAAAAAAATCAGTATTCCTTTTGCAAACGTTTTATATTTCGCTGCCGTCCGCAAAAACACGCTTCTTTCTACCCGTCTTATCCACCTTGTAGCCGACCTTCTCGCCCTTGGAACTCTTCGTATTCACGGGCAGCACATTGCTAACGTGGATAGGCTGCTCAATATTAATCCTGCCGCCCTGGGGATTTTTCTGCGAAGGCCTGACATGCTTCTTGGCAGTGTTGATTCCCTGGACAACAACAAGATTCTTTCGCGGCAAGACACGCAATACTCGCCCGGTCGCACCTTTATGCGCCCCGGAGATAATCTCAACAGTATCATTTTTCTTTATGTGTAGTGCCATGTGTTCGCACCTCTTAATCGAGCCGGCCGGCGTCTAAACGACTTCGCTGGCCAGTGAGATAATTTTCATATAATTCTTTTCTCGCAATTCGCGAGCAACCGCTCCAAAGATCCTTGTGCCTATCGGGTTTCCGTCACCGTCAATCATCACGGCAGCATTACTGTCGAATCTCACATAGCTGCCGTCCTTTCGCTTGACAGGACTTTTCGTGCGAATGATAACGCACTTGTGCACCTTCTTGTCGTCCAACTGACAACTGGGCAATGACTTCTTGATTGCAACGCAAATA
Organism: Sedimentisphaerales bacterium; assembly: GCA_016932835.1. Taxonomy (GTDB): domain Bacteria; phylum Planctomycetota; class Phycisphaerae; order Sedimentisphaerales; family Anaerobacaceae; genus JAFGCD01. Next base: position 12,687 of record JAFGCD010000037.1, read on the forward strand.
ACATCCCCTATACCGGCAACAGGCCGCGTCGCCTTGCCGCGTGAGCCGCCCCTGCCGAGGACCTTTATGCACAAAGCCGACTTAACACCGGAGTTGTCGGCGATATCCAACATTGTTTCTTGTTGAATCATGTTTATTATCTCGTCGTCCGAATCCTGTATCGCAAATATAGCTTTATACCGTAACGGCCTTCTCAATAACCTTCAGAAGGCGCCAACTCTTGCTCCTGCTGCGCGGCCTGCACTGGCCTATAGCAACAAGATCGCCAACACAACCAACATTCTGTTCGTCGTGCACGCCGATTTTCGTTCGGCGTTTGATGTACTTTCCGTACTTTGGATGCTTGACTTTGAAATCAATTACAACCTTGACGGATTTGTCGCCGCTCTTGCTGACTATTTTTCCCGTTAATGTTTTGGTCTTATCGTCCTGCATACTTGACTTCCGATCATCAATTACGTTCGGCAAACGTTACTTAGCCTCATTCATAATTGTTTTGATTCTTGCGATATCTCGTCTGGCATTGACCACAGCCTTGGAGTTTTCCAGCTTCTCTGTAACGGCCTGGGTCCGCAGATCGAAGACGTGCCTCTGCAGCTCCTCAAGCTTGCCCTGCAACTCATCCGAACTCAATTCACGGTAATGCTGTGCTTTCATGTCAATGTCCTTGATTACACCGTATGCCTGCGCCGAACGAAGCGGCATCTCACAGGCATCTTATGCGCGACTCTAACCAGCGCCTGTTTTGCAACATCCTCTTCGACGCCTCCGATTTCGAAGCATACCTGTCCCGCTCTGACCCGGGCTACCCAGAAATCCGGCTCGCCTTTACCCTTGCCCATTCGTGTCTCGAGCGGTTTCGAACTGACCGGCTTATGCGGGAAAATCCTGATATATACCTTACCTTCGCGATGAAGAAAATGAGTAGCAGCAACTCGTCCCGCCTCGATGTGCCTGCCTGTAATCCAACTGTTCTCGAGAACCTGCAAGCCGTATTCACCAAAAGCCACATAGTTGCATCGCGAGGCATTCCCTTTCATCCTGCCTCGCTGGCTCTTGCGATGCTTAACTCTTTTTGGCATCATCGCCATTTGGTATTTCCTTTACAAAACGTATCAAGCACTATAAATCGCCTTTCAGGCGAATTCTAAGTTTTAGCTCTCAGCTTCAGCAGGACTCGTATCGGGTTTGGTCGGCATAGCCTGCGGCTCTGCGGCCGATTCCTGCGCCGAATCTCCAGCAGCCTGCGACCGCCTAGGGGCTCTACTCTGTCCCTGGCCCCCCGTCGCAGCTCTGCCCCTGCCTGCCGGTGCGGGGCCATCGCCGCCAGGTCCGCCGCGTCTTGGCGGCCGGCGGCGCTGTCGCATACGCGGCTCGATCTCTTCGCCGAATTTACCCTTATATATCCACACCTTCACTCCTATGGTTCCATACGTGGTCCGGGCAACAACGACGGAATAATCGACATCGGCATCAAGGGTGTGCAGAGGAATACTTCCGAGCTTCTGCGTTTCCTTTCTCGCCATTTCAGACCCGGCCAAACGTCCGGAGCATATAATCTTGACCCCCTTAGCTCCGGCATTCATAGCGGCGTCGCAAAACTGCTTCATAGTTCGTCTAAACGAAGCCCTCTTGCCCAACTGCTCTGCTATAGCCTGCCCGACGAGATTAGCGTTCAGATCCGGTTCCTTTATCTCGATGACATTGACACCGACTTTGCGTCCGGTCAGACTCTCAAGCTCTTCCCTCAACTTATCGACCTCTCCGCCTCTGGGGCCGATGACGACACCGGGTCTGGCGCTATGCAGCGTAACCTTTACTTCGTTGCGTGTGCGGATAACTTCGGTTTTGGCTACCGCTCCCTTAGGCATTCTATGGTTGAACTTCTGATCGATGTACCTGCGAATCTTCTGGTCCTCGACCAGAAAATCACCGTAATCGGCCTTGGGAGCATACCAAGTACTCTTCCACCCAAGCGTTATTCCCGTTCTAAAACCAATTGGCGATACCTTCTGGCCCATAATTTCGTATCTCGCAACCCGGCGCTAATACTTATTGTTCACTAAACCTGTGTAACCGTTACATGTATGTGGCAGGCTTTTTTCCGAATCGGATGCGCGCGTCCTCTATCCTTCGCTATCCACCTTTTTGTTCCGATTCGGACCCCTGCATCATCCACTCTGGCCCGGCAAACGTAAAGGCTGTCAACATCCGCCCTTTGCTCGTCCGCATCAGCCACAGCGGTTTTGAGCACCTTTTCAACCATCGAGGCAGCGCGTTTTCTTGTAAATTTCAGCGTGTCTATCGCATCCTGCACCTGCCGGCCGACTATCAATTGTGTCACCAGCCGGACCTTACGTGCGGACATCGGAGCATACCGATAGGACGAACGCCAGTCGGCAAGGTCATTTTCTTCGACCCCAAGCGCCGAAGCAAGCCGCCGGATATCTCCGGCCTCAGGCGCGGGCTTAAAAAGCCCTTTCTGCCAGTTTCTGATCGCTCCGACGGCCTCGGTTTCGCTAAGACCGGCCCTGGCAATATGTCCACCCAACTGCTGAACATCAGCCTGGCGTTCCTGAATCAATTCTTTGAGTTTTTCAGCACTTAACATATTGGCTATCTCATATCCCGCGGTTCGCTTATCGAGCCGCGACACTAATACATATAAAGCTATTTTATCTTCTTGCTCGAATGACCTTTGAAAGTTCGTGTCGGCGAGAACTCGCCGAGCTTATGCCCGACCATATCCTCTGTCACAAATACCTTGTGAAACATTTTTCCGTTGTGGACCATAAAAGTAAACCCGACATATTCCGGAATTATGGTGCTCCTTCGGGCCCACGTTTTTATTGGCTCCCGTGAGCCGGATTCCACCTGCTTATTGACCTTTATGAACAGCTTCTCATCTACAAAAGGTCCTTTTTTCAGCGATCGTCCCATATTCTATTTCTCGATTCTTCTGACAACATGAAACAGGGCTTTAGAAGCCTAATCGTTTTGCCCTCTTGCTCTTTCGCCGTCGAATAATTCTATTATTGCTCGTGCTTCTGGGGTTTCTGGTTTTTCCTCCCTTGGCCAGTTTGCCCGTTGGCGAACAGGGATGTCGCCCTCCGTTTGCCCTGCCTTCGCCGCCGCCCATGGGATGATCGACCGGGTTCATCGCTTTTCCCCTGACGTGGGGCTTTCGTCCCATGTGGCGTTTTCGCCCGGCCTTGCCGATTCTGACATTCTGGTGGTCCGGATTACTGACTCTGCCTATTGTCGCCCGGCATTCCTTGCGAACCATCCTCATCTCGCCGCTCGGCAGGATAATAGTCACCCAGTCACCTTCTTTTGCGACTATCCTGGCGACATTTCCGGCTCCCCTGACCAGCTTGCCTCCCTGTCCGGCGGTCATTTCTATGTTGTGAACCTCAAGCCCGGCTGGAATCGCACTCATGGGCATTGCGTTGCCTGTCTTCGGCTCACATACCGGTCCACTCTCGATTCGATCTCCCACCTGTATGCCGAACGGCGCCAGGATATACCTCTTCTCGCCGTCGGCATAGTTGACCAGAGAGATGAAGCAGTCTCGGTTGGGGTCATATTCGACTGTCGCAATTGTTCCCGGTACACCGTCTTTGCAGCGTTTGAAATCGATAATTCGGTATATTCTTCGCGCGCCGCCTCCTCTGAAACGCGATGTGGTAACGCCGTGATGATTCCTGCCGCCGGTCTTTTTGATCCGCTTGCACAACGACTTTTCCGGCTTGCCCGCGGTGAGCTCGGCATAGTCATTGACCGAACTGTTACGGCGTCCCGCACTGGTTGGTTTGTAAACTCGAATACCCATAAGTTACTTTCTCCGTCGCTTAATCCCCGGCCCGTTAGAACAGATCGATATGGAACTCAGGCTTCAGATAAACAACGGCCTTTTTCCAGCTCGGCGTCATGCCGAAATGCCTGCCTCTGCGACGATACTTGCCCCTGTGATTCGCGGTTCTGACTTTATCCACTTTCACGTTGTATATCTTCTCGACAGCGTTTCTAATCTGGGTTTTGTTAGCTTTGCTGTTCACCTCAAAAGAATACGCACTTCTTGCATTGGCAAAGTGCATCCCCTGCTCGGTAATCAAAGGCCGAACTATAATGTTGAAATCGTCCACAGCAACACCTTCTTAGTTTTCACTTGCCTTGTCTTCGTTTAGAACCGACAGAAAAGCCTCTTTCGTAAACAGCATTTTGCTGTGATTACAGATGTCGCCGGCATTCAACTGCGCCACCGGCACGACCATTACCTTCGGGACATTCCTTGCGGACTTACAGAGATTTTCATCATAATCCTGCAGGGCAACAACACAACTGCGATCGATCTTAAGGTTTTTAAGAACGCCGATAAAACCTTTTGTCTTCGGAGCAGGGAAACTCAGGCCGTCAACCACCACAACGTTGTTGCCGAGAAGCTTGGCTAGAATCGCCGAGTTTCTCGCAAGCTTTCGCTGTTTCTTTGGCATCCGCTTGCTGAAATCCCTGGGCTGCTTTGCAAATGTCATGCCGCCGCCGACGCGCTTGCCGGTTCTAATGTTTCCTACTCTCGCGTTGCCGGTCCCCTTCTGCCTGAAGAGCTTCCTGTCCGAACCGGCCACATCGCTTCTGCCCTTTGTAGCGGCGGTTCCCACACGCTTATTGGCGTGATACATAACAATAGCCTGCTTGAGCAGCGAATGCCTCACGGCCCCGCCAAAAGCCGCTTCATCGACTTTCAAGCTCTCCATCTCCTGGCCATCCGGATTATAAACAGGCAATTCAATCATTTCTTACTTCCGTTCTCCAAAACCTCATCTCTTCTTGGCACTGCGAACGATGCAGTAGCCGCCCGCCGGGCCGGCCACAGAACCTTTGACTACCAGAAGGTTTCTATCTTCGTCGATACTTAGCAATTCGTGATTTTTACCTGTAACAAGGCGCCCGCCCATACGACCGGCCATCCTCTTGCCTTTCTTCGGACCCGCTCCGTGACCGGCGTTACTGGCATAACTCGCTATGGAGCCTGGCGCCCGGTGCTTGCGTTCGGTGCCGTGGGACGCAGGAAAGCCGCCAAAACCGTGACGTTTCATAACGCCCGCATAGCCTTTGCCCTTGCTCGTGCCTATAACGTCAACCATACCGCCGTCTGAAAACACGCTGACGGTTATCGAATCGCCCGGTTTATAATCGCTCGCCTCGCCGTCACCCAGACGCATTTCCCGAACAAACCGCTTCGGCACAGTCTGTGCCTTCTTGGCACTGCCAACCTGCGGCATTTTGCGGCGAGAAGCCTTCACATCTTCAAAACCCAACTGCACGGCATCGTATCCGTCGCTGTCGCCTGTCTTGATCTGCATAACAACACACGGGCCAGCCTGAATCACCGTAACAGGCACCAACGAGCCCGACTCGTTGTAAACCTGCGTCATTCCAACTTTTTTCCCAAGTAACATCGCCATAAGTATGCTTCCAGCGTTTCTGCCATACACGGCCCATACCCGAATCCAGGCATAAAAGCCGGCCCTGCAGAAACAATTCAGAATCAGGCCTTGATCCTCACAAACACTCCTGCCGGCACAACTAAACGGTTCAGAACTTCAACTGTCCGGGCGTTAGCCTCGTGAATATCGATAAGTCGCTTGTGTGTTCGAAGCTCGAACTGCTCGCGAGATTTCTTATCGATATGCGGGCTACGAAGAACCGTATATCTCTCGATTCGCGTGGGAAGCGGCACCGGGCCGCTTACGCGAGCATTCGTTTTTCGCGCGTGCTCTACTATCTCTCGCGCAGAACTATCAAGAGCCCTGTGGTCATAGGCCTCCATTCTAATCCTGATTCTTTCGGTTTCAGTAGCCATAGTTTTCCTCTGCCCCGCTAACTTCCAAGCGGCAAGCACGAACTTAGCCGCCGGCAGCGGGCAATGCAGACTTTTATCGGAACTTAACGATTTCAAGCCTTTAAAAGCTTGAACCATATCAACTTACAAAAAAAGAGCATCAGGCAACTACACAATCAGCCCTCAAAGCCAATCAGTAATTAGCCAAGAACCTTGCTTTATTTCGGCAGGAGAGGCCTCAGCAACTCGCCTTCCTTTAAGAATCCGGGCTCCGGACCAACCATCTGGCCCTTCCAGAAGCCTCTTGCAGGCTTATGGTACACCCCAAAGTCTAACAGACTGCTATCAAACCATCCTTGACCATCAATTTATAGACGTGCCACAGCCCAACTGGTTTTACGCAAAGCCATCCTTGGCGATGCTCGCTACGGCTGAAAACCGCTGAATTTATCATGCCAATCCGGTACTGTCAACAAAATGTTTAGAAGAATCTTAAAAAAAACAAAAAAATTTGCTTTCTCTATATTATGATCTGCTCTGCGATCTGCTCAGGCACTTTTTCATAGTCCAGAGGCTCCATAGTAAAGGATCCCCGACCTGCGGTGACGCTCCTGATTTCGCTGGAATATCCGAACATCTCCACCAGCGGGACCTTGGCATCGATAACCTGCATATTCCCGTGAACCCGGCACCCGCTGATCAGGCCCCTCTTTGCGAGCAAACTGCCCTGCACAGCCCCGAAATTCGCCTCCGGCACAATCGCCTGCAGCCGCATTACCGGCTCAAGAAGCACTGCTCCTGCATTTTTCAGGGCCTCTTCAATCGCAATGGCGGCAGCCTGCTCGAAAGCCAGAGAAGATGAATCCACAGAGTGGAAAGAGCCGTCAATCAGCGTAACTTTAACCCCGACAACAGGATAGCCCGCCAGTACGCCGCAGCCCAGTGAGTCCATAGCTCCTCTCTTGACGTCAGGAACGTACTCCCGGGGCACTGCATCACCCCCTACCTGGGCCTCGAATTCATTCTCACGACAACAATGACCATCCTCTGTTAGAAGCGGCTCCACCCGCAAAACGACATGCCCATATTGCCCATGCCCCCCTGTTTGACGGACAAATTTACCCTCGGCCTCAGCCGCCCGCATAATCGCCTCTCTATATGCAACCCGGGGCTTGCCCACCCTGATGTTTACACCCTTCTCCTTGACAAGTTTATGCTGGAGAACCTCCAGGTGGAGTTCTCCCATACCGCTTATGATGGTCTGTCCCGTCTCAGTGTCAAACTTGCATTCGAAGGTAGGATCCTCCCGCCTCAAATCGGCGAGAGCATCGGCAAGTTTAGCCTTCTCAGCGGAGGTGCGAGGCTCTATTGACATATTGATGACGGTATGCGGAAAAGCGATGCTGGGCAGGGCAACGGGCTTTTTGGGGTCGCAAATCGTATCTCCCGTCAGAGTCTGCTTAAGGCCAATAACAGCAACAATATCTCCTGCAGAGGCTGAATCGCAGATTATTCGCTCTTTGGCATGCATCTCGAATATCCTGGTAATGTTCTCACGCTTATCACGATTCACATTCAGGACTCTCGATCCCGACTTGAGCTTTCCCTGGTAGATTCTCAAGAAATACAGATCGCCATGCACGTCGCCGGTTATCTTGAACGCCAAAGCAACCATACTGCCTTTAGGGTCGCACTTAACCGGGATTTCTATGTTCTTATCGGACGGTTTATGCCCCATCAGGACGGGCCTGTCCAGCGGCGAAGGCAAATAGTCTATCACCGCATCGAGCAGCCTCTGAACGCCGATATACCTCAATGCAGATCCCACAAATACCGGCTGAAGCTCGTTCGCCAGAGTACCCTTGCGAATGGCTCGGCGGATTATGCGGGTATCGGCGGCCTTGTCGTGAACATAGATGTCCATCAACTCCTCATCGTGCTCGGCTGCGAGTTCAATCATCGTATGTCTTTGGCGCTCAGCAGCTTCCGTTAAATCCTCAGGAATCTGCGTTTCTTCGAAAGCAGCCCCCATTTGCTCGGTTTTGTAGAAGACGGCTCGCATCTCTATGAGGTCTATAACGCCCCGGAAAGAATCTCCGGCGCCGATAGGAAGCTGAAGGACGATAGGATTTGCGAGAAGCTTATCACGGATACTATCGACAGACATCTCGAAATCAGCACCGATCTTGTCCATTTTATTAATGAAGCAGACGCAGGGCAGATCGTATTTTCGGCCCTGCCTCCAGACTGTCTCGCTTTGCGCCTGTACGCCCTCGCTGCCGTCAAAAACCGCGACGGCTCCGTCGAGCACCCTCAGCGACCTCTCCACTTCCGCCGTGAAATCGATATGCCCGGGAGTATCGATAAGATTAATTTCGCAATTTTTCCACGGGCACTTGGTCGCTGCCGAGGTAATAGTGATTCCTCGCTTCTGCTCTTCCTCCATAAAGTCCATAACCGCGGTGCCGTCGTGGACTTCGCCCATCTTGTATGTTTTGCCGGTGTAATAGAGGATCCTCTCAGTAACAGTGGTCTTACCGGCATCAATGTGGGCCATTATCCCGATGTTGCGCAGCTTACCAAGATTGCTTGACATTGCGTCCTGTCCCGCAACTGTAGTCACTCTATGTCGAATCGCAAACAGCGACTCATCAGACTCACAAAAAAACTGCCACGGTCATCCTGCAAAAAAACGAGCCGTGGCAGTTGGTATTCTGTCGTTATCACCAGGCGAAATGTGCAAAGGCCTTGTTCGCCTCTGCCATTTTGTGAATGTTTTCCCGTGTAGTCATTGCTCCTCCGGTCTCATTGTAGGCATCCATAAATTCGGAGGCCAGCCGCTGGCACATGGGTTTGCCCTTCTTCGATCTTGCCGAGGCGAGTATCCACCGGAAAGCCAGAGATTGCTGCCGCCTGCTGTTGACCTGCATCGGCACCTGATAGCTCGCCCCGCCGACGCGCTTGCTGCGAACTTCGATCAATGGTTTGGCGTTGTTAATGGCCTTTTCAAAGACCTCAAGAGGCTCGGCGTCCGTGATTTTCTTGGCGATAATATCAAGCGCATCGGAAAAGACCCGCTGTGCGGTGCTCTTCTTGCCGTCGAGCATCAGTGCATTGATGAACTTTGACACAAGCTTGCTGTTGAACCTCGGGTCCGGTTTCAGCTGCTGACTTGAACTTGTAAACTTCTTGGACATAATCTGTACCTGGTTTTCCCCTGCTTCTGCTGCTCTTTATTTCTTTGCTCCGTACTTGCTGCGTCCCTGCTTTCGGTTGGAAACACCGGCACAGTCAAGAACGCCCCGCACAATATGATAACGCACACCCGGCAGGTCTCTCACTCGACCGCCTCGGATAATAACGGTGCTGTGCTCCTGGAGATTATGATCGATGCCAGGGATATACGCGGTCACTTCCTTTCCGTTTGTCAGTCGCACACGGGCTATTTTCCGCAAAGCGGAGTTAGGCTTCTTTGGCGTTTGCGTTCTGACAATAAGACAAACGCCGCGTTTCTGCGGACAACCACGAATATCCGATATTCTTTTTTGCCCTTTTGATTTCGATCTCGGACGTTTCACTAACTGATTAATAGTCGGCATAATTTCAATCTCTTACAGCACAATAGTCAATTACTTGATACCTAAAGCTTCCTTGATAGCGGCTTCGGCTTTTGCTTCTGCCTCTTTGGCCTCTGTCAACTCGTCCATTTCCACAAATTCCTTCGGCAAAGGCGCTTCGACAAGATGCTTCACTTTCAACTCCAAATGCGGTTTGAAGGCTGTACCGGCCGGTATCAGATGGCCGAGTATAACATTCTCCTTCAAGCCATGGAGCTCGTCCACTTTACCAGCCAAGGACGCCTGAGTCAAGACTTTTGTCGTTTCCTGGAAGCTGGCCGCGGCGATAAAGCTCTCGGACCACAGCGAAGCCTTGGTGATACCCAGCAACAGTGTCTGGGCGGTTGCCGGCTTTGCTTTCTTGCCCTTTGCAGGGGCGCCGCCTATCATCTCGACCTTCTCGTTCAGTGTTGCCAGGTCTTTTTTGTCGATAACCTGCCCTTCTGCGACGTCGCTTACATCTCCGGCGCCGGTTATCTTCAGGCTTTGCATCAATCTCTGATTTTCTTTTCTGAAGACAAACTTATCGACTACCTCGCCGGGCAGGAACAAGCTGTCTCCGACAGACTCAATTTCGACCTTTCTCATCATTTGCGAACAAATGATTTCAACATGTTTATCGTTGATATTGACGTTTTGCGAACGATATACGTTTTGAATTTCACCAAGCAGATACCTCTGAAGGGCCTCCTCTCCTTTGATTCGGAGGATATCATGCGGCACGAGCGGTCCATCGGTGAGCGCGTCTCCTGCTTCGACCAGGTCGCCGGTGTGGACATTGAGGTGCCTGTCGCGAGGGACGTGGTGTTCTTTCTCCATTTCGCTTTCTTCGTTGCGAATGGTAATCGTCATTTTACCCTTGCGTTTATCACTTCTCAACTCGACCCGGCCGCTGATTTCCGCCATAGCAGCGGGGTCCTTTGGTTTCCTGGCTTCGAAGACTTCTGTAACTCTGGGCAAACCACCGGTGATATCCTGCGTACCGCCTGTAGCTCTGGGCTGGTGTGCAAGCAATTGCCCGGCCTGCACCTTCTGGCCCTCGACAACTTCAATTCTAGCCCCTGCAGGCAGATAGTGGACGTCCAGTATTTTACCCTTGGTGTCCTCAATAATAATCTGGGGGTGTTTATCGCCCTTATGCTCGATAACGATGGGTTTGCCGGCTTGCCCCTTTCGTTCTTCCTCGATTCCGATGGTTTCGCCTTCCACAATGTCAACAAACCGTATGAGGCCGTCAACCTCAGCCAGGATGGGGATACGGTGAGGGTCCCATCTAAACAGCGGAGTGCCGGCTTTGACTTTGCTCTTGTCATCGATCAGGATAACACCGCCGTAGGGGACTTTAAACCTGTCCAGTTCGCGGTTTTTAGCGTCAAGAAGCAGAATTTCTCCATTTCGCTTCAGAGCGACGATATTTTCATCGCCGTCTTCAGCCTTGACCGAAACAGCGTTAATATCACGGTACTGGATTGTCCCGGCCTGCGGAGCGTTCTGCTGACGCTCAAGAATAGCTCTTTCAGCCACTCCGCCGGTATGGAATGTACGAAGCGTCAACTGTGTACCGGGCTCCCCGATCGACTGAGCTGCGACGATTCCGACCGCGCCGCCTTCCTCGACCAACAAACCCGTGCTCAAATCCCAACCATAACACTTAGCACAAACGCCAAACGCGCTATCGCAGGTCAGCGGGCTTCTTATCCTGATCGCATCAAGACCGAGCGATTCGATCTTAGCCGCCGCTTCATGGTCTATGACCTCGTTCTCTCGAACGATCATCTCATCGGTGATTGGGTTGCGAATATTATCGCGAGCCGTCCGCCCGACAATGAGTTCCGACAAGGACACATCGACCTGGTCGCCTCTACTGACCACACTTTTTGTAATACCCTGCAGCGTTTGGCAGTCGCGCTCCATAACAATCACGTTCTGCGCGACGTCTATAAGCTTTCGCGTAAGATACCCGGAATTCGCGGTCTTCAACGCCGTGTCGGCCAGCCCCTTGCGTGCGCCGTGAGTGGAACTGAAGTACTCAAGAACCGTCATGCCCTCCCGGAAGTTCGATTTGATCGGCGTCTCGATAATCTCACCGCTGGGCTTTGCCATCAATGCTCTCATGCCGGCAAGCTGCTGAATCTGGTCAACGCTGCCTCGTGCGCCCGAATCGCTCATGAGGAAGATAGGATTCAAATAGGGTGTTCCGTCATCTTTCGTATCGTTCCTGAAGCCCCGCATCATTTCGCTGGTGACCGCAACTCGGGCATTTGTCCAGGCGTCGATAACCTGATTGTAGCGTTCCCCCTCGGTGAGCACTCCATCGTTGTAGTTTTTGAGGATTTTCGCTATTTTTTTCTCGGTCTCTTCGATAATTTCCTGCTTCCTGGGCGGTATTTTCAAGTCTGTAACGCCAAAACTAAGGCCGGCAAGCGTCGCATACCTGAAACCCATATCCTTGATTCTATCCAGCAGGTCAACCGTCTCGGCGGAACCGGCATACTTGAAACAATCGCTGATTACCTGGCTCAGTTTCCTCTGCGACATCGTAGCATTATAGAACGGCATTCCCTCCGGCAGCGTATCATTAAAGATACACCTGCCGACGGTAGTCTCCAAAACAGTCGGTTTGGGGCTTGTAACATCGACTTCCGCCTCTCCCTTTTTCTTAGCCGAGGCAGTCGCAATGATATCGCCTTCGAGCTTCTTGGCTATGCGAACCTTGATTCTCGTGTGCAAGTGGATCTTGCCGGTATCGTATGCCATCATTGCTTCGAAAGTATCCTTAAACGCCGGAATTAATCTTTCGTCCGTTATCGCCGTCCAGTCGCGAGGATCGTAGTGCGTCAGGTAGTAATTGCCCATCACCATATCCTGAGACGGCCCAACCATTGGCGAACCGTTTGACGGCGAGAAAATGTTCCCTGTAGTCATCATCAGAATATGTGTTTCCGCCTGAGCCTCGACGCTGAGGGGCAAATGGACTGCCATCTGGTCGCCGTCAAAGTCGGCATTGAAACCCTTGCATGCCAGAGGATGAAGCATAATGGCATTGCCCTCAACCAGGACCGGCTCGAAAGCCTGGACGCCCATTCGGTGAAGTGTGGGGGCACGGTTGAGCAATACCGGATGCTGATGAATCACTTCTTCCAAGATATCCCAAACCTGCTCGTCGCGACGCTCTATCATCCTCTTGGCGCTCTTGATTGTATCGGCCAGGCCGTGCTGCTTGAGCTTTCGGATGATAAAAGGCTGGTATAATTCAAGGGCTATCTTCTTCGGCAAACCACACTGATACAACTTCAGGTTGGGCCCTACGACGATTACCGAGCGAGCCGAATAATCGACGCGCTTGCCGAGCAGGTTCTCACGGAACCGCCCCTGCTTGCCCTTGATCATATCGGTCAGAGACTTCAAGGGGCGATTGTTACTGCCCAGAACCGGCCTGCGACAGCGCCCGTTGTCCAGCAGTGAATCAACGGCCTGCTGAAGCATGCGTTTCTCGTTGCGGATAATGACATCGGGAGCGTTCAGGTCGATAAGTTTTTTGAGACGGTTATTTCGATTGATAATCCGCCTGTAAAGATCGTTGAGGTCGCTCGTTGCGAAATTGTCCCTTTCGAGAAGAACCAGCGGTCTCAGGTCCGGCGGAATAACCGGAACCACGTCAAGAACTATCCACTCAGCCTTGCTGTCGCTGTTAATGACCTCATTGATCGTTTTCAATCGCTTCGTAAGATCTTTGATCTTCTGCTTGCTGTTGGTCTTCTCCATAGCCTGTCGTAATTCGACAGCGACGGCATTCAGGTCCATTTGTGCGAGCAGCATTTTGATCGCTTCAGCTCCCATCGTCGCCTTGAACGCGCCGCCATACTTGGTGATCGCCTCTCGGTACTCGTCTTCGCTGAGCAACTGGCCCGTTTTCAGAGGGCTCTGACCCGGATCGACTACGACATAATCCTGGAAATAGACCGTTTTCTCCAGGTCCGAACTCTTCATCGCCAGAATTGTGCCCAGGCGATTCGGAATGGCCTTGAAGAACCAGATATGCACAACGGGCGCTGCAAGATTGATATGCCCCATCCGCTTGCGACGGACCCGACTATGTGTAACCTTCACCCCGCAACGATCGCAAATGATGCCTTTGAACTTGGTTCCCTTGTACTTTCCGCACGCACATTCCCAGTCTCGCTCAGGCCCGAAGATGCGTTCGCAGAACAAACCGTCTTTTTCGGGTCGATAAGTCCGGTAGTTAATCGTTTCCGGCTTGCGAACCTCCCCAAAGGACCAACTCCGAATATCATTTGGACTGGCCAAGCCGATCTTAACCGACCCGTAATCGTTAATGCGATCGTATATATTTCCTAACATCTAACGCCCCTTGGAATTGACAATTGATATTTCAATAATCAACCGGTTTTACAGAGCAGTATTTCCCAAACGCTTCTTCTCAAGCTGTATGTTCAGCCCCAAACCTCTTATCTCATTGCAGAGCACGTCGAAAGACAGCGGCGTCCCGGCCTCGAGGGTATTTTGGCCCTTGACCATGGACTCGTATATCTTCGTGCGTCCTTCGACATCGTCACTCTTGACCGTAAGCATCTCCTGAAGGGTATAAGCGGCGCCGTAGCCTTCCAGCGCCCACACTTCCATCTCACCGAAACGCTGCCCGCCGGTCCTGGCTTTTCCTCCCAACGGCTGCTGCGTAATCAGGCTGTAAGGCCCGGTCGCTCTGGCGTGAATCTTGTCGTCGACAAGATGGTGCAGCTTCATCATATAGATGTAACCGATAGTTGCTCGCTGATCAAACGGCTCTCCCGTTCTGCCGTCATATAACTGAGTCTTCAGGGCATTCGGCACGTTCACAAAGAACTCGTCGGCCCCGGGAATAAGCCCCTTCTCTTCAATCTCGGCACGCCTCTGCGCCATGGACTCGTTCGCCTCGGCGGTCAGAAGCTGAATATCATCTTCGGAAGCGCCGTCGAAGACCGGTGTATTCGCGCTGAAACCGAGGACTTTCGCCACCCAGCCAAGATGTGTTTCCAGGATTTGACCGACGTTCATTCTGCTTGGGACACCGAGGGGATTCAGCATAATATCAAGAGGAGTTCCGTCTTCGAGGAAAGGCATGTCCTCCTCAGGCAGAATCTTTGCGATGACACCCTTATTGCCGTGGCGTCCTGCCATCTTATCCCCGATTGACAGCGTTCTCTTGATAGCAATATACACCTTCACCATCTGCAGAACGCCGCTGGGCAGCTCATCCCCATGCTTGAGTATTTCAACTCGGCGGGCCGTCTCTTCCTGGCTCTCGGTAATCTTGGCCCAGAACTTATCCACAATCTTTTGAACCTCGTCTCGCGCAGAGGCGGGTCTGACCCACTTGATGCTGAAATTCTCTATCTGCTCGTAAACAACCTCGTCATCGTCACTTGCTCCGACTTTCTGACGCGTTGAAGGATCGACAATATTGACTTCCAGCTTCTTGTGGACGGCCTCGATCATTCGCCTGAACAAGATACATTCCTTCGCCCGCATCTGCTGCTGGTATTCTTTGATCTGCGCAGATAATGCTTTTTTCTGATCTTCGGATCCGGCGCCGCGTCTTGTGAATCGCTCTGTCTTGATCACCACTCCCTCGTATCCGCTCGGCAACTCGAGTGAATCGTTTTTAACGTCCTCGCCCACCCTGCCGAATATCGCGTGCAAGAGCTTCTCTTCAGGCGTCAGCTCGGTCTTGCTTTTCGGCACGACTTTGCCGACAAGGATATCGCCCGTGCATACTCTGGTACCCTCCCGCACTACTCCGTTTTCGTCGAGGTTGCGCAGGGCCCTTTCGCTGACGTTCGGAATGTCCGCAGTGAACTCTTCCTTGCCCAGGCGGGTCTCGCGAACTTCGGCAGTAAACTCGTCGATGTGGATACTGGTGAAACTGTCGTCCTTGCACAGCTTCTCGCTGACAATTATAGCATCTTCGAAGTTGAACCCGTCGAACGACACAAACCCCACAAGGATGTTTTTACCGAGCGCCAAGACACCGTTTGAAGTCCCGCCGCCATCGGCTATGACCTGCCCCTTGTGGACCCTTTCGTCCAGACTAACGACCGGTTTCTGGTTCAAACAGGTTCTTTCATTGAGACCTATGAATTTTTCCAATTCATATTCGTCGGTTTCGTTGATCACTATTTTAGTCGCATCGACTTGAGTGACAACGCCGCTGGTCTCGGCCCGGACGACCATGCTGGAGTTACTCCCGACGACCTTCTCCATGCCCGTTCCGACCAAAGGCGGTTCGGTCTTGAGCAGCGGCACGGCCTGCCGCTGCATGTTCGAGCCCATCAGGGCGCGGTTTGCGTCGTCATGTTCGAGGAACGGGATGAGCGATGCCGATATACCGACTATCTGCTTTGGCGAGATATCGACATAATCGACTTCATTGCTGTCCACGTGCGAAAGTTCGGCGCTCTTGCGAGCGAGAACATATCCTTTGGGAATCCTACCTGTTGCCGGGTCAACGGCGCTTGGCGGAGCAAATATCGCCCTCATCTCCTCATCGGCGCGCAGATACACGACCTCGTCGGTAACCTTGCTGTTCTTCACCCTGGAATACGGCGTGAGCAGGAAGCCGTACTCATCTATCTTTGCGAATATCGCCAGTGATGCGATCAGGCCGATATTCGTGCCTTCCGGCGTCTCGATCGGACATATCCTGCCGTAGTGGCTGATGTGAACGTCGCGAACCTCGAAGCCGGCGCGTCTTCTGTTCAGGCCGCCGGGCCCCAACGCCGAGAGACGCCTCTCGTGCGTCAACTGGCTCAATGCGTTGGTCTGGTCCACGACCTGGCTGAGTTCGCCGCGTCCGAAGAAGTAGTTTATGCTGCTCGATACGCTTTTGGAATTCACAAGGTCGGCTATGCGGGGGGCCTCCTCGGCGTCCCTTTTCATGCTCATACGCTCCTGAACCGTCTTGCGAAGCTTGAGCAGGCCCTTTCTGATCTCGTCGGCGGCAAGCTCGTCAATCGTGCGAAGCCTCCTGTTGCCGAGATGATCGATGTCGTCCACTATCCCCTCGTTGTTCCGCAAGGCCGCGATGTATCTCATTGTGTTCAGGAAGTCTTCCGGACGAAGCGTCATTTCACTCTCATCGACCGACTGTTCGAACTTCCTGTTCAGCCTGAACCTGCCGACCTTGCCGAGACGATACCGGTTGGAGTCGAAGAATTTCTCGGCGAAAAAGGCCTTGGCCTTCTCTGCGTTCGGGGGGTTGCCCGGGCGCAGCCTCATGTAGAATTTCAGCAGCGCCTGCTCATGGCTTTCGCAATCGTCTTCCGCCAGCGTGGTCAGAATCATGGGATCGCGAGCCACCTCGATCACTTCGATCTCGACGGACTTTTTGGATTTCTTCGCTTTGGTCGTTTTCTTCTTCGAACTCTTGCTCTTGGGCTCCGACAGAGCAGCCTGTACGATAGAGACTTTGTCGCTGAACTGCGCGCCGGCCTTCACTAATATCTCGCCTGTTTCCGTATCGACTACGGGCTCAACGGCCCACATCGTGGGCGTAAGCTTATTCAAAGGCACTTTCGCGGTCTCGTAGAAAAGACGCAGAATCGAGGGAGTCGTACTATAGTTCGGATCGATCGCACGCAGAAAGACGGTAGCCGGTATTTTGCTCGACTGGTCGATTTTCACCGCCAAGACGTCCTTATGAGTAACGCCTATCTCTATCCAGCTTCCTCGTTCCGGTATGATCCTGCCGCCGTGAAGAACCCTGTCACCCTCTTTGCTTTCGATCAGAAAATCCACGCCGGGACTTCGATGCAGCTGGCTGACTATTACCCTCACGGCGCCGTTGATTATAAACTCGCCGCCTCCTATCATAACCGGCACTTCGCCCAGATACATCGCCTGTTCGGTCGAATCGTCACTCTTCTTAGTCTTGAGCCTGCAATGAATTTTCAGCGGATAACCATAAGTGAGGCGAAGCTGCCGACACTGAGTGGGCGTATAGTGAGGCTTTTCCAATTCGTAACAGAGGTATTCCAGCGTCATGTTCTTGTCGTAGCTCTCGATGGGAAATATCTCTCGAAACAGCGCCTCAAGCCCGACGTCTTTTCTTCTCGTAGGGACGGTGTCCTTCTGTAGAAAGTAGTCGAAGCTCTTCCTCTGTATTGCGACCAAATCCGGAATTTCAACGACATCCCGAATCCTGCCAAAACTACGAATAGTTTGTGAGACCATTTGGTACTCCCTTCACGGGCGAACGGAACACAGCATTATTGCCTTTGCAGGAGGCTGCTTCTATCAGGCTAACTCAACGACAGCACCGGCGGCTTCAAGCTGCTTGACAATCGCCTCGCCGTCTTCCTTGCTGACACCCTCTTTCACCGGCTTGGGCACGCCGTCCACAAGATCCTTGGCTTCCTTGAGACCCAGTCCCGTAATAGCTCGGACCTCCTTTATGACCTGAATTTTCTTGTCGCCGAATTCCTTAAGGATTACGTCGAAACTGGTTTTCTCCTCTGCTTCCTCAGCAGGTCCTGCGGCGGGACCGGCAACCATCACTGCGCCGCCGCTGGCAGGCTCGATACCGTGCTCTTCCTTAAGGTAATCACCCAATTCCTTGGCCTGCATGAGCGTAAGACCTACTATTTTATCGCCAAGCTTCTTGATGTCGCTGCTCCACTTCTTAGACTCTTCGGCTTTGGCCTCTTTGGCTTTCTCTGGGGCCTTGGCTTCTTTCGTCTCCTCTGCCTTCGCAGCCTCTTTGGTTTCTTTAGCTTCTTCTGCCATTTTGAATAAACTCCTATAGTTCCAGGCCCGGCGGTAGCTGAAACTCCATCGTCTCATTTAACCCGTTTCCGGGGCAACCACTCAAGCAATCAATAATTTGCGATTCACACCGGCCGAGCCGGACGCATCTTCAAAAAGCTCTCTATGCCGCTTCTCTTTCATCCCCATCGGCCAAGGTCTTGATACACCCGGCAATAATGCCCGCAGGTCCCATCACCGCGCCGGCCAGGATTGCCGCCGGCGATTTTATCAAGGTAACTATCTCGCCCAGCAGCTCAGTACGAGTTGGCATAGCCGCCACTTTCGCCGCAGCCTCGGCATTCATCACGGAGCCGTCGAGGAAAGCGCCTTTTATCTCAACCACCGGTATTTTCTTCGACCACTCAGTCACTTCCTTGGCAACATCAACTATGCTGTCGCCCCCGTAAGCTATCGTGCAGCAGCCGGAGAAAATGTCCGCAGCAGCCCCCATATCCTGAGCCTCCAGGGCTTTCTTAAACAAGGCGTTATGAACGACCATCAGCTTTATGCCTTTGGACTTCAACTCGCCGCGCATGATATTGTTGTCAACACCCTTGACGCCGCGTGTGCTCAATACCAGAAAATCACGGACATTCTCTTCCGTGATCTTCTTTTCCATCTCGGCCTGCAATAAACCTTTTACGTATTTACTCATTTTTCTTACCCTGCAATGTCATATCCGATATCGATGAGCGCAAAGCTCAGAAAGCAATCGTCACACTCGGACTCATCGTCGCCGAAACGCAAATTTTCTTGATATAAGTTCCCTTGGCCGCCTGGGGCTTGATCTTCTTGATGTGCGTTATAAACGCCTCGATGTTCTCGTTGAGTTTCTCTGACTCGAAGCTCTGCTTGCCGACCACCGCGTGAACATTACCGCCTGCATCGTTCCTGAATTCCACCTTGCCTGCGGCAAACTCCGCCACCGCCTTTGCGACGTCGCCGGTAACAGTCCCGTTCTTCGGGGAAGGCATCTTGCCCTGAGGTCCCAGAACACGGCCCAGTTTTCCGACCTTGCCCATTACCTTCGGAGAAGCGATGGCAACGTCGAAATCCAGCCAGCCGTCACTAACCTTCTTGACGAGTGCATCGTTTCCGGCCTCGACGGCACCGGCCGAAAGAACCGCCTCGATATCGGAATCCTCACAGAACGCCACAACCCGCTTTTTCTTGCCGATGCCGTGCGGCAAAGAAATGGACCCTCGAACCAGTTGGTCTGCCTGCTTCGGGTCAATCCCCAGATGCACAACACACTCGATGCTCTGGTCGAACTTCGCCGACTTGAAGGACTTTACCTTCTCGACCGCATCTGCCAGCAGAATCGGCTCGTTCGTCACCAATTCGGCTTCTTTCCTGTATCTCTTGCTTCTTAACGCCATATCATCTATCTCGAATCGCCTAAAGTCATCATCAATAATCTAACACCGTCAATCCACTACATCCACGCCCATACTTCGAGCCGTACCTTCGATAATCTTGTCGGCCTGTTCCAGGTCGTAAGCGTTCAGGTCCTTGAACTTCGTTTCCGAAATTTTGCGAACCTGCTCGGAAGTAATCTTACCCACCTTCTCCTTGTTCGGAATCCCGCTGCCCTTGGCGATTTCAGCGGCCTGTTTAATCAGAACCGCCGCCGGAGGGCTTTTCACCTCGAACGTGAAACTCTTGTCTTTGTAAACGCTTATGACAACCGGCACCGTCGTTCCGTTGAGGTCTTTCGTCCGCTCGTTGAACTGAGAGACAAACTGGCCTATGTTGACACCGTGCTGCCCCAGAGCAGGACCTATCGGAGGCGCCGGCGTCGCCTTGCCTCCCGATGCCTGCAATTTAATCTTTACTGCAACTTCTTTAGCCATCGCTTAACCCTTGTCGGAATTATAAGGTCCGATCCAATTCACCTCGTCTGATATCCGTCACCAATCCCGCACGACAAACATCATATTTTTTCGATCTGCCAATACTCTATATCCAGCGGAGTACTCCTGCCGAATATCGTTACGATCACCTTTACAATGCCGCGCTCGGAATCAATCGAATCGACCACCCCCTCGAAATTTTCGAATGCTCCCTCGCGAATCTTGATTTGGTCGCCCTGTTCGAACTCCATTTTGATACTCGGGGTATCCTCGGGCTTCTCCGCATCGAGCAGCATCTTCGCCACATCTGTGTCTCTCATGGGAGTAGGGATGCCTTCGGTACCGATGAAATCACCGACACCGGAGGTCCCCTTAATCATGAACCACGCCTCTTCCGGAACCCGGCCGTCCTCGGTGGATTCCATCTCCATGAAAACATAGCCCGGATACAGTTTCCGCTTGTGGATTGTCTGCTTGTTGCCGCGAATTCGCTTAATCTGCTCAACAGGAACTTCGATGCGCCCAACCGAGCCGCTCAAGCCCTCTTTCTCGACCTTCTGCTTCAGAGATTCCCTGACCTGAATCTCCTTGTTCGCCGCCACTCGTAAAACGTACCACTGCATAATTCAGTACCTTACTCCAGTATCCACGAGAAAAACGCCCTGAACAAAAGATCGGTAGCGCCAAGTAAAACCGCCGTCAGGATAACAACGACAATCACGATGCCTGTTGAGACAACGATCTCCTGCCTGCTGGACCAACTGACCTTCTTCATCTCACCTTCGGCGGCTATCATGAAGTCCGCCACAGAGGCCTTGTTGACCAGCCAGAAGAAAAAAAGACAAAACAACACGAATGCACCGGCAGGAACCATCGTCGAAATCCACATTGTTTGATTCGGTGAAAGACCCACGAGCCACACTTCCAGCTTCTGATAAAGCTTCCAACAGCCCGCCCCGGCTATGAGGGCGCCGGCAAAGGCAGTGCAAAGCCTTGTGTATTTGCCCTGGCCTCGTTTGTAGATTTGAAAAGCCATAATCACAGAATCCTTATTTTGAACCGGTTTATCGACTGCTCACCGTAACTCAGGTCAAAAAGAAGCAGGCCAGGGGGGACTCGAACCCACAACCTTCGGTTTTGGAGACCGACGCTCTGCCAAATTGAGCTACTGGCCTAATGTCCGTTCTCGTTGCCAACCGCAAGAACCGCCAAAACGTCACTTCCGCCTAATTTTGTGAACGGTATGAGCCCGCTCCTTCTTGCAGAACTTCTTCAACGTGAACTTCGGAGTGCCTTCGGCAACGCTGACATCCGTCCGATAGTTTCTTTCCTTGCACTGGCTGCATTCAAGCCAGACATATTCCCTTTTGCTCTTCTTCTTAGCCATAAAGTTCGTTCCCGCCCGGCCTTACATTACCGGCGTAGAATAACCTGCTTTTTCACCGCAACGCCCCCCGGATACAACCCCGAGCTCTGCTGCCGCAGAATCAACACATAGTGCGTTTCGCAGTTCCAGATTCCTACTCAATCACCTTCGTAACCACACCGGCGCCAACCGTCCGGCCGCCCTCGCGAATAGCGAAGCGCAGGCCTTCCTCCATCGCGATCGGAGAAATGATTTCGACATCCATGGCTATGTTATCACCGGGCATACACATCTCGGCGGTCTTGCCTTCACGGCTCTTCAGTGCGTGAACAGAACCGGTTACATCGGTAGTCCTGAAGTAGAATTGCGGCCTGTAACCCGCAAAAAACGGAGTGTGGCGCCCCCCTTCTTCCTTGCTCAGAACGTAAACCTCCGCATCGAATCTCGTATGCGGAGTGATGCTTCCGGGAGCCGCACAGACCTGCCCCCGTTCCAATTCCTTCTTCTCAACACCTCTGAGAAGCAGCCCGACATTATCCCCGGCCTGCCCTTCGTTGAGTGTCTTGTTAAACATTTCAACACCGGTGCACACCGTCTTGCGAACTTCCTTGGAAAGACCGACTATCTCGACTTCGTCGCCGGTGTGGATAACGCCGCGCTCAACCCTGCCGGTGCCCACTGTGCCGCGACCCTTGATACTGAAAACGTCCTCGACGGGCATAAGAAACGGCTTGTCCACATCACGAACAGGAAGCGGGAAATAGTCATCGACCGCAGCCATCAACTCGTCAATACACTTGCATGCCTCGTCGTCCTTGCCCTCGCTCTCCATAGCCGCCAGAGCAGAACCCTTGATGATAGGAATGTCGTCGCCGGGAAATTCGTACTTGTTCAGCAGGTCCCTGATTTCCAATTCGACAAGATCCAGCAGCTCCGGATCATCTACCTGGTCAACCTTGTTCATGAACACAACAATGCTCGGCACGTTAACCTGGCGAGCCAGAAGAATGTGCTCGCGAGTCTGAGGCATAGGTCCGTCGCTGGCGGCTACGACCAGAATCGCGCCGTCCATCTGGGCGGCGCCGGTTATCATATTCTTAATATAGTCGGCATGGCCGGGGCAATCGACGTGTGCATAATGACGGTTGTCGGTTTCGTACTCTACATGCGCCGTATTGATTGTGATGCCGCGCTCCTTCTCTTCAGGGGCGTTGTCGATATCCTCGAACTTCTTGACATTGCCCTTGCCGGCCTTCTGTGCAAGACGCATCGTAATAGCCGCGGTCAAAGTTGTCTTACCATGATCGATATGGCCGATTGTCCCGATATTAATATGTGGTTTTGTTCGTTCGAATACCGCCTTAGCCATCGTAATCTAAGCCTCCAATGTTCTGGGTTAGTGTTTGCTTAATCCCTGTCCTGTTGAATAACCGTTTCCTAAAATCTCAATCTTCAAATCTTTGTATAGTCAATTCACAGCCTGAATCAAAACCGTTTCGAAACCGTCGAAACACACAATCCGGGCTTGACCAGCTTGCATTTAGCTGCTGATGGGACTCGGACCCATGACCTCGTCCTTACCAAGGACGCGCTCTACCAACTGAGCTACAGCAGCATTCAACCGATCGCACCCAACGAGTGCCAATCGAATCAAAAACTAACTCTAACTGCCTAGCTTACATACCTAAGAATACGAACACTTCCCCTTACTCCTAACCCGATTCATGTTTTCCAACGGTCCAGGAGTCAGCGGTTTTCTTAAGCTTTCGAATTTGAATCGCTAAGTTTACAGAAACTCGCCGACAAGTGCAAAGAGAAAAATCCGGAAAAAATCAGAAAAAAGCTAAAAAAGGCAAATCCCCGTATATTTCCAGCCCCCCAGTCCGCCTCTGTTACCCCAATCGCCGAGTCTCGCCTGCTGGCTTGGTTATGAGCGCGGCTTGCCCGGTGAATTCGGCTCAGGTATCGTCGCGCCTGTGGATCCGCCGGCCAGTTTGGGTTTTCTGAACCGGGCTGCCCAGTCCCTAAGCCAATTCTGCCACAACGGCCTGCCCGCAGGCGTCTTGATCTTCGTCAATGCAGCGACAAGCAGATTCGGGTCTGCCCCCGCCGGCGGTCTGGCCAGATATTCGTCAAGAGAGCGAACTACGGCATCGTTAGGGTCGATATCCGCCTCAATTAAGCGGTTTTCGACGATTTGGCCCGCCAAATCGACCTTCGGCCACATCAAATAGGCATACAGAAGGTCCGGTAATATTGCCTTTTTGAACTCTTCAGTCGATGCAGCAACGTAAAGTCCGCCCAGATAACTCGCCGCCTGTTCGTATTGTCCGGTTTTCAGGTACAGCCCAGCGAGCTTCTCCTGAACGTTCTGCAGCATCGCAGGCTTATTTTCCGCCACCGCCTTGCGCTTGGCAACTTCTAAAAACGTGATTTTCTGGCTGTCAGAGGCCTGTATGCTTCCGGCCTCTGCCGTGAATATGCCGACCCAAGTGCTCAAAACCTCGGCCTCGGCGCCATTGAATATCTTCAGCATAGCCTGCCAGGCAGGCTCGCTCTCGGAATTAGACCCTATCTTGCCCGCGAGCCACGCCAAATCCTCTTTTCCGCCCACCTCGGCGGCCAGTGCTATCAGTTTCTTCCTTATTATGATGCTCGGATCTGCAACAAAGTCTTTTGCGAGCCGTTTTAACGCCGCGGCCTTGTCAATGTGAATCAGGCCGTCAACGGCCGCCTCTCGCACGAAATCCGTCTTATCGCTCAAGGCAGCCTCAAAAAACGGTCCAAAACGCTTCCTCGACTGTGCCTTGTGCATACTCTGAGGCGCACAAAGGGCCGACATGGCACTGAGCAATTCGCCCCGCAGCGTCCCGTCCGAATCGCTCTTCAGGGCAGCATATCTATCCGCCAGCAGCGCAAAGTGCTTGTCTGCCTCGGAATTAGTCAATCCATCCTGCTCAAGAAGCATTCTCAGGACTTCAGCGCCCTTTTCGGTCTTTGCCGCCGTCTCGTCTGAAAGATACTTCACAGCCCATTCGAGGGTCTTTTTTCTGATCTCAGGAGCGATATTTATCTTCGAATTGGGCAGGAACGCAATATAGCACGCCCTGCCGAGCGCGCTGAAGATTGCGGTTTTGACTTGGTCATCCTGCTCTGCTTCCAGTTGCGCCAGCAGCATTTGTGCCGAATCGACCTCGGTCATAAAAGACAGCACGTCTGCGGTTTTCAGGCGAACGTTCCTGTCGCCATCGGCGACCAATTTCACAAGAACAGGGCCTACAACCTCTGGAAGCTTTGGATTGGGCCTGGTTCCGACACGATCCTGCCGGATTCTCTCCAGTGTCCACAATCTTACAACCGTCTCCGATCCCTCCAAATGGCCGGACAGAAACTTCGCTTTCTCCGCGTCATCGCTGATCGAGGCATACACATCGCCCAGCGCCTGCAAATACCGGCCCTGCCACAGGGCCAACTCGACTTTTGTGTTGCGAATCAACGATTCTTTGCGTATCAGCCGCTTTTGAAGAAAAATCGTCGGGCCCTCGGCTATTAATTGTCTGATAGTATCGGCCCGAACCGCAGGGCTGTCGCCGCACTCTATTCCAACCGCTGAGAGCGCCTCCTGAGCCGTTTCGGAGATTTCCTTCTGCGGATTGTCAACCAGCCTTAGAAGCGCAACTGCCGCTCGCATATCGGGACGCAGTTCGAGGGCATAAATGGCAACAAGCTTGGCCTGGAGCGGCGTCGCCGCATCGCTTATCATCCTGTCGATCTGTGCGGATATCTGCTCATAGTCGAATATCAGGGTGGCCTCGGCCCCCAGTCTTGCCGTCTCCCTGTTATCAGCGCCCATTACGCCAAACAGGGGTTCTATGAAATCGCCGGCATCCCTCAGAGCCGCCTTTCCTGTCCCCGCCTGAATCAGGGCCTTGCAGACAGCATTGAGGACCGCGCTGTTCTCGGTCTGCTTCAAGGCATCCAGCAGAATCCCGCGAGCCAGCGGGTTCTCACTGAGCAGCATAACGGTCGCAGCGTTTGCGCGCATCTGGTCGCTTGAACCTTTGTCCAGCAGGGCGTCTTTCGTCAGTTTCAATTGCGGGTCAAGCTCCCCTGTCTTGGCGACCGTCTCGGCGGCAAAAAGCCCGCCTGTGACAACCTGTGATTGCAGCAGTATTACCGATGCTAATACTATAAGATGCAGCCGCCCTGTGCTCATCCGTAAGATACCCTAAAGAAAACGCTCAACGTGCATTCGAAGAACATAATAAGGCCCGAAGCCGCCGGAGTCAATTTCGATTTTCACTGATTCATAATTTATCGTCGATACTTTGCCTCACATTAAGGAAAGGCTCTCCTGATCGCTGTGTTTCTGCTCTCAGGGCCTGGGGTGAAACTTCTTGTGAATTTGTCTCAGTCTCTCCTGATCGACATGCGTATAAATCTGTGTAGTTGCAATATCGACGTGCCCCAACATTTCCTGGACACTTCGTAAATCGGCGCCGCCGTTCAACAGATGAGTCGCAAAACAATGTCTCAAAGTATGTACGGTCAGATTCCGGGGCATACCGGCGCGGACCGCATATTTCTTGACCAATCGCCAGATTTCAATACGCCCCAACGGCAGTCCTGTTCGTGAGAGCAGCAGGAAATCGCCGCTGCCGGGCTTTGCAAGCCGAGGCCGCAGATTCGCAAGATACTCGACAGTCGCCGCGATTGCAGCCTTGCCCACCGGCACTACTCGTTCCCTGCCGCCCTTGCCCAGACACCGCAGATATCCGATATCCAGATTCAGGTCCGATACCTTCAAGCCAGCCAATTCACTGGCCCGCAACCCCGTAGCGTAAAGCAGTTCGAGCATAGCTTTGTCTCGAAGGTAATAGGGCTCTTTCGTTGACGGAGCATTAAGCAAATCGATCATCTGCTGTTTGCCGGCAATCGTAGGCAGCTTCTGCCAAAGTTTTGGCCCTTCCAGCAATTCCGTGAAGTCGTTTTGAACCAGCCCGGTAAGCTTTGCGAATCGCAGAAACATCCTGATGGCGACAACGCACCGCTTCATCGAACTCTCGGCCTTGCTCTTTCGAGCGATACTGTGCATATAGCTCTGGACGACCTCGGGCGTAAGCTGGTCCAATCGGCTCACCTTCCCGGACTGGCAGAACTCGAGCAGGCCTCTCAAGTCGCGACCGTAACCCAATATCGTATTCTCAGCCAGGCCCGCCTCGACCTGGAGATAATCGAGGAAATTCTTGACAATCGGACCCAGAGGCAGTCTAAGCAATTTCTCGCCCACAGATTGTGTTTGCGTCGAAGGCATCGATAACCCTGGAAAATAATCGCTTATGGCGCGCGGCGCGAGGTTACTCTATACAACAGTATCGGCTGGACGGCAGGCTATTCTTTAAGATGCAGAAAGGGCCGCTGTCGCATCCTGGGCGCCGGCCGCGGCAAAAATTCAATTGGTGCTTGAGGTCGGCGCCGGGCATGGATATAATCGCGGTGAATTCAGGAGAACGAACATTATGAATGCTGAATTATACTCAAGGCCAACGGCTCAACGCACAGGATTCGCGGCACAGCCGCCGATAAGCAAGACCTTCGTCCGCCTGCCGTCATCTCTTCCTTGTCTTCTGTCGTCGGTTATCTGTTGCCTGTTATTGGTCGGCTGTTCCGGCCGGCAAACCGGCGACAATGCGGTCGTAGAACAAGTCCCTCAGGTCTGTCTTGGCGATATAGATAAGACTTCGGCGATGTCGGCCGTCGAGGAGGTCCTGGTCAACATGCGATTCACTATCGAGAAAGCGAATCCGCAGACAGGTCTGATACGCACAAAACCGCTGTCCGGAGCACAGTTCTTCGAGTTTTGGCGCAAGGACAGCCTGGGAGGCTTCAATAAGGCCGAAGCCAACCTGCACAGCATCAGACGAACGGTCGAGGTGGAAGTCGCCGCCAAGGATACAGGCATGTGTATAGGCTGTGACGTCAGGACCCAGCGCCTCAACCTGCCCGAACGCGAGGTCAGCAGCAGCGCCAGGGCATACGAGCTGTTTTCCAAGAGCAGCGCGTCGATGCAGCGGCTCCGGTTCAACCCCCAGCAGGAAGCGGCTGTCGCCTGGGTGGATCTGGGCAGCGATACCGAACTCGCCTGCGAACTGCTCGAACAAATCGAGAGGCAAATCCTGCAGCCAGGAAGAGTAGAGTAGATATGAGAGTTCTGATCTGCGGCGGCGCAGGATACATCGGAAGCAATATGACGTTTCTGCTGACCGAGAAAGGCTGCGATCCCATTGTCTTCGACAACTTCAGCAAGGGCCATCGAACCGCAGTGCGCCGGGCCGAACTGGTTGAAGGCGACCTCGCCGACTACGATCTGCTCGTAAATACCCTGAAAGACCGCAATATCGAAGCGGTCATGCACTTCGCAGCCTCGATAGAGGTCGGTGAATCGGTCCGGGTCCCTTTGGAGTACTATCGCAACAACTTCTGCAATACTCGCAATCTCCTCCAGGCCATGGAGACCGCCGGGATCGAGAAGTTTGTTTTCAGCAGCACGGCGGCGGTGTACGGCCGGCCCGCCGAGATACCTATTACCGAAGAATGCCCCAAAGACCCGATCAATCCCTACGGACAGTCCAAATGGGCCGTCGAGAGGATGTGCCACTACCAGAGCCGGACCGGCAGGCTGCGATATGCGGCCCTGCGGTACTTCAACGCCTGCGGGGCAGGCGGCAACGCAACGCTCGGCGAAGACCACAGGCCCGAATCCCACCTGATCCCGCTGATAATCCGGGCCGCCATGGGCCGGCGCGACTCCATAAGCATCTTCGGAACAGACTACCCGACGCCCGACGGAACCTGCATTCGTGACTACATCCATATCGACGATCTGTGCATGGCGCATCTGCTGGCACTCGACAAGCTCGATACGAGCAGCGAACTGGTCTATAACCTCGGCAACGGCAGCGGCTATTCGGTCAGGCAGGTAATCGAAACGGTAAGAAAGATAGCCGGCAAGGACTTCAAGGTCACCGAGGCCGAGAGAAGGGCAGGCGACCCGCCGGTGCTGACCTCCGACGCCGCCAAAGCAAAAAAGGAATTGGGCTGGGAACCGCAAAAACCGGAACTTGAAGAGATGGTCGAAAGCGCATGGAAATGGCACAACGACCATCCGAACGGATACCCCGATTGAAACACGGCTATAAAAGTAAAGGCCGCCGAATACGAGAAAGTGTAATCTGAATCTTGAGGTGAAGAAATGGGCAAGATGTTTGTCGGTATTGACCTGGGCGGAACCAATATAAAGATAGGCCTGTTTGACGCTGAGTTAAAGCTTATTAACAATACATCGGTAGCCACCCAGGCGGATATGGGACCGGATGTGGTCATCGGCAAGATGGCCGAGACGGTCGAGAAGCTCCTCGCCGAGGCGAATCTGCCGCTCAGTGACGTGGTCGCCGTCGGCATCGGAACGCCGGGACCGGCAAAATACAGCGAGGGCGTCATAATCAAATCGACCAATATGCCCACCTTCAAAAACGTCCCTATCTGCAAGATGCTCAACGACAAGCTCGGCAAGCCGATTGTATTCGATAACGACGCCAACGTCGCCTGCTTCGGCGAGTACGCCGTAGGCGCCGGCCAGGGAGTCAAGGATATGGTCTTCTTCACTCTCGGAACCGGCATCGGCGGCGGAATCATCAGTAACGGCGAACTCGTCCACGGCTGTGCCGAGAATGCCGCCGAGCTTGGCCACATGATAATCTACCCCGACGGCAGGACCTGCAACTGCGGGCAGAAAGGATGCGTAGAGGCCTATGCCTCCGCAGATTCGACCGCAAGACGCGCCACCGAAGCCGTCGAGGCAGGGGCCGAATCATCCCTGAAAAAAGTCCTCGACAAAAAGGGCAGGATTACCAGCAAGGATATTTACCAGCACCTCGTCGAAGGCGACTCCCTCGCAAAGGAAATCACCGACGGCACAGCGAAGGCCCTGGCGATAACCTGTATAAACATGCTCCACACAACCGAACCGAAAAGAATTGTCTTCGCCGGCGGAATGATCGCCGCAGGCGATGTCCTGCTTGGCAGGATTCAGGAGTACTTCGACGAATATATCTGGACGCTTAAGAAAGAACCCGTCGAGATATGCTTCGCAACACTCGGCGAAGACGCAGGAATAATCGGCGCCGCAGCACTGGCGAAACACAACTGCCCCGCCTGATACCGAAAGAGAACACAAACCGATGACAGAAAAGCAAACACCCGAGAAATTCGAGTTCGTCCGTCTGGTCGGCAACGAACGGCGCGTCGGCGACCAGTTGGCGGATGTCTCCCGCCACTGGCAGGGAAAGAAAGAACGCTTTCTCATGGTCAGTCCGCACGACGACGACGTCGTCTTAGGCGCCGGCCTGCTGATACAACTGGCCCAGCGGGAGAACGTGCCCGTCCACGTACTGATAGTCACCGACGGCGGTATGGGCTATTGCAGCCTCGAAGAAAAAGACACAATCGCCGAGATAAGGCGCATCGAGACCTACGAATGTTACCAGAGCCTCGGGGTCCCTGCAGAGAATATCGTCTGGCTCGGATTCCCGGACTGCCGGCTGAACGAGTTCCGCGGCAGAAGGCCCGCCGATCCAGATACGCCCTGCGCCGTCGCCGGACACACAGGCCTGCAGAACGCATTCACGCACCGGTTGAGGCAGATTCGCCCCACCCAGTGCTTCCTGCCGACTTCCAACGACCTGCACCCCGACCATCGAATCATCTACGATGAATTCCTGATAAGCATGTTCCACTCGGCGGGCAACATCTGGCCCGAACTCGGCGAACCGTTGGCTAACGTCCCCTACGTCAATACCTTCGCCGTTTATTGCGATTTCGCCGGCCCGCCTACTTTGAGAATGCGGACTCCTGCGGCGTACCTTGAAAACAAGCTCAACGCGATTGCCGCCTTCCGCTCGCAGAAGCAGATTTCATCCCTTATAGAGAATGTCCGCCACTGCGGCCCCGAGGAATACATCCGCGCAATAGACTTCAAGCTATACCACCCCGCAAACTACAGAAACTTTTTCGAGGAAAAGAAATCAATCACAATGGTCAGGTAATAGCCGAACGCTCTGTCCCGGCCGTAGTAACCCACTGCCCAAGCCCGTCCCGAAGGCAGGATACTTGCTCTGAGAATCCTGTGCTCGCTACCCTCGATTGTCATTGCTGTTTGGATACGAGTCGAATCGTATCGAAGGCTGTATCCTTTGCCCGGGCTGAAGAGTCCTGTGCAAGAATGGCAAGACGGGCGGTGACGGGAAAATGGTCGGACGGGTATCGCCCGTCGGTGTTGTCGCGGATGATTTGGGCGTCGAGGACCTTTATGTCCGCTGTTGTCAGGATGTAATCGATCTTGCTGCCGGCATCGCCGCCCTTGAAACGGTTGAAGGTCGCGACCCTTTTCGCATCGGGCTGCACGACGCGAAACGTATCGACCATGGGGATAGAATTGCCGACCTGGTTTCCGTTCGGGCCTTCGAGCGTAGTTTTCGCCTTCAAAAACAGTATCGCCTTATTGCGCTCGCCCGCGTTGAAGTCGCCGGTGACAACGAACGGGTCGGCGTGTCTTCTCGCTTTGATGCGCTCGACGAGCAGCAGCATGCTTTTCTCCCGCGAGGGCTGGGAGATATGGTCGAGATGCAGGTTGAAGTGGTAGAACGCCCTGCCCGTATCTTTTTCGACGAACCTCGCCCAGGTGCATATTCGAGTGCAGGCGTTGCCCCAGGTAATCGAGCCGGGGACCTCGGGCGTATCGGACAGCCAGAATGTCCCGCTCTTTTCGACCTCGAACCTGCTTTTTCGATAGAGGATTGCGGAGTATTCGCCTTTGGTTTTGCCGTCCTCACGGCCGACTCCGATCATGGCATAACCCGGCGCCGCCTTGCGAATCTGTTCTATCTGGAAATTCAGGGCCTCCTGCAGGCCTACGATATCGGGACTATATTTTCGAATCACACCGAAAACTATTTCCCTGCGGTTATTCCAACTGTTCTGCCCGTCATTGGCGGTGCCGTAACGGATATTGAAACTCATTACGTTAACGTCGCCGGCTTTTTCGGCTTTGCAGCAGGCGCAGCCGAGGGCGAGAATCAGCACGGCAATACAAAAGGCATAAACAGTTTTGGTTAAGATATTTCTATAACTCATAGGCAACTCCAACTCCTTTCTTTTCGTATTCGGCTGTTCATCTGAAATCGAGACTCCGGCGTTTCTGCTCTTCGGAGAGCTGGGTATTGAGCGAGCCGGAGCGGAAACCCTGCAAATCCACGGTCACAAACTTAAAGCCGAGCGATTTGAGCTTCTCGGCCACTTCAGAACGCACAGGCTCGGCGGCGATCCGTTCGATGTCGCCGGCATTGACCTCGATTCGAGCAATGGTATCGTGGTGGCGAACGCGAAACTCTACGAAACCGAGCTGCTTGAGGAAGTCCTCGGCGTCCTCGATTTGCTTTAGTCTCTGCTCGGTGATTTCCAGGCCGTAGCTCATCCGCGAAGCAAGACAGGGCGAAGCGGGCAGATCGGCGGTCGGCAGTTGCGCCCGCCTGCTCAATTCCCGAATATCGGCCTTGGTAAGCTCGGCGTCCATCAGCGGCGCACCGATGCCGAATACCTGCGCTGCGCGATTGCCGGGCCGAAAATCGTCCTTGTCGTCGAAATTGCTGCCGCAGATGACCTTGTCGCAGCCCTTTTGCCCGGCCAGCTCGACTAAGAGCTTATATAGATGCGACTTGCAGTGAAAGCAGCGGTCGGCTTTGTTTGCCGAATAGTCGGCGTCTGCGACTTCATCGAGGCGAATTTCCGTAATCTCGGCGCCGATGATTTTGGCATTTTCGACGGCCTGGTCGTACTGCGAGCGGGCCAGAGAAGCGCTGACGCCGATGCAGGCCAGGACGTTTTCGGCTCCGAGGGCATCGACGGCGGCCTTGAGCAGAAAGGTGGAATCGACGCCGCCGGAATAGGCAACAACGATTTTGCCGAAGCCTTTGAGTAGTTTCTGAAGGGAATCGTACTTTTCATCGATGTTCATAAAGCCGATGGTGGGAGTCGGACCCACAACCTCAGCTTTACGAAAGCTGCGCTCTACCATTGAGCTACATCGGCCTGAATGGCGGTTATGATAGCAACTATTGAGCAGCCTGTAAAAGGTTTTGGCGGAGATAATTGGCGAGTGCGAGGGGTTTTGAGTTTTCGGTTGGCGGACTCCGCAGCCGGCCTGGGGGATAAGTTGCGGGATCAGTATGGGCCAAGAGGCCGGCACGAGCCCGTTGGGGGGGACAGTGTTCGGCCCGGCGGCAATGAGAACCGGACAAAATCAATTTTGCCAGGCTAATGATTTGTTTTTTTGTACAAATATGTGTTTATTTTGTGAGATGGGGTGGTTAATTTATTGGAATGTTGTTGACGTTTAGGTAAAGTGCTGTTATTACAAGGCTTGAATTGTATGGAATTGTGTTAATGACGGTGTCGAAGCGTACAGGAGCACCGTCAGGTAAGTTGAAATTGAAAATCCTGTTTGTCAAATAAATGTCCGGCGGCTTTTAGTTGAGTGCTTTCGGTCGAACGCAGTTGTTACGAGTTGGAAAAGGGAATCGTAATGAATATCTACATCGGGAATATGTCGCCTAAGACTACTGAAGATGATTTGCGCCAGGCTTTTGAGGTTTTTGGGCAAGTCGATACGGTCAATATCATCAAAGACAAGTACAGCGGCGAGTCCAAGGGATTCGGATTCGTTGAGATGCCCTCCAAAGAAGAGGCCGATAAGGCAATCGAAGAGCTGAACGGCACAGATTTGCAGGAAAGCACGATAAACGTCAATGAGGCTCGTCCGAAGGTGGACCGTGGCGGCGGAGGCGCTAGACGCGGCGGCGGTGGTTTCGGCGGCGGGAGCAGCCGAGGAGGCGGGGGCAGCCGAGGAGGCGGGGGCAGCCGAGGAGGCGGGGGCAGCCGAGGAGGCGGGGGCAGCCGAGGCGGCGGGAACAGCCGAGGCGGCGGCGGACGTCGCTACTAAGAAACCAATAGTCAGTAGATGAGTGAACAGGCTTATGGGCGCGCCGGCTGGCTCTGGTTCTCGCTTCGCCTAAAAATGCGTGTATCTTAGCGCTACCAGTGTATCCGGGATGAATCGAAACAGGGAGCGAGAGTATTATTGTTCCGGCGAAATAATGTCGCCGGCGAGTTGATTCAAGTAGTTTTCGAGGTTTGTGTAGCCGTTGGCAGCGAAGGCGCGGCCGTCGTGGGGGTCCCGGGGGCTAAACAGTGAATTGTTGTGCAGTGCTTGGGGCTCCTCATGGGGTGCACAACCTACCGTAATAGGTGAAACTCGAAGCATGAAATCCAAAGTTCGAAAGAGACGGAAGAGGAAGTTTTAACAGATTCCTCGACCCCTAAGGGGCAGGCGTCGCTCGGAATGACAAAGGGGCATTTCGTCGTTCGTCGCTTGTGAATCGTATCTCGTATCTCGTATTTCCGCCTTTTATCTCTGTGTTCTCGGTGATCTCTGTGGTGAGATTGCCACAGGCTGCTTGGCAGCCTTCGCAATGACTTAGTGCGCAGGGTGGTTTTAATAGATTCCTCGGCTGTGCTCGGAATGACAAAGGGGGGCTTTGCCTCAGCATGACAGTGAGTAATCGGGTTAATCGAAGTATTCGTCTTCGGGGTCGAATGGGGGTATTGAGACGTTGAGTATCTTCATTTTGCCGACGGCGCGGTGCCTGCAGCGCGGTTTTATAAGGATTGAGGTTAAGGGGCGGACGGTGATTTCCCGGCCATCGAGTTCGATTCGGCCTGTGCCTTCGAGGATGAAGTATATTTCCGTGATTTTCCTGTGGTAGTGGGTTTTCGCGTCGGCTTCGATATCCACGAGGTGCATCGTCGCTGCGGTGTTGTCGGGGCCGAGGAAGGCGCGTCGCGAGCGGCCGCAGGGGCATTGAACGGGGTCGATCTCGTCGAATCGTGCAATCGTGTAGTTGGGCATGGTTTTTTTCCGGAATAACGGTCAAATAGCGGTCGTGGTTTTCGAAAAACGTTGAAACATGATAGCGGTTGCAGTATATTCTGCCGACGATGGGTGATTTTACCAGTATTGTTTGGAAATTGTTAGGGAGTAGTTTTTTATGGGTTCGAGAGCTAATGCGATTGTGGCGCAGTCGGGGGGGCCTACGACAGTTATCAACTCGAGCGCCTGCGGGGTTATCCAGGAGGCGATGAAGTCGGGCAAGATCGGGCGGGTAATAGGCGCGACGAACGGTATTCTGGGCGTGCTGAAAGAGGATTTGTTCGATATATCGGCGGAGAGCGCCGAATCCATCGAGGCTTTGAGGCGGACACCGGCGGCGGCGATCGGCTCGTGCAGGTATAAACTGAAATCGATCGAGGAGTCGAAGGCGGATTTCGAACGCGTTCTGGACGTTTTCAAGGCGCATGAGATCCGGTATTTCTTCTATGCGGGGGGTAATGATTCGATGGATACGGCTGACAAGGTCAATAAGCTGGCGGCGGATGCGGGGTACGAGCTTGTGTGCATGGGGATTCCGAAGACGGTGGATAACGACCTTGCATTTACGGACCACTGCCCGGGGTATCCGAGCGTCGCCAAGTACGTGGCGACGTGTGCAGCGGAGGCGGGCAAGGATACCGAGGCGCTCTATACGACGGATACGTGCACAATCTTAGAGGTTATGGGGAGAAATGCGGGGTGGATAGCTGCGGCGACCGGCCTGGCGGCTGTGACGCCGGAGGACGCTCCGCATTTGGTGTATATGCCTGAGGCGGCGTTCTCGTTCGATAAGTTAGTGCGGGATGTGGAGGAGGTTGTGAGGCGGCTTGGGAGGGTCTTCATCGTTGCGGGGGAAGGGCTCAAGGATGAAAATGGTGATTATATCACGGCTGATTCGGGGGCGTTCGGGAAGGACAGCTTCGGGCACGCGCAGTTGGGGGGCGTTGCGGAGATGCTCAAGGCGGTGATCGAGAAGGAGGTCAGGATCAAGGCCCGCTTCAATAAGCTGGGTACGAATCAGCGTGCGGCGATGCACTTCGCTTCACTGACGGATGTTAACGAGGCTTATATGTGCGGCCAGACGGCGGTGCGGGCGGCATTGGAGGGGGTCAACGGGAAGATGGTTACGCTGGTTCGCGCCGAGGGCGCCAAATACGAGTGCGCGACGGGGCTGGCCGGGCTTAAAGACGTTGCCAACGGGGAGAAGAAGGTCCCGGCGGAGTATATAAACGAAGCGGGCAACCATGTAACCGATGCGATGCGGGATTACGTGCGGCCTTTGGTGCAGGGCGAGGCGCCTGTGACGATCGGGCCGAACGGAGTGCCGGTGTTCATGCGATTCGAGCGGAAGCCGCTTGCGAAGAAATTACCGGCGCACCTATAATTCGAGAAGAAGGATTGAAATATGAAGAATCTGTTTGACGTTTCAGACAAAGTGATAGTCGTAACGGGCGGAGGCGGGGTATTGTGCGGGGCCATGGCCGAGTATTTGGGGGCGGCTGGTGCGAAGACAGCGGTGCTGGATTTGAACCTTGCGGCGGCGGGGAAGATTGCCGACGGCATCAAAGCCGGCGGGGGCAGGGCTATTGCGGTTGAGTGCAATGTCCTCGATAAAAAGAGCATCACGGCTGCGGAGAAGGTTGTCACGGCTGAACTCGGGGATATCGATATACTGATTAACGGGGCCGGGGGGAATAAGAAGGAGGCGACGACGTCGCCGGATATGTCGTTTTTTGATTTGCCGAGCGAGGCGATTCGTTTTGTTTTCGATTTGAATTTTCTGGGGACGCTGCTTCCTACGCAGGTATTCGGCAGGCGAATGGTCGAGAGCGGCGAAGGGGTTATCCTTAATGTTTCGAGTATGAATGCGTTTCGGCCCCTGACGAAGATCGCGGCTTACTCGGCTGCGAAGGCCGCGGTGAGCAATTTTACGCAGTGGCTTGCAGTGCACGTCTGCCAAAACTACTCGAAGGATATTCGCGTTAACGCGATTGCGCCGGGTTTCTTCCTGACCGAACAGAACCGGTTTCTGCTGACGGACGAGACAACGGGGGAATTGACGAACCGGGGCAGGACGATAATCGAACATACCCCTATGGGGCGTTTCGGCAAGGCCGAGGATTTGATGGGCACCGTCGCCTGGCTGCTGAGCGATGCGGCGAAATTCGTTACGGGGGTGGTCGTGCCGGTTGACGGGGGGTTCTGCGCGTTCAGCGGTGTCTGAGAGATTGATTACTGACGGATAATTATTGATCAGGAGAAGAGAATGGCTGACGTTGACCCGGCTGGGGCGTTGAAGGATTTTCAAGCGAAACATGATTTTTTCGTGGGCATCGATTCGGACGGGTGCGCGTTCGATACTATGGGTATCAAGCAGAGGGAGTGCTTTTGTCCGTGGCTGATCGGCTATTTCGGTTTGCAGCCCGTCTCGCGGGCGGCGCGGGAGTGCAAGGATTTTGCGGATTTGTTTTCGAAGACTCGCGGCGCCAATCGTCACAAGACATCCAAGCGGATAATAGCGGAACTGCTTCCGAGCCATCCGATGACGAAGGCTATGAAGTTCAAGGTTCCACAGTTTCCTCACTACTTTGCGTGGGTCGATGACCCGAAGAGCCTTCTGAGCAACGACGGCCTTAAACAGGCTATCGGTGCGGCGAGCAACCCTGAAGCGAAGGCGGAATTAGAGAATGTTCTGGCGTGGAGCGAGAAGGTCAACGAGGCGGTCGGCCAAATCGTCAAAGGGATGCCGCCTTTTCCGGGGGTTCGCGAGTGTCTGGAGAAGATTCAGCCCATGGCCGACGCTATCGTTGTCTCCTCGACCCCTGTCGAGGCGCTGATTCGGGAGTGGGAGGAGCACGATATCGCCAAGTATGTTGCTGTAATCGCGGGCCAGGAAATGGGTAAGAAATCCGAGCACCTCGACTACGCGACGACCGGCAAATATGCAAAGGAGAACGTCATAATGATCGGCGACGCCCCCGGTGACATGAAGGCGGCGAAGGCCAACAACGTGTTGTTTTATCCGATCAATCCGGGCAATGAGATCGAATCGTGGAAACGATTCAAAGATGAGGCGTTCGATAAGTTCATCCACGGCGAGTACGCAGGAGAATACGAGAAGAAGGTAATCGCGGAGTTCGATACGTATTTGCCGGAATTGCCGCCCTGGGAAAAATAGTTATCGCGTGTGTGACAAGTACCTGAGGCGCAAACAAGTTTGCTGCATACCCTACGAAGACTATGGTTATCTCACGAGAAAACAGAGACGGTTTCGTTACGAAGGAGCAGGCGGGCGAGGCGGTTGGCGAGTTTTTTGCGAAGAATGATTGCGCGGGCAAGCGGGTACTGCTGATTATTCCGGATAATACGCGGTCGGGTCCTATCGGGGAGGTGTTCAAGCTGATATACGGGCAAATCGGAGAGAAAGCCGAGGCGCTGGATTGCCTGGTTGCGCTGGGGACGCATCAGCCCATGAGCGAGGAGCAGATTTGCAGCAGGCTATCGATGTCGCCAGCGGAATGGAGAGGCAAGTACGCATCGGTGAAGTTTTTCAATCACGAGTGGAACAAGGCCGAGACTTTCACATCGATCGGGAAGATATCGGCGGACGAGATCGAGGAGATCAGCGGAGGACTGTTTCGGGAAGAGGTGGATATTGCAATCAATAAGCTGATTTTCGATTACGACGAGTTTTTTATCTTAGGGCCTGTGTTTCCTCACGAGGTTGTGGGTTTTTCGGGGGGGCACAAGTACATCTTTCCGGGCATTGCGGGTGACGATATTATTCATTTTTTCCACTGGCTCGGGGCGGTGGTGACGAATCCTCTAATCAACGGCGAGAAGTGGACGGTGACGCGGAAGGTGGTGGAGAAGGCGGCGTCGTTTATCGATGTGCCGCACCGGCTTATAGCCATCGTAGCGCTTCTTGACGAGTTGAAGGGTATCTTCCTGGGCGACTGCGTCGAGGCGTGGGAGAAGGCTGCGGACCTTTCGGAACAAGTGCATATCGTTTACAAGGACAGGACGTTCAATACGATTCTCGGTCTTGCTCCGGAGATGTACGACGATATATGGACTGCGGGGAAGGTGATGTACAAGCTGGAACCGATTATCGCCGACGGCGGGACGCTTATTATCTACGCACCGCATATCACGGAGATTTCGTACACTCACGGCAAGTGGCTCGACAAGATCGGGTATCATACGCGGGACTACTTCCGGAGCCGAATGCACGAATTCGAGGGTATTCCTCGCGGGGTAATTGCGCATTCGACGCACGTCAAGGGTATCGGGACATATATCGACGGCGTAGAGAAGGCGCGAGTGAACGTGGTTTTAGCAACGGGGATTTCGGAAGAGCGATGCAGGAAGGTGAATTTAGGTTATATGGATCCGGGTCAAATCAAGGTCGCGGACTACAGGAACAGAGAGGATGAGGGGGTTCTCGTGGTGGACCACGCCGGGGAGGTTCTGCACCGACTGACCGACGGGCGGATTCCGACAATTCCTTGATGGATATCCAGACTATGAAGACAGCACGGAACGTTCTCGGCATAGTTCTGGTTGCGGCTGTTGTTGACATATCGTGTGCCGACCCGGCCGAAACCGCCACGCCACGGGCTCGCCCGTCGATTCCGTATGTAGCGACCCGGAGCGACACCGTCCAGGATATGCTCTGGATCGCGAATGCTGGAAAGGACGATATACTGTACGATCTTGGTTCGGGCGACGGGCGTATCGTGATTGCGGCAGTGAGCGATTCTAACGTTCGTCGAGCCGTTGGCATTGAGATCGACCCCAACCGTGTCGCCGAAAGCCGCAAAAACGCACGAAAAGCCCGCGTAACAAAGCGCATCGAGTTTATCGAGGGCGATTTGTTCGCAACCGATTTCAGCCGGGCCAGCATCGTAACCCTCTTTTTAGGACGCCGCCAGAACATCAAGCTGCGCCCGAAAATGCTTCGCATCCTCAAGCCCGGCACGCGCATTGTCTCGCATCAGTTTGGAATGGGCGAATGGGAGGCAGACAAAGCGTTTACTGTGCGAACAAAGTACCTTGGAATGTACGGCGAAGCGTGGAATCCGTTCGCGCTTAATAAAAAGGTGCCTGACTACAATGGTAACGAGAGCCACTTCGGGACCAGCAACAAGATTATGATGTGGGTGGTCCCGCCCCCTATCGCCGGCATCTGGCGTGGAAAGGTCAAGACAGAGCAGGGGCTGCAAAACCTGAAATTGACCTTACATCAGCGCCTGTCAGAAGTCACTGGAAGATTCAAGCTCAGCGGCAAGACCGACATGGAAGGATGGGTGTCGGCCGAGTTATGGGGCAACCACACGCGTCTTTGGTGCAAACCCGACAAAGTACCGTATGGCCGGTTCGAGTTGAGATTCGACGGGCACGTCCATGAGAACACGATGAAGGGAACACTGGCGGTGGTGGACAGGGGCAAGATTCAGGAATGCGAATGGAAAGCCCGGCGAGACACGGTGGACTTCACAGGCATGTGGGAGTGGCCCTGTGCCTCCGATCCCCGTTTGGTACAACTGCTCATTGAGCGACGCGACGGCCGTTTATTTGCGACGTATTTTGATCAAGGCCAAGAAACACCTGTCACCGATTTCTACGATTGGCGGGGAGGATTCTACTTCACATTGATGATTGGCCGCGAGGACAATGGCAGCATTAGAATCACAGAGGATACCGGCTGGCTGATCGGCGAAGCCATTCTCGATGACGATGTACTCAAAGGAAGGATCGAGTTCTATCCATTGTCAGAAAATATGTCCGGCGAACCTGACGAAGGAAAGGCATCTCGGCCCGTGATCAAGGATTGGACGCCCCGACTCGTCAAGCCATAAGGGGCATAATGCGTCATCGGCCTCTGCATTGGAAGTTCTTGATTATCTCACCCGTGCCGGTATTATTGCGTTCGTTGAGGCGCGATATCGGCCCGGGCAATTATTCACACATTATAAAGGGACAGGTAAAATGACGAATCAGAAAAGGATTTTTGCAGCGTTATTGACGATTGTTTTTGTTGCGAGCGGGTCTATGTGCGGAGCGGCATTCGGGGCGAAGACAGTTACGCTCGAATCGCTTCTTGAAGAGATGGTCAGCCGGGAGACGATTGCCCGGCTGGGCGATCCTGCTTATACGTGCAGGCAGTTCAGCAGTTACGACCGCAATTCGACCGAGCCGGGCTCGCCGACTTGGTGGGCGAATTGGGACCGGAGCTATTTCGTGCGTGTGGAGGAGAATGACGGGAGAAAAGAACATGTGATGATGGACGCCGAGGGTCCCGGGGCGATAGTCCGGATATGGGCGACGTGGCACGGGCCGGGCGGGGGACAGTTCAGCAACGGCACTCTACGGTTCTATCTCGATGGGAAGGCCAAGCCCGTCATCGAAGGGCCCTGCGAAGACCTTATCAGCAAGGCCGTTCTTGCGGGGGCGCCGCTTTCGGAGAGCGTTTCGCCGGAGACGGAGTACAAGCATCGCGGCCACAATCTTTATCTGCCTATTCCATACGCCAAGGGCTGCAAGGTGACATACGAGACGGACGTTCTGATGGACGAGGGGGCCCGCAAGGGCGAAGCTCTTTATTATCAGATTAACTACCGGACTTACAAGGGCGGGACCAAGGTCGAATCGTTTACGATGGATGGGCTCAGAGCGGCGAAGGCGACGCTCGGCCGAGTCGAGAAGATGCTCCAAGATAACGACCGTTCCGGGGCAGCCGATCTCGACAGAAACACGCTCGAAGCGACTCTCGGCCCGAACGGGAGCAAATCGATTTCCATCAAAGGGCCCAGGGCTATTCGGTCGCTGGAATTCAAGCTGGAAGCGGACGACCTTGCCCAGGCGCTTCGTTCGACTATTCTGAAGGCGACGTTCGACGGGGAGCAGACGATATGGTGTCCTATCGGGGATTTTTTCGGGACGGGCTATCACATTCGTCCTCACGCGACGTGGTACACGGCGGTGTCTAAAGATAACACTCTGGCGTGCTACTGGGTAATGCCGTTCAGGAAGGAGGCGAAGATCGAGATTCTTAACGTCGGCTCACAGAACGTCAAGCTGACCAAGGGTTTGATCGGGACGGGGCCCTGGAAGTGGGACAAGCGGTCGTGCTATTTCCACGCGGGCTGGCGGCAGTGGCCTGAGATACGGACGCAGTCAAATAAGGCGGCGAAAGACCTCGGCGCGTTCGATTTGACCTGGGTTAAAGTTCAAGGCAAAGGGACTTACGTCGGGGATGTTTTGACGCTTTTCAACACTGCCAACGCCTGGTGGGGCGAGGGCGACGAGAAGATATATGTTGACGGGGAGGCATTTCCGTCGCACATCGGGACGGGGAGTGAGGATTACTACGGCTATGCGTGGTGCAAGCCGGCGTTTTTCGAGTCTGCCTTTCACGCCCAGCCGAGCGGGGAGGGGAATTTTACTCCGGGCTTTACGGTGAACAGTCGGTTTCGCGCTCTGGATGCGATACCGTTTACCAAGTCGATCCGGTTCGATATGGAGCTTTGGCACTGGGCGGCGACGACGATGAGCTACTCGCCGACTACGTTCTGGTACGCCAGGGGCGGGGCGGAGTGTGACATCAAGCCCGACCCCAGAGAGGCGAACCGGGCGATTCCGAAATCAGTGGATGATATCATCAAGCCCAGGCGGGTGGACGGCGCGCTGGAAGGCGAGAAGCTGACGGTTGCCGAACGGACGGGCGGCGTTACCGAGGTTCAGAATATCGCAACTTTCAACTGGTCGGGCAACGCGCAGTTGTGGTGGCGCGACGGCAAGGCGGACGATACGATGACGGTGAAATTCGATGTGGGGGAGGGAGGCGATTACGACGTGACTCTGGGTATCACCAAGGCGGTCGATTATGGTATTTTCCGCATTTCAATCAACGACGAGACGATAGTTGAATCGGCGGACATGTTCAATCCGTCGGTTGTCGCCGAGGATATGAAGGTCGGGCGATGCAAGCTGGTTGCAGGCAAGAACAAGCTGAAGGTGACAATCCTCGGCGCGAATGCCGCAGCCGTGAAGAAACACATGTTCGGGCTGGATTATATTCTGGCGGTCAAAGCGAAGTAGCGCCGGACAGTCAATATGGGCCTGAGACAGTATGCTGCGAAAGGTGGTCTTTATTCGAAGGCCAGATCCTTCGCTTCGCTCAGGATGACATGGGGCGGGGCAGCCAAGGAGGCATCGGAACAACATGTTGATTCGTCGCACAATCGGGTGTACAATGCGGTTTCGCGCAGGCGCCGAGGAGTACGGCCGGCACTGCGAAATCAAAAGTGAATTTCAGATACGAGGTTGCGGCATCGTCGCAACAAGAAAGGAAGAGAAGCAGAATGGGTAAGGCTGATATCGCAGTAGTGGGTCTGGCGGTGATGGGTGAGAATCTCATCCTCAATATGGAGAGCAAGGGTTTTACGGTTGCGTGCTTCAACAGGACCGTCTCGAAAGTCGATAACTTTATCAATGGGCGGGCGAAGGGCAAGAATATCATAGGTTGCCATTCTATCGAGGAACTCGCGGAGAACCTCGCCAAGCCCCGGAAGGTGATGCTGATGGTCAAGGCCGGCGGGGCAGTTGATGCGTTTATCGAGCAGATTCTGCCTTATCTGGAGGACGGTGACATCATAATCGACGGGGGCAATTCTCATTTTCCCGATACGATTCGGCGGACCGAGTACGTCGAGAGCAAGGGCAAGCTTTATATCGGGACGGGGGTATCAGGCGGGGAGGAGGGGGCACTGCTCGGCCCGTCGATAATGCCGGGCGGCTCGCCAAAGGCGTGGGAATCGGTGAAGGGGATTTTTCAGAAGATATGCGCTCAGACCGATGCGGGCGAGCCGTGCTGCGACTGGGTGGGCGAGAACGGCGCGGGACACTTCGTGAAGATGGTGCATAACGGCATCGAGTACGGCGATATGCAGATGATATGCGAGACGTACCAGATGATGAGCAAGGGGCTGGGGATGACGAATGCGGAGATGCACGAGGTTTTTGCCGAGTGGAACGAGGGCGAACTCGATTCGTATCTTATCGAGATTACGCGTGACATTCTGGGCTACAAGGACGAGGAGGGTAAGGAAGTGGTTGACGTGATTCTGGATACGGCGGGCCAGAAGGGGACGGGGAAATGGACGGCTATCGAGGCGCTTAATCTCGGCCAGCCCTTGACGCTTATCGGCGAAGCTGTCTTCGCGAGATGCCTTTCGGCGCTCAAGGAGGAACGCGTCAAGGCGGCGAAGGCGCTGAAGGGTCGCAAATCCAAGTTCAGAGGCGACAGGGAGAAATTCATCAACGACCTTCGGGCAGGGCTGTACGCCTCGAAGATCGTCAGCTATGCCCAGGGCTATCAGCTTATGCGGGCGGCGGCGGCGGAGTACAAGTGGAACCTCAATTACGGAGGCATCGCTCTGATGTGGCGAGGGGGGTGCATCATCCGGTCCGTTTTCCTGGGCAAGATAAAAGAGGCTTTCGAGAAGAAGCCGAAACTTGCGAACCTGCTGCTTGATCCGTTTTTCAAGAAGGCTGTGAAGAAGGCCCAGAGTTCATGGCGGCGTGTGGTGACCACGGCAGTGAAGCTTGGCATTGCGATGCCGGCGATAAGCTCTGCGCTGGCTTATTACGACGGGTATCGCAGCGAGCGGCTGCCGGCTAACCTGCTTCAG
The DNA here is from genome assembly GCA_016932835.1 of Sedimentisphaerales bacterium. Classification (GTDB taxonomy): domain Bacteria; phylum Planctomycetota; class Phycisphaerae; order Sedimentisphaerales; family Anaerobacaceae; genus JAFGCD01. Next base: position 56,904 of record JAFGCD010000037.1, read on the forward strand.
GCCCAGCGCGATTACTTCGGCGCTCATACTTACGAGCGTGTGGATAAGGCCAGAGGCGAGTTCTTCCATACGAACTGGACAGGACGAGGCGGCGCGACGGCTGCTTCGACTTACGTGGTCTAAAGAGTAAGGGACCGAGACGATACGCCGGAGCGTAAGGCGATGGCTTCAGAAGAAATCAAACGACTGGTAGAGGGATTGGCGGGTATCGCAGGCTGAGCCCCCGATATAAAGACGCCTTTGCGGTGGTGTTTGTTGACGTCTGCCGGCGTTTTGGGTATTATCTATCAGAAAGGCGCCACGGCCCGAAGAAGCAAATATGTGTTTAGTTTATAAGGAAGGGTATCATGGGTTGGTACACGATATTCATGCTGGTGGCCTTGCCGATACTGGGAGGCGGGTGGATTGCTTATGCGATATGGAATCATAAGATTCGACAGGAAGAGAAGACCGGACCGAAGGTCGTATCCGAACGTCTTTCGAAGACACGAAGCGACCTTTCCAACTGGGCCCAGAAGATGAAGGAACATAAATCGCCTCGCGAGCAGGCCCTGGAACGGCGCCGTCAACTCGAAGCCGAGCGTTTGCGGAAAGAACAACAGAGCCAGCAAGATTCGAATGATTAACCGGCCAACGGCCAGGACTTATGACGAGGGAAACCAATGGCAGCAGATTTTTTGAGCGAAGACTTTCTTCTTCAAAGCAATACCGCCATGACTCTTTACCACGATTATGCGGCCAAGATGCCGATCTACGATTATCATTGCCATCTTCCGGCTCACCAGATCGCATCGGATCACTGTTTCGGGAATCTGACGCAGGCGTGGCTTTACGGGGACCACTACAAGTGGCGCGCGATGCGGGCCAACGGCGTCGATGAGAAGTATATCACGGGCGATGCGTGCGACTATGACAAGTTTAAGAAATGGGCAGAGACGGTCGTTTATTGTCCGGGCAATCCGCTGTATCACTGGACCGCGATGGAATTGAGAAGGCCGTTCGGCATTACGAGCAAGCTGCTTAGCAGCGATACGGCCAAAAAAATCTATGACTCGGCAAGCGAGATGCTGCAATCGCCTCAGTTCAGCGTTCGCAACATTATGCGTAAGATGAACGTCAAGCTCGTCTGTACGACCGAAGGGCCGCTGGATGATCTGGAGCATCACAAGCGAATTCGAGAGGAGGGTTTCGAGATCAAGGTTCATGCGGCGTTTCGGCCCGACCAGGCAATGGCGGCGGAAGACCTGCCGAGCCTTAATGCGTTTATCGACCATCTCGAAACGGTGACCAATATCGAGATAGGCGGTTACCATTCCTATATCGAGGCGATTCGGCACCGGCACACGTATTTTCACGAGAACGGCTGTCGACTGTCCGACCACGGGCTGGATACCGTATATGCGGAGGACTATACCGAGAGCGAGGTCAAGAAGATATTCGACAAGATCATGGCAGGGACCAGACTTACGGCGGAAGAGGTTTTGAAATTCAAATCCGCGATGATGGTCGAATTCGCGCTGATGGACTACGAAGCGGGGTGGGTCCAGCAGCTTCATATCGGGGCACTGCGCAACACGAATACGCGGCTGTTCAAGGCGCTGGGGAGCGATATCGGGTGCGACTCAATCGACGATCAACTGATAGCCAGGCCATTGGCGAGGTTCCTCGACCGTCTCGACAGCAGCAATGAACTGCCCAAGACTATTCTTTATAATCTGAATCCTCGCGACAACGCGGTATTCGCGACGATGATCGGGAACTTCCAGGACGGTTCGTCGCCGGGCAAGATGCAGTACGGTTCGGGGTGGTGGTTTCTCGACCAGAAGGACGGTATGGAAAAGCAGATGCGGGTGCTTGCGAATATGGGGCTTCTGAGGCGGTTTGTGGGGATGCTGACGGATTCCCGCAGTTTCCTTTCGTTCGCCAGGCACGAATACTTCCGCAGGATACTGTGCAATATGCTGGGCAGCGATGTCGAAGCCGGTCTGCTGCCGAACGATACGGCCATGCTTGGGAAAATGGTGGAAGAAATCTGCTTCAACAATGCCAGGAATTACTTTTCGATGGCTCTCGATTGAGCCGCAGAAGAGAGAATACGGTGTCGGCATCTGATTATGTGGTAAAGGTCACTCGAATGAATCCCGCCAACCGACTCATAGCGACTGCAACAGGGATAATGCTGTCGGCGGCAATGGCCGCGGCCGGTCAGGATTCTCGGGCGGATTTCAATACGGGCTTGCTGCGAGGCGGCGAAGAGGCTCGCAGTATCAAGGTCGATATATCGGGAGTCCGAGACCTTTATCTGGCAGTGACTTACGGCGGCGATACATATAACTACGACCAGGCGATATGGGCCGAGCCGTTCCTTATCGACAAGGCCGGGGCGAAAGTTGATTTGACAAAACTTAAGCCGGTCGATTCGCAGGTGGGGTGGGGACGACTGCTGGTCAACAACAACCATACGAACCAGGGATTATCGATTGCGGGGCGCAAATTCAAGAGGGGATTCTGGGCACACGGTCCATCGCTGCTGCATTTCAAGCTCGACGGCGATTACGTGCGATTCGAAGCATATGCGGGTATTGACAGCACGGCCGGGACAAACGGCAGCGCCGAATTCATCGTCTGCGATAAGCGGCCCGTGATGCCGTCGCCGAGTGAATACGGCGTATCGCCTCCCAAGCCGAGCCTGCCTGCCCCACCGCCGGCGGGGGAGTCGCCGCATACGTTGAACTCCGAAGCGGCCAAGATACTGATCGGCAACGGGGTCGATCAACTTGTCTTTATCCGGCGATACACGCTCAATGCAAATCATGTCTATACGGAATACGTCAACAGTACATGGACCCCCGGCGGAGGACTGTGCATTCTGGACCTGAGGACGGGAGAGGTGCGCGAATTGGCGAGAGAATTGGGGGATGGGGTGTTCAATCGATTCGATATATCATTCGACGCAAGCAAGATAGTATTCGACTTCAAGAAGGGGCCGAACGACGGCTACCGAATTTACGAAATCGGTATAGACGGCAGCGGCTTGAGGCAACTAACCTTCGAACAGGAAGACGAGGCAGAGCTTGTCAGTCGATACGGAGGCGGCTACCACCACGGCACCGACGATTTGCATCCGTGCTATCTGCCCGACGGCGGAATCGTCTTCGCAACGACGCGGTGCCAGTACGGGGTATTGTGCGATGTGAGCGATACATTCACAACCAAGAACCTCTATCGTATGAATGCAGACGGGTCAAATATGACGACCCTTTCGAACAGCCCGCTGAGTGAGGCAACGCCGGTCATGCTCGAAGACGGGAGAATTCTCTACCACCGGTGGGAGTACGTCGATAAGGCCGCGGGAAATGTCAAGGCGCTGTGGGCGATGAATCCGGACGGGACGACAAGCGCTGAAATATACGGCAATACCATCAGCTTCCCCGAGACGATGATTTACGCAAGGCCCATTCCCGGCGCCGAAGGGAAAATAGTAATGTTAGGGGCCTCTCACTGCTGCCCGAACAACGCCATGGGCGCGGTGATCGTAATAAACACTTCGGACGAACTGCGTTCGGCTGCGACAATGCGGTTTGTTACGAACGATATCCATGCCCTGGCGCACAACGGGTTCCATTTCCGGGATGAGAACGGCGAGTGGAAAATCGACATGACCGGCAGGGGCGGGCGACTGTTCAAAGACCCTTATCCAATAAGCGAAGAGCTGTTTATTGCGTCTCGCAAGCCCAAAGGCCCGGCGTGGGATGCGCCGAAGGCCTATGATCTGGTCCTTCTCGACGGCGATGGAAACGAAAGGCCGCTATATCGGGACGAGTCGATTTCCTGCTGGCATGCATACCCGCTGCGAAGGCGCGTTCGTCCGGCGCAACTGGCGCTGTCGCGAGACGAAGAGCTTGCCGGGAAGGGATTGGCTCTTTGTGTGGTGGCGGATATATACAAGGGTATGGAATGCGTCGAGCGCGGGACTATCAAGTATCTCAGGATTTTGGAGGAGGTCCCAAGGCCCTGGGCGGCGCGGAAGGCATGGTTCGCCGACGACAACGACGGGATGGCGCATTCAGCGATCGGGGACGACCTTCTCGGAGTCAAGGTGCAGTACGGTGTAGTGCCCGTGGAAGCAGACGGTTCGGCTTGTTTCTATGTGCCTGCGATGCGGAATATCTACTTTCAGGCCCTGGACGAGAACTGCCTTGCAGTTCAGACCGAGCGGACGTATGTACATTATATGCCGGGTGAGACCCGCGGCTGTATAGGGTGCCACGAGACGCCGAATTATGCGCCGAAGGGACCCGGCGCCCGGACGGTGCAGGCGATGAAGCATTCGCCGGCTTTTCCCTCCGCCCAGCCCGGCGAGAAAGCGGCACGAAAGCTGTTCGATTACGACCGGCAGATTCAGCCTGTCTGGGATCGTCACTGCCTGCAATGCCACAGTTCGGACAAGGCCGAGGGCGGGCTCAACCTTGCGGGCGAGCCCGAGTGGGTTTACAGTATTTCTTACAATAATCTTATCAGACTATCCAAAAGCGATAAGCAGCTACTCGGTTGCCGGTCGCCTCGGAATGAGGATGCAGCTTCGGCAGGTATCGAATACCTCGGGCCTTACGTGCTGGGGGCCTTGAGCAGTCCGCTGGCCGGCATGCTCTCGCAGGGCAGGATCGAGATGAGAGACGCCAGGCTGCGGACCTACACGGCTAAGCTCATTGAGTCGCACAAGGATATTCAAGTCAGCAAGGCAGAACTGCTCGAAGTGACCAACTGGCTCGACGTCAACTGCCAGTTTCATCGTTCGTATTGGGGGCGATTGAACGCAAAGTATGCCGGACATGCGAACTATCGGCCCGATGTTACATTCGATGAAGCGCTGGAGCGGAGTGTTCCGGAATCGGTTGCGCGGGCGGAGGCGGCGGGCGAGAAAAGCGTTGCGGTCCGGCCTTGACAATGCATTGAAAACGCCGTCCAGGAATCAAGCGGTGCCGGTATTCTTTGTGCAGACATAGAACCGCAGCGGACTTGTTCACAGGCAGTATCTTGACCTGTTGTTACTCGTTTTTGGCCGGAAGGTATCTTCTGAATTCTCGGTAATTTACAGGAAACCAGACTAATAGTCCTATAACTACCGCATTTTTTCCTTGACATCCCCCCCCCCCGTGTATAATTGGCGTCACTAATAAGAGGCAGGCAGGAATGTGATGGAAAAGGACGGTTCCGCCCCCTTAATGAGTTAGCTCCCAGAACACTGTGCGCGATATGTGTGCGTTGCCCGCAGAGAGTGTGTTTGATAGAGAGAAATTTTGGTGGACATAGCATGTTTTGATTCATGGAAAGGAGAAACGACATGGGAAATTTTAAGGTATTCTTGTTGTTAATGACTTTGGCTGTCGGGTTGTCGCCCGCAGTCACTGAAGCCTCATTGATGGACGGCTTGATAGGCTATTATGCCTTCAACCCCGGCCAACCTATAGGTCAAGATAGTTCGGGCAACGGTCACGATGGAACTGTGGGTGGAAGTCCGCAGCCCACGAATACGGCGGATATGCTCTGCAATCCGACAGCCGCCGGACATTTCCCTCTGGGCGGCTATATCAGTGTGCCGGATATTGTGGGTTACGACTTGGAGAGCTATTCGATTACCACATGGTTCAAATTCGATGACTTAGGTGAAAGTCGGATACTCGTGTACAGAGGGCCGTC
>JAFGCD010000038.1 GCA_016932835.1 Sedimentisphaerales bacterium
GAGCCGATCGCGCGCAAAGGCAGTAATCATCGGTGATTATGGCTGCGAAGGCAGGGCGCAGGCCGGCGGCCGGGCGGGCACTATTCGACGGCAAATTCCTTCTTACGGGTGTGCATCTGGGCCTTCAAACGATCCACAATGGACGAGTGCATCTGGGAAACGCGGGACTCCGAGAGATCGAGGGTCGCGCCGATTTCCTTCATCGTCATTTCCTCGTAATAATACAGGACGATTATCAAACGTTCGGCACGCGTCAAGCCTTTTGTCAGAAGGTTTTTAAGGTCCCGTTTCTGTGCCTCGACAACGGGATTCTCGCTTCGTTCGTCCTTGATGATATCTATCTCACGGATATCTTTCTCGCCGTCGCCATCGCTGTATTTGGTATTTAGCGAGACCTGCCCCACGGCATTAGCATCTTTCTGAAGTCTGGTGAAGTCCACCATATCGAGGCCCATCTCGTCGGCTATCTCTTCGGAGGAAGGCTTGCGGCCGAGATATGCCTCCAGTGCGCTGGTAGCGCGCGATAGGCGATGGGCGCGAGCACGAACAAGCCTTGGCACCCAGTCCATGCTGCGAAGCTCATCCAGGATAGAGCCCTTTATTCGAGCCGAGCAGTATGTCTCGAATTTAACCCCTCGCTCAGGGTCGAATGCGTCTATAGCGTCCATAAGGCCGAAAATGCCTGCGCTGATAAGATCGTCCACTTCCACTTTGTCCGGGAGTTTGGCATGCAGTCGCTCAGCGGCGTACCGCACAATATCGCGGTAATGCTCCATTAGAAGATTGCGATAATAGTCTTCGTGGGTCTTGTGGAATTGCTCCCACACCTGCTCGATGCTGAGTTTCTGATCTGTCTTCAAAGTATTCCTCCGTGATATCCAACGGTTCCAATAACTCTCAGTTTGACGAGCTTCAACTTTTGCACCCCATTGTTCGCAGTCGGCCTGTCGTCAACAGGCGACGCAAAACGTTCTGTAATTATGATTATCGGCATTTGGCTCGATTACTTTAGAAGAACCAGTCCACGACCTTCCTGAAGAAGCTCTCGTTATCGGCCCTTACGGCCATACCCTGGCTCAATTTCGCTGCAAGCGCGACTATGGAAGATGCAGCTCTGGAGTTAGGATAGGCCAAAACAACGGGTTTGCGCAGCCGAACGGCGCGGCGCAGACGATCATCCCAGAGAATAACGCCGGCGCAGTCAACTTGAGCATTCAAGAAACGCTTGGCTACATCTGCTATCTGTTGGTATATCTTGCGTCCGGTTGCTGCCGACTCGGCCATGTTAACCAGAAGACTGATTCGACCGGCAAAACCGTTGCCCGAGAGCACCTTGATCATCGCATAGGCGTCGGTAATGGCTGTGGCCTCAGGTGTGGTAACGACAAGGGCATGGTCAGCCGCCAGACAGAAAGACACCACCGTCTTGGAAATGCCGGCCGCTGAATCTACGATTATTACGTCACGTTGATCCTGCAGTGATGACAACTCATCTATCAATCGCCGACGCTGAAATTCGCCCAGTTCGGCAAGATCCTCGATCCCGGATGCGCCGCACAGAATCTCAAGACCTTTAGGACCGACGTGAATGATCTCTTCTATGCTCTTTTGCCCATTCAGCAAATGGGATATGTTGTAGGTGCTGTTGACGTCTAATATGACGTCAAGATTGGCAAGCGATATATCCGCATCGAGCAGCACGACTCTTTTGCCCGAAGCAGCCAGGCATATTCCGAGATTAGCGGCAATGTTCGTTTTGCCGACCCCTCCCTTGCCGCTGGCAATCGCCAGCACGGTTGCAGGTCGTCTGCTCGCCTCAATCATGTGTTCTAAGTGAAACGCTTGCTTTTTCATTTCTCCTCTTAATGCTTCCTTACGAAGTTAGTTACTGAACAAGCGGAACGGCCGCTTGTCTTTCCCTGAGTAATTCCGCCGCAACTCGCTGGTTCAGCGCGTTCTCCAGGAGTTTGTTCACCTGGCCTTCAATGTAGTCGTCACGGCATTTTTCAAGAAGCTCAATGGCGCCGATGTCAACAATCGCTTTGACATTGAAACCTCCGCCAATTTCGAATGTGATGTTGTCTGTGTCACATAGAACCAGGCGGTGGTGGCAGAGATGCTCTTCAATGGCCGTATTCAACAAATCCGCGAATTCATCAAGCGCCAGGTCCCTCGGAACAAAACCAGGGTCATGTACGCAGTTTATGTTTCGGGTAAGGACTTTCTGCCGTTTCTCGGTGAACTCCACTATCATTTCGAGCAATTCGCTGATGTTGTCCATAGTCATAGCGTGTAAGTCCATGTCAAATCCTCGCTCTTAAATCTGCATTTGTCCTGCCGGCTCCTGTGGATATGGCACAAGAGTCTTGAACCGATTGATATAGACAACGATCCTGCTCCGCGACAGAAAGCGGAATTCCGCAGGCATTTGGGACGTATCTGCGCAACCACGCCCCTCCGCCGGTATTTGTCCGAGTCCTGATTTGTGAAAGGTCAGAGTGATCAATCATCCTTGATAATTCCGTTCTTTTCTTTCAGCTTCATCGAATAGGCGACTTATAAAGCCGTCTTGATCGACAAGATATTATCTTCAGTTGTTCTCAATAGACCGTGTGTTCCCTGCTGAATCTTTGTTCTTCCTGCCTGGTGTCAATCTGCCGGCAGCCTCTTCGCTGCTTAGAATCCGGCGTATCTCCGCGAGACTTTTTGTTCTTTTAAGTTGCAGTATTCGCGACAGCTTTTGGAAAACCGACTCATCGTAAAGCCGATGACCGCCTTTGGTCCATTCAACTTCGCGAATCAGTCCCATTATTGTGTAGTTGTGAATCGTCTGTCGCGAGAACGGTGTGTAATCCACCAGTTCGCCGATCCGATAAAGCTTGGCCGGTATGGAAAGAACTTCGCTTCCACTTTGTGATTGTGCCATTGACGCCTCTTCTTCAGTTGACAGTGCTTCTCCGAGAATATTGAGAACAACCTTCCTTGAGATTGAGCGATTCCACGTTGTCACCATTCTTACATTCGCGTGCCGATGACATGAGTCTTTCGATTCGCGCGGCAGGTGACATTTTTCCGCGGCGTGTTTCCGCTGCGGCAGTTTTCTGCGTTTGCAGCATGTCCCGGGTGAGTCTCCCGTCTTGCGTGGCTTCCGCCGAGAACCTGCCGAGTCTTGTGACAGGCTGCATTACTTCTGGATGTGGTATCACGGACGCCATCACTCTGTCGGTTCGTACTATAGATAATGTCATTTTGCCGGGTCGCAATTTGGCTCCGGTTTCAGTTTACGTTGCGCCAAACCTTCATAAACGAACCTGCCATACGGTAAATTATATTTTACGTTTTGTAAAATGTAAAATATGATTTCCGCGTTGTCAAATTTTTTTGAAATTTTTTCAGAAAAATTCATTCTCGTTTAAGAGGGCCGTTTCTTTTCGGACGGACATCGGAAAATGTCCCACTTTTTTTGTCGTGAAGTTTTCTCAGGCGGGCGATTGGCGCCGGATGCGTCGGCTGGGTGATGCCTGACCCCGGCTATAAAGACGGCTTTGCAGGCGCATTCTGTGGATTTTTTGCCTAATGAGGAGGCTTATGTTTCCGATACAAGACACAGGTGGATGGCCACCTTACGTTGTACGCATTAACAGATAGTGATATTTGTACGGTTGTCTTAGTATGCGCCGAATTGACGATAGTACCGGTGGGGCCGAGAATAATCTCGACGAGAGCGTATCTCTGCTTCAGCAGATTACTCCCCTGGCTCGGCAGGTGAATTGTCTAGACATAGATCGCATAGCGGAGGTTTGTGTCGAGAATATACCGAGAATGGTCGGCGTGAAGTTCGCATCGCTCTATATACTCGATGAGACGAACAATATACTTCATCTTTGCAAGCACAATCACTCTTATCTGATTAACAAGATAGTTTCGCTGAATCAGAATCCGCCTTCGCCGATGGTAATGGCTGTCAGGTGCAGGGAGCTTATACTCGTTGGGGATATAGATACGCACAGCAAGCCGGTGATAAAGAAATCGCAGCGAGCCTTCGCTGACAACTACGAGACAAAGAACTGTGCGATCGCACCGCTTGTTTGCCAGAGCAGGATTGTGGGCGTCTTGAACCTGGCAGACAAGACCGACGGGAATTTTGATGCTACCGACATTGCGTTGATAGAGTTGTTGAGCCAATTGGTGGGGGCATCGATAGGGAATGTTAAGCTTTTCGAGAAGATGCAGCGGCAGGCATCTACGGACGGTTTGACCGGGCTGGTCAATTACAGGAGCTTCTATGAGATTCTTGAGAAGGAGCTTTGGCGGTCTCGGCGATACGGAGGCCGGATATCGCTGCTAATGGTTGATGTTGATAATCTGAAGAAGATTAACGACACATACGGGCATCGAGCGGGGGACAGAGTTATCAGGGAGATAAGTAAGCGGATTAAGAGCTGTATCAGGCAGATTGATACAGCGGCGCGGTATGGGGGGGATGAATTTGCGGTTATTTTGCCGAACACGGATTTGAAAGATGCTAAAATCGTTGCGGAGCGCATGGTCCGGGCGGTTGCAGCCAGACCGACGAGTTGGAATAGACGGCCGATCCACCTGTCGGTTAGTGTGGGACTTGGGGAGTATGACGCGGATATGAATCCCGAGGATGTTACGGGCAGGTCGGATGAGGCGCTGTATAAGGCCAAGCAGGCCGGTAAGAATATGGTGCGAGTCTTTGACGGCGCATCGGAGCAATAGGGGCGTTCGGGTGCGATTCCGTATTCTGTTTTGGGGACCGGCGTGTTCCATATTCGGGATTTCGGCGTGTTCGTCGAAGGTTGTGCTCCGATCGTGCCGGCCATCGAAGGATTAACCGGCGGGGGGAATATCGGTGGAGAACAATTCTTGTTTTGTCACGGCTTATAACTCCTCGGCCGGGGCGACACTGCCGGGCACGCATCTTTAGGTGGATTTGTGAGTTTTCTTGCCACGTATGGCTGTTTGGTGTATGTTGTGCTGGCAATGAAGACCAAGATTGTCAAACTCGATGCTGCGAATATTGATTTGGGGCAAATTATAGAGGTTGCGGAGCTCGTTGACAGGGGAGGGCTTGTCGCTTTTCCTACGGAAACGGTTTATGGAATCGCGTCTCGAGTGAAAGGCGATTCGCTGGCGAGACTGAGCAATGTCAAGGGCAGAGAACCGTCAAAACCTTATACGCTTCATATTAGCCGTAAAGAGGAGGTCGGGCGATATGTTCCTACTATCGGCATGCGAGCGGGGCGGTTAATTGAGAAGGCCTGGCCCGGGCCTTTGACTATCGTATTTGAGTTGAATGGCGATGATATCGAGCGCCAGCGGCAGCGCCTTAAGGATGAGGTGTTCAAGGGGCTTTATCGGGATAACTGCATTGGTGTCCGGTGTGTGGATAATGCTGTTGCCGGGGCGTTGCTGGAGCGGACCGGCAATCCAGTTGTCGCGCCGAGCGCGAATCATGCCGGGCAGTCGCCGGCAGTGGATGCCGACGAGGTCGCGGCGGCGCTTTCGGGGCAGATCGATTTGATTCTCGATGGCGGTTCGTGCAAGTACGGCAAGAGCAGTACGGTTGTGCGGATCAGTGGTGGAGAAGTTGAGATTTTGAGGGGTGGAGTGTATTCGGATGCGGAGATTGAGGATTTCTCTCAGGTTCATTTTTTGTTTGTGTGTACGGGCAATACGTGCCGAAGCCCAATGGCGGAGGGAATTTTTCGGAAATATTTGGCAGAAAAGTTGAATTGTGAGGTTGACGCTCTTGGTGAGATGGGTTATAAGGTGATGTCGGCCGGGGTGCTGGACATGGTGGGCTCTCCGGTGAGCCGTGAATCGGCGGCCGCGTGTGCGGCAAGAGGTGTTGATATACAAGGCCATAGAAGCCAACCGTTGTCTCGCAAGCTAATTGAGGAGAGTTACTTGGTATTTGCTATGGAGCGGATGCATCAGGCAAGAGTATTGGCTCTATGTCCCGATGCGGCGGGCAAATGTGTTTTGTTGGCCGGTAAGCATAATATTACTGACCCGATAGGGCAGCCTCAGGCGGTTTACAGGAAATGTGCCGATCTGATCGAAAGTGCTGTGAAAAAGAGGATCGGTGAACTTGTAATATGAAGGTAGCAGTTGGAAGCGATCATCGGGGCTTTGAAGCCAAAGAGCAGGTTAAGGCGATTATTGCCGAGTTGGGCCATGAGGCCATCGATTTTGGCACGAATAACGGCAATCCGGCTGATTACCCCGACTCGGCGTATCTTTGTGCGAAGGCGGTCTCTGAGAAGGGGGCCGACAGAGGTATTCTGGCGTGCGCAACGGGGATCGGAATGTGCATAGCTGCAAACAAGATCAAGGGTGTCCGGGCAGCGTTGTGTCATGACGAGTTGAGTGCTGCCATTTCCCGCCACCACAACGATTCCAATGTTCTTTGTGTATCGGGTGACCAGATTGGAGAGGTTTTACTGCGGAAGATTGTCGAAGTGTGGTTCAATACGGAATTCAGCGGCGGACGGCATCAGAGGAGAGTGAGGAAAATAGACGCAATCGAGAATGGTAAAGACCCGCGTGAGATTACCGATGGTTAGAGCGATGCGGCGGCGTCGGTCGTAGTCGGCGTCTCGACAGGTAATTGGGCATTTCTCGCAATCCTGATGAAAGTTAGGCAGGATTCTATGAGGCAAATAAAGGGTGGGCAAGGATGCCAACCCTTTTTTTTGTGCAGTAATGTCGGCTCGAGAAGATGCGGTTGGGATAGAGGGTGTGCGGTTAATTCGCCGATGCCACCTGTGTCGTCAGAGTTGATTGCTGTGTGTCCATTCCCATGCTCTCGATTTCGAATGGCTGTCCCGGTCCGCAGCCGACAACGCAAAATACGGCCAGTACAATCAGGATGAGCGTGATCAACGCTTTCATTTGTATCCTTTCAGAACAAGTTGGTATTTGCCGCTCGGCGGAATAGTTGCGTTCATTACAGGGGCTCACATGAGCCGGGGGTTAGAGATCGACCTTTTCCTGGAGGCCTTTGACTGCCGCCTTGACCTCCTTGAGTTGGTTCTCAAGCTCGGCGACTTTGTTCGTTTCGCTCTGGAGGCGAGCACTGAGGCTGTCGATCTGCGTTTGAGCGGCTTTTGCCTCGGCGATGGCCTGATCCTTTGCCTTGGTCAACTCATCGATTTTTGCGTTCGCCTGGTTCCGCGCGTCGGCAAGGTCTGTAAATTGCTTCTGGAGTGTGTCGCGTGCGGCGGCCAGGCCGTTGACCCTGACCTCAAGTTCGGTGCGGGAGGTTATAAGCTCATCGACTTTTTTCTTGAGTCTGTCGCGTTCCTGGGTAACGGCGTCCACGTTGGCCTTGAGGCTGTCTCGTTCACTTTCGGTTCTTGCGAGTTCGGCCTTGATCGTTTCGATTTGGATCTCGTAACCTTTGTTTTCGCTGCAACCGGGCAGGATAAGCCCGAGACTCAGAACAATCATAATAGTGAAGATTGATGTCTGCCTGGCCATTTCAGTACTCCTATGTTAAAAGTCTACTCCAATTCTCACTATTTTTTTACGCAAGTACTTGCTAATACGAAGTTTGGGAAATCTTCAAAGATC